>CALEHF010000433.1 GCA_937876125.1 uncultured bacterium
CTCGCGCCGACCGCGAGCACGTTCTTCGCGACAGATTGCGACGTGAGCGCGTTTGGGACTGCGCCGTCGTTCCCCGCAGCCATGCACTGGAGCATGTCGAGGTGGTCGAACCCCTTGGTGTCGTGGACGACGGTCGTCGCGGTGTAGGTGTTATTCGTTTCGAGGAGGCCCACCGAGTGGTTGGTCGTCGACACGCCGGCGTTTGCCATGTTGGTGAGAGTGGTCGCCATATTGGCCTCGAACTCACCCAGGGTTTGCCATTGGAAGCTGCCGGCGCCGTCGTCGACCGGCGTCAGGTAGAGCTGCGCCTCGTGAGCGATGCCTGGACCGAGGAGCCCCGAGAAATTCTGCGGCGCCCACGGCTCCCAGACGTCGACATCATGTTCCCAGTACTTCGTCGAATTGTTTCCGTAGAAGTCCGCGGCGGCGGCGCCGGCGACGCCGACTCCGTGCTCGTTCGCAGAACCGCCTTGGAGAGTCGCACCGCCGAGAAGATCGGCGCGCGGAATCTTCAAGCTCACTCCGCCGGTGCCGATGGTCGGCAACAGCACGGAGGCGAGCACGGGGTCGGCAAAGCCGTAGTTGTCGATCAGGATGTCCGGGAAGCCGTTCGAGCAACCGGTCGTTCCGACGTTGTTCCAATCGAACGAAGAGTCGACCACGCCGATGAGCTGGCCTTGTCCTTGGAGATCGTGGGTCAGCCAGAGCGGGAAGTCGACGGCAGTGACGATCGGCGAGTCGGCAACGTCATCGACCACCAGCGAGCGGTTCTGCAGCTTGCCGCCGCCGGAGATATCGAGGAGCCGGAGCCCATCCCCGGATTCTTGGATGAAGCGCACTCCCTCGACCAGAGCGACCGTCACCACTTCCGATGGAAGTGCCTCGACGATGAGGTAGTGGACGTCGTAGGTCTTCAGACCGGGGAGATACACCTGGGAGACCACGCCGATGCCGCGCTCGGCGAGAGCACCCTTCACGGCGGAGGCGGAGTGCCCGGGAATCAGGTCGACGTTGAGGAAGTAGGTTTTCCGCTCGATGCGATCCGGGGATGTCAGAGGTGCGAAGCCGATGGCGGGGGAGATCTTGTACGCTGGGTGATACGGGGTCACGCCGGAGATCTCGGGCCAGGCCGAGATGGTTTCGAATGTTTCGGCGGTATCGATCCAGGCGATGTGGGCGCGGTTCGGAATGTACCAACGCGAGAGGGCGCGACCCTCGGGCCCGATGGTCGGACCAGTGAGGTCATCAAGTCGCTTCTTGAGCGCTGTCGTCACGCCATCGGTGTACTGTACGATCCAGTATCCCGCGGTGAAGTCGCCGTCCGCGTCGAACCCGGAACGGCTGCGCAAGTCATCGGGGATCAGTGGCTCTCTGTCGATGGTGAAGCGTGCATTGCCCGCATAGACGACATCGGTGCGATCGACGCCCAGGTATCCAGGACCGAGAAACGGAGGACGCATCTCGTACGGGTACCACGGGGCGAAGTGTGCGAGGCTCGTGGTCGGATCGAGAGAGCGATTGGGCCGGGCCAGAGGAGTCCCATCGCGCTCCGCGGGGACCGCTGGCTCTGGATCCGGATCCGGCGACAACATCGACGCCACCAACGCCTTGGGACCGGGACGCATCGGATCGGGGTCTGCGTGGAGCACGGAGGTGCCGAGTGCGAACGAGAAGAGAGCGAGTGCCATGGTGGCGGCGAGACGCGTTTGAAACCGAGATGAGCGAGCGGTCATCGGGTGATCCCTCCTCCGGGCGGCGGGCCCGGGGCAACGATATGGATCTCAATGCGAAACGCGCATCGAGCGGACGCGACAAAGATCGACGGGCGGGCGTCGATGCTGCCGGGGTTTCGGGACGATCTGTACATGGATTTGAGCCACAGATAGGGTACCAAGGATACCAGAGAGCCCGATAGACCTCGTCGGCAAACCGATCAAAGAGCTAGGAGGCTGCCGGGATGAGTTTTTCGACAGCCTCCTGGGCGTGAGAGAGTTCCGAATGACAGAGCCCACCCCGATTCCAGAGCTTCTCGAAGAGCTCTTCACCGAGGCGGATCTCCGGATCGCCGACTATATGAAGGCGAACGACGGAGAAGCGGACGGTTTCGTCGCGAGTGACTTCGTGGCGGTGCACGAGACCCTGGCCCGATTGGTGGCGGCGGGGATCCCCCTCGGAGGGAGTTTCTGTGAGTGGGGGAGCGGGTTCGGGGTGGTGGCAATGATCGCCAATCACCACGGCTTCGACGCTCACGGCATCGAGTTGCAGGGGGACCTGGTCGAGGCTGCCGAGGAGCTCTCGAACGACTTCGATCTCGAGGCGATCTTCGTGGCCGGAACGTTCATCCCCCCCGAAGCGAAAGCGCGTGAGCAGGCCGATCGTTTCCTCTGGGATGACACCGGAGCGGCCGATGGCCACGAGGCGCTCGGCGTGGAGATTGGGGAGTGGGACGTCGTGTTCGCGTACCCGTGGCCGGGGGAGGCGTGGGTGGTCGAGTCGGTGTTCGAGCAGGGCGCGGCGAGTGGGGCGTTGCTGATCACCTATGAGGATGGGCAAGGGGTTCGGGTGCGAGAGAAGATGGAGTCGGGGGAGTTGCGAGAGTTGGATATGGAGAAGCAGGGGTAGGCTTACGTTGGCAAGGTCTCGAAAACGCGGCTGCCCTGGCCCTCAAAGACTGCGCGATCCTGAGATTCTGATCGATCGGTCGAGCTTCCTTCGAAGCTCGAGCTGTCGATCAGAGCCACTCGCGACTACTCCTGCGGCTGCCTGAGCCCGAGTCGCGTTGCGATCAGCCGGAACGCCTCTGCCCCGACTACGCTGCATCCCATCGCATCGACCCCCGGCGCGTGCACCGCAATCCCCACGCGGCCCGGCACCGCGCCGACGATCCCCCCCGAGATCCCGCTCTTCGCGGGAATTCCCACATCGAACGCGAACCGCCCCGAGTGGTCGTGCATGCCGCACACATACATTTGCGCGAGCACTCGCCTGGCATCCTGGGCGTCGATCACGCCGGGGCCCGGGCAGTTTTGATCCCCCCCCGCCGCGAGGGTCGCACCCATGCGCGCCAGGGTGCGGGTCGTCACCATCAGCGAGCACTGTTGGAAGTAGAGACCGAGGGCGGCGTCGACGTCGTCGATCACTCCGTGGCTGCGGAGAAAGTGCGCGATCGAGCGATTGTGATCGCCGTTCTCCCGCTCATCTGAAAGGGTCGCCTGGTCGATCTCCAACGGCGAGACTCCCGCGAACGCGCCGAGACGCTCACTCAAGACTTCGAGGCGATGGGAGGGCGTTCCCGCAGGGAACAATGAGGCGATCGCGATCGCGCCCGTATTGCCGAGTGCGTTGTAGGGGAGTCCCGAACGAGGGTCGACGTACACCGCCGAGAACGGGTTGCCGCTGGGTTCGACCCCGACCTTCGTGTGCACCTTCTCCGCGCCATGGGCCCCGAGTGCGATCGCGTAGGCGAACGGGTTCGCCGCGGCCTGAATCGGGAACGCGAGCTCGGTCTCCCCGACCACGTGCTCTTCTCCTTGGACGGTGTGGACCGCGATCGAGAGCGGCGCCGGCTCGGCGTCGTCCGAACGTCGCTCCAAGAGCTGCTCATAGATTTCATCGATGACGGTCTGAAGCTGCACGGCGCGCTGGGGCGCCCGCCGCGTGCGAGGAGCGAACCCGTGCAAATCCAGTGTGCGAGCGAGCCGTGAGATCGCGCGCTGGCCGCGGACGCTGTTCCCGCTCTGATCGAGTCGAGGGCAGAACGCGGCGAGTCCGAATCGCCCCGGCGCAACGGCGATGATTCCCCCGGCGATGCCACTCTTCGCGGGCAGCCCCACCTCCACCGCCCATGCGCCGGAGGCTTCGTACATCCCGCACGTCGACATCACCGCAAGCACTTGGGTGACGACGGTCGACGGCAGGACCCGCTTGCCGGTGAGTGGTTGCACGCCGCCCGTCGCGAGGGTTGCGGCGATCTGGGCGAGCTCGCGGCAGTCGAGCGCGACGCTGCAGGCGCGGAAGTAGTGCTCGAGCGCAGGTTCGACCTCGCCGAACAGCATGCCGTTGTGCCGCATTTGAAATGCGATCGCGCGATTCTTGCTGCCGTGCGTCATCTCCGATTGGAAGACGGCGGAGTCGATGGATGGCGTGCGATCGCCGATGCACGTTCCGACGAAATCGAGGAAGTCGGAATGTTGACCGTCGCCGAGGCTTTGGTGAAGAAGACTTGCGATGACGATCGCTCCGGCGTTGACCATCGCGTTCTGCGGTCGCTGGGTGCCGTGCTCCGGTCGGATCATCGAGTCGAACAACTTGCCGCTCGGTTCGACGCCGACCGACAGATCAATCTGCTCGGAACTGAACCGCTCCAGCGCGCGAGCGTAGAGCAGCGCCTTCGAGATCGATTGGATGGTGAAGTGGGTGTCTGTGTCGCCGATAGTCTGCACGTTGCCCGCGACATCGCAGATCGCGATCCCGAATCGATCGGGCTCGACGAGCCCTAGCTCGGGAATCGAAGTCGGGAGATTCCCCTCCGAGAGCGAGAGCCCCTCGGCGTAGGCCTCTTCGAGGGCTGCGAGGACTCGAGCTGCGCGACTCCCGCGAACCGCGCCTGCGGAGTCGGAGCCTGAATTCTCGTCGGCGGGCGGGGGAGGCATGGATTGGCTCCTGGGTCTCTGAGAGAGGGCACGGAGGGACACGTCTCCGAGATCGAATCACCTCCTCATTATCGGTCCGGAGGCTCGGGAAGTCGGTAGGTAAATGTGATGGCGCGGAAGGGGCCGCCATTGGGCACTCCGCCCTTTCCCAGCAACGGGTCGGAATGCAGGCGTTCGGGCTCACGGAGTCCGAGCACCTCGTTCGCCGAAGATCGTGCGTCAGCGTGGCCGAGGGATCTGCTCGAAGGTCGGTTTTGGTAGCATGCTCCTCCCGATCGAGGCCACGCATGTGCCGACCCCTTTGATCGACAGGCTGCCAAGACAGAGCGGAGCGATGATGGAGCGTCGGAACGAACGACAGAGGTTGCGATCCTCAGCTGCAACGCTTCCTCTGATCCGGACCCTGCTCGCCCTCTGCGTCGTCGGCACATTCGGCTGCCAGAGCCTCCGTGACCCCCACGTCCTCAGAGTCGGATCCGACCTCGCAAATCCCCCCTTCGCATTTGTCGACGATGCCGGCGAGCCTCTCGGCAAAGAGCCCGAAATGATGCGTGGGTTGGCTCGCGAGCTCCACATGGATCTCGAGTGGCATCGGATGGAGTTCGCCGAACTTCTCGATGCCATCGAGGCGGGGGAGATCGACGTGGCGTGTGCAACGATGGGGATCACGGCTGAGCGTGCGAGGCGGGTCGGTTTCAGCAACCCCTACTTCGAAACATCGATCGCCGTGCTGGTGCGCCACGGCGCATCGGAACCGACCTCGATCGACGACTTGACCCACTTACGGGTCGCAGCGGCGCGAGGGACCACATCGGAGTTCGCCGTGCGCGAAGTGCTTCCCGACGCGACCTGGCACTTCGGAGCCGAAAAGGACGGGCCGGTGGTGGAGCGGCTGCTCACAAGCGTCATCGATGCCGCCGTGATGGACGGCCCGAACGCGGCGGCGCTCGCGAAGGAGCATGCAAGCCTGCGGGTACTCCCGGAACCCTTGGCGGCAGAACGGTATGCGATCGCGATCGATCCGACTTATCGCGGGCTCGTCGAACGCATCAACCTCGCACTCGCCCAGTTACGGGGACGGGGCGAGCTCCCGTTGGTCGAGGCGAAGTGAGCCCGGGCGCACGCCATTTCGGATCTACAGATCGTCGTTCGCCCGAACTAAATCAGAGGGCACGATTCGGAGAGTTTTCCCCTCTCGCGCCGCTCTTCCCTCTCGCGTCACGGAGCAATGGACCTCAGTCTGTCCATTGCGGAAACACCTCAATCAGCGGTCACGACAGACAGCACCGATTGCTGGGGCGATCCGAATCGTGACCTAGGATTTAGAGTGCGGCGCGCCGTTCCCTCACCCAAACAGCTGCCCCAAGTCCTCCGCCGTGAGCTTCCCCAACCACCCGTCGTCCTCGCGGATGATCGCGTCGGCGAGCTCTCGCTTCTGATTCTGCAGCTTGAGCACCTTCTCTTCCACGGTGCCTGGAGCGATGAGGCGGTAGGCGAACACCGGTTTCGTGCGGCCGATGCGGTGGGCGCGATCGATGGCTTGGGCTTCCGCCGCGGGGTTCCACCACGGATCGAGGAGGAACACGTAATCTGCCGCGGTGAGGTTCAAGCCCAGTCCTCCCGCCTTCAGGCTGATGAGGAACGCCGTACTCGCGCCTTCGAGTTGGAAGCGATCGACGCACTCTTGCCGGTTCCGAGTCTTGCCGTCGAGGTACTCATACGTGATGCCACGCGCGTCGAACCGCTCCCGCACGATCCCGAGGAACTGCGTGAACTGTGAGAAGATCAAACAGCGGTGCCCCTCTTCGCGAATCTCCTCGACGCGCTCGAGCAGCAGGTCAAGTTTGCCGCTCCCCTCCCCCCCGCGTTCGCGATCGAGAAGCCCGGGGTGACATGCGGCCTGCCGCAGACGAAGAAGCGCCTGCATCACCAGCATGGGATTCGGGGAGATGCTCTTTCCTGCGCCGAGACGCTTCTTTTCCGAACCGGGTGGCAGAAGCGTACTGCGGTAGTGCGCGAGCATCTCGTCGTACAACTCGCGCTGCCGTGGACCGAGCGGGCACTCGATGATCTGCTCGGTGCGCGCGGGCAGATCGGGGGCCACCTGACCCTTCGTGCGCCGGAGGATGAACGGGCGCACGGTGCCCGCGATGGTGAGGTCCGCCTTGGGGACGGCCGGCTGGGCATCGGTGTCGTCGGTTTGGCTCTCGGACCGGGAAGGTCGTGAACCCCGTGCCGCCGGCCCATCCCCAGCCGTATCCTCGCTCTCCCCCGCGAGCTTGGAGACGAGTGCATGAAAGCGAGACGAGCGGCCGAGCGTGCCCGGTTGCAAAAACTCGAAGAGGGACCACAGCTCGCCGATGTGATTCTCGATCGGCGTGCCGCTCAGGGCGAGACGATGTCGCGCGTCGAGCAGCCGGACAGCCTTTGCGGTCTGACTCTGCGCGTTCTTGATCGCTTGCGCCTCATCGAGGATCACCGTGTCGAAAAGTTGCTCGCGCAGCTTCGTGATGTCAGAGCGCACCAGCGCATAGGTCGTGAGGGCGACATGGTATTCGTCGAGCTGCAAAAGCAGGTTTTTGCGATCAGGACCGGAGGCATCGATCACTTTCAGGCGTGGGGCAAAACGGGTGAGCTCGCGCAGCCAGTTTTCGAGCACGCTCCGCGGGGCGACCACCAGCGTGGGCTTGTCGAGCGCACCGTCGAGACGCAGTCCCTCGAGGTGCGCGATCACCTGCACCGTCTTCCCGAGCCCCATGTCATCGGCCAGACAACCGCCGAGCCCAAGTTCGCGAAGAAACCTGAGCCACCCGAGCGCCTCGCGTTGATACGGGCGCAGTTTTCCGCGGAAGCTGCGCCGCTCGCGCAGAGGGGCGATCCCTTTGAAGCTCGCGATGCGTTCGCGAATCTTCGCGAACTTCTCATCGACCTGGACCTCGGGGATCCCCGCGAGGAGTGCATCGAGAATCCACGCTTGGCCGGGACGAAAGCGCACGTCGTCGCCGTCGAGCTCTCCGAAGGCGGCGAGCGCTCCGGCGCGGCGCAACCAGTCTTGGGGGAGCACGCCGACGCTGCCATCGCCGAGCGGAACCAGGCGGCTTCCGCGGCGGAGCGCACCGAGGAGGCGCGGAAACGAGAGGGTTTCCCCGTCGAACGTCGCGTCTCCCTTCACGTCGAGCCAGTCCATCCCCGATTCGACCTGAATGTTGAACTCGCCGGCGGAACGATACGCTTGCCCCTCCGCTTCGATCGACCATCCCTTCGGGAGCAGCACTTCGACCAAGTGCGGAAGGCGGTTCGCAGTGAGTGTGATCCGATCGAGCGTGTCATCGCGCACGGAGCGTCGCGCCCCGGCCCAAAGGAGGTCGGAGACGCATTCCGTCTCGGCCTCGAGATCGCGCGCGATCACATCGGATCCTCGCACGACCGCGCCAGTGCCCTCGTCAGGCTCGAGCACCACGCCGTCGCCGTAGTCGAAGAAGAGATTGCAAAAAAGAACGCTGCGACCCCCTTCGACGGTTTTCCGTTGCACGACCAATCGCGGTCGGGGGGGAAGGCGCACGATCGAAACGGCGACTTCGTCGGGAATCACGAGCGGTGCGGCGGGGTCGAAGGCGAGCAACCTTAGCGCGGTCGCGCCAATTTCAGACGCGGGCACCGTGAGGGCAGCGCGGGCGACCAGGGTGATCCAGCGGAGCGCGCGCAGATCGGCGAGGGGGGCGAGAGCATCTTTGAACCAGATCAGGCCCGATTCAAACACGCCGAGCACTTGAACGAGAGGAACGATCGTCTCGCCAGAGTGAAACTGGCCGACCAGGGTGAAGTCGCCGGAGCTGCTCTGTTTTCTTGGGGTGCTCCCGTTGGCAGGACTGCCCGTGACCTCAACGGCGGGCACGAACGTGAGGGAGAACTCCCACGGAGTCGAGTCGAACCCCACCGGCACCCCCTCCTCGGGGTCCACGGGAGCGGGGAACAGTCTGCCGGTGCGAGCGAGATCGATGAGCGTCGCGCGCCCCAGATGACTTTCGAGTGGCAAGTTCTCGAGGCGGCACGACCCTGGCCAGCGGTAGAGGAAGGTCTCGACGGTCTCAGGGTCGAGACGCATCAACGTCTCCACCAACCGCCGATCCTCCCCGACCAGAAAATCGTCGAGGGTGCGTCCTTTCAGATCGAGCACGCGCAGTTTTCCCCAACTGCGGGGGAGGCGCTGGCGCTCCATTACATCGACGAGGGGAATCGAGACCGCTTGTCTGGGATCCGACCGATCGAGCCAGTAGATCAGCTCCAACTCACCAGTGACGTTGCGCAAGAATCGAGTTTCGGAGTACGCAGAGGTGGAATCACCCATGAGATCGTGAGCGTCCCCGAGAAACTCAGAGAGCGAGCGAGGAGACGCAGGTGTGGAGCCGACGGGCGGAATGTCTGCGGGGGCTGACGCAGCCGGAAGACGCGGTCCAATGCGAGAGAAGCCGGAGCGCGGGTCGAAGGTGGAGAACGGTTGAGAGGGGAGGGGGTCGTATTCAGGCAGAAGTCGGCCATCGAACAGCGTGTCGTCGGGCTCGAGTTCGAAAGCGGAGAGCCCCGCCCGCCGACCCAGAGTTCCTGCGTCAGCATTCTCAGCCGCGTCACTCTTGCCCCCGGGGAGTTCACGCATCGTGCAGATTGTCGCCCAGACGTGTTTGCACTCGTCGGCGCGTTCGAATTGGGGGCACGTGCACGAGAAGCTCGTGATGCTCGCCCCCTCTTTTGTCTCACGAAGTTTCACACGAACTGAGTACGTGAGCGTGCCGTGAACGAAGGCGAGGATGGTGCCGTTGTCGAAGTCGACAAGCTCGACGCACCCCTCGGCGTGGTACTGATCGCCGCGAGAGCGGGTCGTTTTGGAGAACCGTTCTGGATTGATGTGGAGAGGGAGCACGAGTGCCTTTCTGAGACTCCGGAGTGGGAGACGAAGAGCGGGTGACCCGCGCTGCGCGGCGCGGCGGGCGAGAAGTCTAGCAGCGGTTTTTTGGCTGATCCAGGATGTTGATGAGAAGTCGGGGATGACGGGATGGAAGTCATTGAGTGAGTGGATCGCGGACTGCGGTCCGGAAGAGGGCGGACGGAGGGGCGGTGTGCGTCCAGCCATTGGTTCGAGAACAAGTCGTCTGAGAGGTACCACCTCGACTGCGGGTCCTCGCAGGTCTACTGTCAGTCGTCCGCGACATCCATCGTCGACCCCACGAGTGGAGGATCTATGTCCGAAGCACGCCCGACTCTGAACCCAATGCGATCGAACACGCGCGCGGCATTGTGGAGCTGTCTTGTTCTCTTTTTCTCGAGTGGCCCGCTCCTCGGTCAGTGCGATGTCGCTCACCTCGCTCTCGCCAATGCGGATCCCTTCGATCAATTGGGAAGGTCGGTCGCCATCGACGGTTCGCGGGTTCTTGCGGGCGCGCACGATGCGGATGGAGTCGATCTCAACACCGGCACGGCGACGATCTTCACCGAGGGTCCGACGGGGTGGAGCGCGACGGCCACGCTCGTGGCGAGCGATGGACTCCCCTTCGACAACTTTGGGGTCGCCGCGGATCTCGAGGGGAATGTCGCGATAATCGGTGCGCCGGGACGGGACGAACTCGGCGCATACTCGGGTGCCGCCTACGTGTACCGATTCAACGGAACGGTTTGGATCGAAGAGGCAAAGCTGCTCGCGAGCGATGGGGGACAAGACGCCAACTTCGGATCCGCAGTTGCGGTCGATGGCGACACAGTCATCGTCGGCGCTCCCACGGCGACTGTCCTTGGCGTTCTGACCGGCGCCGCGTATCTGTTTCGCCGAGTGGGTGGGGTGTGGGTCGAAGAGACAAAGTTCATCGCGAGTGATGCCCAGAACTTCGATCAGTTCGGAGTCTCCATCTCGTTGGCGGGGGAGTGGGCGCTGATCGGAGCGCCGGGTCACGTCATCGGAGTGCAAACGGTGGGCGCAGCGTATCTCTATCGCTTCGATGGCATCGACTGGGACGCGGAGACGAAGCTCATCGCCAGCGACGCCGATGCCGGCGACTTCTTCGGATACGCGGTCGATCTCGATGCCAACGTCGCAGTGGTCGGCGCGATCGAAAACTGCCTCTGCTCGGTCCCGCCCGGTCCCATTGGCACCGGGGCAGCCTACGTCTTCCGACGCACCGGCATCGCTTGGGCAGAAGAGACGAAGCTTCTCCCCACGAACCTCGATGTCGATCAATGGTTCGGATCGTCGGTCTCGATCGACGGAAACGATGTGATCGTGGGAGCGCAGAATGCTCCCGGTTTGACCTTCGCGACCGGCGCCGCCACCCTTTATACATTCGAGGCGGGGGCTTGGAGCGAGACCGCCATCCTCGTCGCGAGCGACGGGGGAAGCTCGGACTTCTACGGCACGTCGGTATCGCTGCGCGGCGGCCTCGCGGTCGTCGGCGCGCCCCTCCACGCCGATACCAGTGGTGGAACGGGCGCCGCCTACCTCTACACAGTCGGCGCGGGCGGTTGTACGGGGCAGTTTCAACGGGGTGACTGTAACGGCGATGGGTCGACCAACATCGCCGATGCGATCTTCCACCTCCTCGTCCTCTTCCCCGCCGCGGGCGTTCCACCCGCACCCGTTTGTCGCGATGCATGCGACAGCAATGACGACGGCGGGCTCGACATCGCCGATGCGATCTCTACCCTCGTCGCGCTCTTCGGAGCACCGCCGATTCCGCTGCCAGAGCCGCTCGCCTGCGGTGTGGATCCGACCGCGGACGCGCTCAGTTGCCTGCAGTACGCGGGGTGCCCCTGAGCGAGAGCTGGCACGAGTCCGCTATCCGACGGAGCGAGATGACTGGCGAGGGAAAAAGCGAGTGCGTGCGGTT
>CALEHF010000434.1 GCA_937876125.1 uncultured bacterium
CGAAGGAGTCGTCCGCGCGGGTCAAATGAGTGACCGGGGAGGCCTCCGTCTGGCCGTAGCCGATGAGAATTTCTCGGCAGCCGAGCTTCGTTTCGACTTCCTTGACGAGCTCTGGAGGACACGGAGCCCCCGCCATGATTCCGGTACGAAGCGACGAGAGGTCGCGAGGAGTCGTGAGGAGCGATTCGAGCTCGGCCACAAACATCGTCGGAACTCCGTGGACGGCGGTGCAGCGTTCCTTCTCGATTGCGTCGAGGGTCGCCCCGGGTTCGAAATGGGGGGCGGGGACGACCAGCGTCGCACCGCGGGCGAAGCAGACGAGCGCCGAGACGACGAGCCCGAAGCAGTGATAGAAGGGAACGGGAACGCAGAGGCGGTCCTCCGGAGTGAACTTCATCGCTTCGCCGACGAACCAAGCGTTGTTCAGGATGTTGTGATGGGTCAAGAGCACGGCCTTCGGCGCTCCGGTCGTTCCTGATGTGAATTGGATGTTCACCGGGAGGTCAGGGTCAGAAGGAGGGATGAGCGCATCGGAGGAGAGGCGCGCCCCCTCATGTTTGAGCTCCTCCCAGGTGTGAAAGCCGTCATTCGGTTTCGAGGCGGGTGCATCGCCGGGCTGGAACACGATCACCGTTCGCAGCGCAGGAAGCACTTCCGATCGCCAGTCCCCGGGAGCCGCCTCGATCTCGGGGACCAAGTCGTGCACCATCTCGGCATAGCGGGAGTCTCGGAAGCAGGGTTCGAGAACGAGGATCTCCACCTCCGCGAGCTCGAGGGCGTAGCGCAGCTCTTCCGTTCGATAGGCCGGGTTGATGTTGACGAGAATCGCGCCGATTCGCGCCGCGGCGAGAGCGGTGACCAGCCACTCGAGTCGGTCGGTCCCCCAGATCCCGACCTTCGTTCCCTCTCTCCCGCCGAGTGCCCAAAGGCCGCGAGCGATCGCCTCGACCTCCGTATCGAGTTCTCGGTAGGTGCGTCGCCGTTCCGGCTGGAGGGCAACGAAGGCCTCGCGGTCGCCATTTTCGGAGACGACGGCACGGAACTGCTCATCGATGGTCGCGCCGAGTAGAGGGGATACGCCCCCTTGGTGGTGATAGGAGCGGACAGGCATCGGACCTCCTTCTAGGCCTCGTGGATTCTAGGGTGCTCGGACCGTCTTGGCTCGGAAATTGGAGGGAACTGGAACCCAAAGGATGCCGCCTCGGGGTACGTCGCCTACGTCACGACCTTCGAAGTCGATGCCACGTATCTCGACCGATTCGAATGCAAGGTGGTCGGCGACGAGCCGTGGGGCAGATCGTCGTGACCCACGTTTCGAGGTCCCCCGGCATCCCATTCCTGAGAGACCCTTCTGTGCGCGCTTTCGATCGACGCCGCGACCGCTCCGGTTACGATTTACCGGGGAGGAGGGGGATCGATGAAGGAGGGCCCGCGTTCGAACGAAGATTCCGGCGCCATTGCCGATGCGACCGTGGTCTTCGACCTCGGCGGTGTCCTCATCGATTGGGACCCTCGCTACCTCTACCGACAGCTTCTCCCCGACGAGGCCGCGGTCGAGGACTTTCTCGCGCGGATCTGCCCCTTGGAGTGGAACGAGCGTCAGGATGCTGGGCGCACCTTCGCCGATGGAATCGCAGAACGGATCGCTCTCTTCCCCGAGCACGAACCGCTGATTCGCGCCTACGATGAGCGCTGGATCGAAACTCTGGGGAGCGCGTTCGACGAGACGGTCAGCATCCTCGACGAACTCCGCGCCCGCTCTCCCGTCTACGCCCTCACCAACTGGTCCGCTGAGATGTGGCCCCACGCGACCGCGCGCTTCCCCTTTCTCGATTGGTTCGAGGGGATCCTGGTCAGTGGCGAAGAGGGGCTCGCGAAGCCCGATCCGAGGATCTACCAACTGCTGCTCGAGCGCTTTTCACTCGAGAAGTCGCGGATCCTCTTCATCGATGACAACGTCAGAAACGTCACAGCCGCGAGGGGGCTCGGAATCGACTCGATTCATTACGTCGGGGCGAAAGAGTTGCGAGCCGAGCTGATGCGGCGGGGGATCCTCAGCGAGTAGGGGGCTCGGACGAACGATATTGCGCTCCCAGCGGCGGGGACAAGCGCGTGACCTCGACACCGGCCCTTCTCTGAACCCGCATCCTCGGCTATTCTCTCAACGTCCATGAAGAGCCGTCCAAGAATTGAAAGGTGGAGAACATGCTCCGATTTTTGAGCTGGTTCGCTCTCGCCCTCCTTGTCGCGTGTCCCACGGGGAGCGTGCAGGCGGTGGGTGGCGACCCGGTCGCGGATGCGAAGCGGGCCGTCGAACCCCTCGCGCTGGAGTTCAAAGTTGCCGAGAATGCGATGCGCGATCGTCTCTCTGCGATGCGCGAGACTCCGGACTACAAGGAAGCGTACGAAGCGAAAGAGTGGGACAAACTTCGCGCGCTCTCCGACGGCATCGTCAACCCCGTCATGGAAGAGTGGAAAGAGAAGTTCGCGGGCGTCGCGAAACTGTACGCCGGCAAGGAAGCCGAGCTGGTCGTCGCTGCGGCACAGCTGCGCCTCAGACTGTTGGCTGATCCCGGAGAGGCGGTCGAGCGTCTCGTCGACGCTTATGCTTCGAGTGCGCACCTCGGAGGGGTCATCCAGAGTCCGCGCGTCCCGCAAGGGATGAAGCCGGAGAGGTTCGCCGCGTTGATGACGAAAGTCATCGAGGAGAACGCGTCGAAAGAGATCCAAGCTCAAGCCTACTTCAACCGCGGCAGCTCGCACCGTCGCGGCCGCGACTTGACCGACGAACAGAAAGCAGCGTCAGAGGCCGACTTCACGAAAGTGATCGAGCTTCTCCCCTCCGACGCACTGCTCTCCCTCAAAGCACAGGGTCCGCGCTTTGAGGAAACCCGTCTGCAAACCGGCATGAAGGCGCCCGACATCGCGGGCGTCGATCTCTTCGGCGAGAAGTTCAAGCTCTCCGACTACGCCGGGAAGGTCGTCATGCTCGACTTCTGGGGCGATTGGTGAGGCCCCTGCCGGGCAATGTACCCCCACGAGCGGTCGCTCGTAGAGAACATGGCAGGACGTCCCTTCGCGATCATCGGCGTGAACAGTGACAAAGATCTCGACAAGCTTCACGGACGTCTGAAGGAAGAAGAGATCACCTGGCGCAGCTTCTGGTGTGGAGAAGATGGCACGGGCGGAGCGATCCCGAGCCTTTGGAACGTCAGCGGTTGGCCGACGGTCTACTTCATCGACCACAAAGGCATCATTCGCGAGAAGTCGGTCGGGAGTCCCGACGACCTCGACGGCCTGGTCGAGCGTCTCGTCTCCGAAGCCGAGGGCAAAGCGTCGCTCTAGCGCGATCTGGCTTCTGAAAAAGAGAACCGCCGCGTCCTCCGAGGGAGGGCGCGGCGGTTTTTGATGGCACGAGAGCGAAGCCAGAGTCCCTAACGATGGAGCTGCACCGATGCGCGCTCCTTCGTACCAGCTGCGTTCTCGACTTCGAGCCATAGCGAGTGGTCCGCCGCGATCACCATCGGGCACTCCACATGGGCGTGGTAGCTCTTCTCGCCCTCTTTGTCCGCGCGTCCCTTCGTCGAGCCCATGCCATTCATCGCGCCGACCCACGCACGGATCGAAGCGGGGTCGGTTCCCGCAGTGATCGTGATCTCGAACGCGACCTCAGCCCCGCTCGAGATCTCACCGAATTGCGTGACCTCAACTGAGAGGCTTCCGATTTTGGCCCCGCCGAGCGCGTGCGCCTCACCATGGGATTCGCCGTCTCCGTCCCCCTCGCCGCCGGGGTCGTGATCGTGATTGGCGTCTCCGTCGTGATCGTGGTCGTGGTCGTGCGCGTCGCCCGAGCCACCATCCGGGGTGGGGGA
This sequence comes from uncultured bacterium, assembly GCA_937876125.1. GTDB lineage: Bacteria > Planctomycetota > UBA8108 > UBA1146 > UBA1146 > JAFMMO01. The sequence continues at coordinate 3,873 of CALEHF010000434.1, forward strand.
ACTCTTCGAAGTGCAGCCGGGACCCGAGATCACCAGCCCGGCGACGAGACAGAGAAGGACAATGAAGGTGCGAGGCATCGAAGCCTCCTTCCCGCGACTCCAGCGGTGAGCCGCATTCCTGAGGACGAGTTTCGGTGTAACGTTCACAGCAAGTTATCTTCGCGTTCGGTATCGAGCGTCGAGGACTCCGCTCCCTTGCAGAAGAGGAGATACCCCGCCGGGACCACGAGCATGTTCAGTAGCGTGGAGGAGATCAACCCCCCGAGGACGACGATCGCGAGGGGAGCGAGGAGCTCCGAGCCCGGCTCTCCCATCTCGATGGCCAGGGGAAGCAGGCCGAGCGCAGCACAGAGCGCCGTCATCAAGACCGGGACCAACCGCTCTTCACTCCCCCGGAGGACCGACTCCTCGAGGGGCAGCCCCTCGTGGACGTTGAGCCACCGGAAGTGGTTCACGAGCAGGATGCCGTTTCGAACCGCGATTCCGAACAGGGTGATGAACCCGACCAGGCTCGCGATCGAGATGACCGGCGGGACGTACCGGCCCCCGAATCCGAAGAGCGCGAACAGGTTCTCGATCGGGTGCGCCGACTCGGCGATGAACATCGCGGCCACCCCTCCGATCAGTGCGAGGGGCAGATTCGCGAGCACGACGAGAGCGGGTCGGGTTGCCCCGAGCGCCATCTGGAGCAGGATGATCAGAGCGACCAGCAGTCCGCCCCCCATCCACGCGAGCGATCGGCTCGCCGACTGCTGCGCCTCGAACTGACCGCCATACACCACAGAGAAACCCGCTCGGGTGACGATCGGATCGACGACGGTTCGGATCGCGCCCACCGTGTCCCCGAGGTTGTACCCCGTGGCGACGTTTGCCGAGATGACCGTCTTACGTTGAGCATTCTGCCGCGAGATCAGGTTCGAGGTCTGCTCGGGACCGATGTTCGCTACCTCGTGGAGACGCACGAACGCGCCCCCCTCGCCGGTCAGGACCACATGTTCGACGTCGTGTACCGTCGAGCGCTGCCCTTCGACCAGGCGCACGACCAGATCGAGGCGGCGCGTTCCCTGGTGGATCACCGACACGGTGTCGCCGAACAAGGAACGCTTCACCTGCGCTCCCGCCTCTTCGGCGCTCAACCCGAAGCGGGCGAGATCACCGAGTCGAAAGTCGATCGCCAGTGTTTCGATGAGCACTTCGCGGTTGGCGGCGACATCTCGGGCGCCGGGGACCTCTGTGATCGCACTCTCGACTTCCTTTGCGACTTTGCGGAGGAGCGGTAAGTCCTCGCCATAGATATCGATCGCGATCTGCGCCTTCGTCCCCGACATCACGTGGGAGAGCCGGTGCGAGATTGGTTGTCCGATCGTGGTGGTGACCCCGGGGATCTCCGCGAGGACGCGATCGATCCCCTCGAGCACTTCCTTGGGATCTGCGTCGGGAGCGAGGCGCACTTCGACCTCAGAACTGGACGGCGGCTCGGCGTGCTCATCGCGCTCGGCGCGACCGCTCCGGGCGACCACGTGCTCGATCCCCTCGACTTCGAGGAGCCGTTTTTCGGTGCCGAGGGCGACGCGCTCCGACTCTTCGAGCGAGGTCCCCGGCGGCATCATCAGGAAGACGGTGTAAGTGCCTTCGTTGAACTCGGGGAGAAAACTCGAGCCGAACGTGCTCCCGAACCAGAGCGTGATCAAAGTCAAGAGTCCGGCCGCGCCGAGAGTCCCCTTGCGCCGTTTCGCACAGGCGGCGAGCAACGGTCGGTACCCGTTCTTGAGGAGACGGACAAACCCGCCATCGACATGCTGTCCGCCGGCTTTGCCACGCAAGAGCACCCAACACATGGCGGGGGTGAGCGTCATCGCGACGAACAAGGACGCCATCACCGAAATGATGTACGTCACGCCGAGGGGGCGGAAGAAGCGCCCTTCGAGCCCGCCGAGGAACAAGAGCGGAACGAACACGATGCCGATGATCACGGTTGCGAACACGATCGAGCTTCGGATCTCGTTCGAGGCGTCGAAGATCACCCGCATGCGCTTTTTTCGCTCTTCAGCGGGGAGGCGAGCGTTCTCGTTCAGGCGGCGGTGGACGTTCTCGACGTCGATGATCGCATCGTCGACCAAGATTCCGATCGCGACCGCCAAGCCCCCGAGGGTCATCACGTTGATGCTCAGCCCCAGGGCGTGCATCGCGAGCAAGGTCGCCGCCAGAGAAACGGGCAGCGCCGCCAGCGTGATGATCGTGGTTCGCCAGTTCATGAGGAACAGAAGCAAGATGATGGTGACGATAATCGTCGCCTCGAACAGCACCTTCGTGACGTTACTGATGCTGCGGCCGATGAAATCAGCCTGCCGAAAGACGTGGCGGTCGAGGGTGATCCCGGTGGGAAATCCGGGCTCGACCTGATCGAGGAGGGTGTCGACCGCGCGGGTCAGCTCGAGGGTGTTGGTTCCGGGTGCTTTTTGGATCGAGAGGACCACCGCGGGCTTCCCGTTGCTGGAGGCAGCACCGCGCCGAAATGCACCGCCGATCTTCACGTTCGCGACCTGGGCGACGGTGACCGGTGCGCCGAAGTGGTACGCAACGACGGTCTGCTCGATGTCGGCGACGCTCCGTACGCGGCCGCTCTGACGCAAGGGGAGTTCGAGCCCTTCGACGTTCGCGATGAACCCCGCGGTGTTGACGTTATGGGCGCCGCCGAGGGCGGTGGCGAGATCTTCAGTGGTGAGGCCGTACAGCTGGAGCGACTCCGAACGCACCTCCACCTGGTACTCGCCGAGGGCGCCGCCGATCGCGACCACCTGGGAGACTCCGGAGATCGTGAGGAGCCGATTTCTGAGATCGAAGTCAGCGAAGGTGCGCAGGTCGATCGGCGTGACCGCCGGGTCCTCGCTCGAGAGCGCGATGAGCATGATCTCGCCCGTGATCGACGAGATCGGAGTCATCTGAACGTGGGCGTCCTCGGGGAGATCCTCGGAAACGGTGTCGAGTCGCTCGGCGACCATCTGCCGCGCGCGATAGATGTCGACGTCCCATTCGAACTCCGCCCAAACGATGGAGAGCCCGAGTGAACTCGATGAGCGCACGCGGCGGAGGCCGGGGAGGCCGTTGACGGCGCTCTCGACCGGGAACGAGATGTACTGCTCGACCTCCTCCGCACTCAATCCGCCGGACTCGGAGATGATCGTGACCGTCGGGGCGTTCAACTCGGGGAACACGTCGACCGGCAATCGGTGGAGGGTTGCCCCCGTCAGGATGACCAAGAGCGTGCACGCGATGATCACGAGCCCTGAATTTTGGAGTGAGAAGGCGATGATGCGTTTCAGCATGACTCCCTCTTCTCACGCGCGATTTGGAGGACTGCCATCAGTGGTCGTCCCCTTCGTGGAAGGTACCGTCGGGGTGGACGTGCCCGGTGGTGACCTTCTGGCCGGTCGTCGCGAGCTTCAGCGGGTAGATCCCGTCGACCACCACCTCGTTCCCGGGGCCGAGTCCCGAGAGGACCGTCGTGTAGCGCCCGTCACTCGGGCCGAGGTCCGCGATCGTGCGGATCACTACGTCGGCGTTGCTCGGATCGCGACGGAAAAAGACGAGGTCGAGGCCGTCGCGGATCACGGCGCGCGACGGAATGGCGAGTTCGAGAGGTTCGAGGTTGCCCGCGACGACCACTTCCGCCACGGCGACGACCAGCGGGCGCGCCCATTCGGGACGCTGCTCGAAGTCGATGAAGACATCGGTGGTGCGGCTGTCGGGGTCTCCGGTGACCCCGATGCGAATCGTTCCCTTGACGCCAGCGATGCGCCGCTCGGCTCCCTTCCCTTCGGGAGGAACGATGGTCGCCGTTTGCCCGTCGCGGATGTGGTCGATCAGGTCGGCCTGGAGCGCGCGGGCCCTGAACCTGAGTTTCTCGGGGTCGACGACGTGCACGACCTCGGTTCCTTCTCCGACCCAGGTCCCCGTCGATGAATCGACTTCGCGGACGACACCTCCCGCCGTTGCTCGGATCGGGATGCGGGAGAGGTGGCGCCAATGCGGCTTGCCATCGGTCTCCGTGCTGAGCGCTTGGTGAGAAAGGCCGGTCAAGGTCGACGCCTTCGCGATGAGCTGATCGAGTCGGTCTTCCGCGGCTGCGACCGAGGCATTTGCGGCATCGATTTCGACCGTGAAGACGTTCGGGGTGTCGCCATCGAGTCCCCCGAACGATCCCGCCGCTCGCATCTCCGCTTTCGCCTGGGCAACCTTCGCCGCGCCGGTGAGGCGGGCCGCTTGAGCGTCGACGAGTTCGAGTTGCAAGGAGCGCCAGTCGGGCGCTTCGATTTCGAGGAGCAGCTGCCCCTCGACCACGCGGTCGAGCGGGGACACGAGGACCGTCACGCGGCCCGCCGCGGGTGCCGGGTAGTGATGCTGAGCCGAGGGGAGCACTTCGAAGTGCCCGGGGAGCGGAATCGTCTGTGCCACTGGGCGATACTCCGCTGCCGCGAACGTGATCCCCAAATTGCTCCGAACCGTTGCGGGTACGTCGACCCGATTCGACGGCTCTTCGACTGGGGATGTGTCGTCGGTCTCGCCTTCGTGAGTTTCATGTTTCTCATCCCCGCAGCCGGCTGCGAAGAGGAGCGAGAGGAACAGGATCAGGGTTCTGGAATGGATGAGGTTCATGGTCAGTCCCTGCTCTCGGTGGGGGAGAGCTCTGTGGGGGGAGTTGCGTTGCCGGCTTTGTGATCGTGGAAGAGCCCCTCCGGGCTGACCGCGAGATGGGTCGGGCACGGGGCCGTGAGTGCTTCGAGGGAAATTTGTGCGTCGAGGGCGGCGGCGCGCGCGCCGAGGAGCTCTAGGCGCACGCGCCGCTGCTCTTCCACCGCTTCGACGAGCAAGATCAGATCGAGGCGTCCGAGCGCCGTGAGGCGCCGGGCATCGTCGAGCTGGGCATCGGCGAGGGGAGCGACCTCGTTCTCGAGGAACACGAGCCGTTCCCGGGCTGAATGAAAGTGGGCGTGTTCGATCGCCCGGCGGCCGACGAGATCGCGAAGAATACTTTCGGTCTCGATCCGCGCCGCTGCGCGCTCCGCTTCGGCGGTCGCGATCCCCTCTCGGTTTCGATTCCAGATCGGAATCGGCAAGAGACCGAGCCCGAAGACGAGGGTCGAGTCGCCATCTTCGCGACCGGCACCGAGTCCGATGGTCAGATCGGGGATCTGACGACGCACTTCCCGGGCGAGAGTGCGTTCCGCGACGGCGTAGGCCGCCATCGCGATCGACAGGGATGGATGCGCGAGCAGCGCTTCGAAGTCGGGCGCGCTGTGGCTGGGATCCTCGATGGTGGTCACGTCTGGCATCGATGCGATGAGGCGCCAGTTGTGGTCGGGGTGCAGCCCGAGGCGGGAGAGGATCATCAGTCGCCACTCAGCTCGCTCGGCGAGCGCGGTGAGCCGCTCCTCCTTCGCTCGCGCTCGCCCGAGAAGAAGAAGGCGCTCCTCGACCACGCTCATCGCGCGGGCCGCTTTGAAGGCTGGGCTCGCTTCGACGAGACGGTCGAGATCGGTGATCGCGCCCTCGATCAGGAGAATGCGTGCGTCGACTTGTGCAAGCTGGAGCCACTCACGGCGCAGGTCGGCGACGAGCGCCCACTCCGCGCCGAGCGCAATCGCTTCGCCCCTCTCGAGCTGCGCTTCCGCGAGACGACGCTCGAGACCGGGGCGCCCCGAGAGCGGAATCGTGATCGAGAGGGAGCCGGACCAGGTGAGGCGATCGGGGATCGAGGCGAGGACGTGATCGCCATCGACGCCGAGTGCCGGATCCTGCCAGTCACCCGCACTTCGGGCGGTGGCGAGGGAGACTCCCAGAGAGGCGCGCAGCCGCGCCATTTCGGGGTTGAGGAAGAGCGCGGCGGTCTCCGCCTCGGCGAGGGTGATCCCATCGTCGAGATTGAAGCCGGGTTCGGCCGCGGTGCGCTCGGGGAGCGCGGCGGCGACCGCTTCGGTCGCGCGGCGCGCGTCGAGCGCAAACCACTCCGCGTGGAGAGTATGCGGGTCGATCGGCGCGGGGGAGTAGCTCGCACACCCGGCGAGAATCGGAAGGAGAGCTCCTGCGAGGAGATTCCTTGCGACTCGCCCGGTGGAGAGCGACACGTGTCTTTTGGGCATGTTCCGTTTCTCGATCGGTCTCACACCGCGGCAGACTCGAACTGTCGGGCGGCGTGAACGAGGTCGGAGAGACGAGGCGCGGGGCGGGCGTGCCGAGGCCTCAGAGGCGACTGGTGGCTGGGGGGTCTTGCGGAGTCGCAGATCGAGCTGCGAGCCGTCGGTTGCTAAACCTTGAGGGGGGAGAGGTAGCAGTCGCCGAAGAGTTCGCGAGGTTTTCTCGCGTGCGTCTGATTCGTGAGGGGGGCTGAGCGCTCGAGGGAGAGAACGCTCGAAATCGAGTCGTCGACGGGAAGAGCGAGGATGTGCGCAGCGACGATCTTCGCCGCGGTGGTCTCGTCTCCCGGGCGCAAGTCGAGGCACGACTCTCCGTCGGTCATCGATTCGTGATCCGGGGCGAGTTGATTGGCGTGACCATCATGTTCGCCAGTGCGTCCCGAGTGCCCCTCGTGATCCGCGCGATCGGAACACCCCGAGTGGGGGCTCGTGTTCGCGTGGTCACACGAGTGCGAGGCGTGCTCGGCGGTGATCTCCCACTCGCCGCACGTCTCGAAACAGATCACCGAACCGGCGGGGAGAAGCAGTTGGGGCGCGACGAGGAGAGCCCAAACGAGCGGAAGCCCACGCAGCCGGAGGCGGCGAGGGTTCTTACCCAGGGGTTTTCCTTGTTTCACCGCGCGCGACATTTGGTCTCCACCGTGATTTCGAGGACCCGCGATCTCAGAGGACCCGCCGATCTCGAGGACTCGCATCTTGCTAGCCGCGGCCTCAGGGACAGAGGCGCCGGGACAGAGGCGCCACAGCTCTAGAGCATACTATCGTCTTTGGGTGTAGGTCGAGTGAACCTTGTGGCGTGCACTTTGGCGCAAAATACGGAGCTGCCCCCCCGGGGAGGGGTCGGGGGGGCGCTCCGGTCTGGGCATCCCTCACGTCTCAAGGAAACCGCCCCATCTGGGGTGTGGGCAGAGGGAGCGAGACGCCGGAGAGGACTGAGGTGTGTGCCACCCTCTCCGTGAGGGACAGGAAAGAGGTGCCCTCCGGACCGTGACACTCGGAAACGGAGTCTGAGGATCTCGGGGAACACCGCGGGGATCTCGGGGACCACCGTGGCGCTCCCCAGCTGGCTCTTTAGAGATCATTGCCCGGGACCCGACCGCCCCCGCGCCAACCAGTAGAGGCCCGCGGCGACCAGGAGAATCCCCCAGCTCCACCATTTCAGTCCCGCGCCCTCCCGCCTGAGCGCCAAGGTGAGGCGCGCGTCGGAGTCGCTGCGGAAGGTGTAGGTGTACTTCCCCGAGTCCGACGTCGATGGCGGGAAGCCCGCGGCTGCGCGCAATCGAGCGGAATCGGGGAGCGGCGCCAGGCCGGAGTTCGGAGCGATCGGGGTCGGGCTCGCGAACTCGACCCCTTGGGAAGCGGCGAGCGGGAAGAGCCCGCGCCAGCCGGCGTAGGGATGCGGGGTGAGCAGCCGGGCGGGATCGACGCCCGAACTCGCGGTCTCACCTGCTGCGTCGTTCTTTCGCGCCCGTTTCCCGTCGCGCCATTCTTTCCCGTGGAGAAAGCGCGCGCGATCTTCGAA
>CALEHF010000435.1 GCA_937876125.1 uncultured bacterium
AATTTCAATGGTGTTTGGTCCCAGACGCGTAAACTCGGTTCTTGAGGTGATTCCGGGGTTGTCGGCATCGAATTGAAGCTGGGGGCGGCCCTGGACCCAATGAACTTCGTTGGTGCTCGGGGAATACCCGATCCTAAGCATTTCGCTATTCGCGTCTTCCTGCGCGGCAATCCGGGAAGATGCCCCAACGTAGGAAAAGGCGTGCTGTTGTGATCCGTCGGGATTAACTACTCGAGTGAGCCGACCCTCACTGTCGTACCACATTTCCGTGATACGTCCTCCGAAATCCGTAACTCGGTACAGACGGCCTGTGTCGTACCAGCTTAACATCACACGGCGGTCCAGGTCATCAACAAGCTCAACTACCTGCCCTGTGGCGTTACGAACATAGGAAATCGCGTTTTGATATCCGTCTTCTTTCCTAGTGAGTAGCCGAGTAGCAGGGTCGAACACCAATCGCGACCCAGTTGGTTCTTCCAGCGCAAACATAGCTTCAGGGTGAAACTGCGGTAGGTAGTAGCGCAATCTCCGATGCTCGCCGGGAGGCGACGTGTACGCAATCCATCCATTCGCGGCGTCGAAGTACCCGTTGTTAAACGCCAGGACTTTGCCGGAACCATCGTAGAAGTCCACACCACCGGTGCGTGTTACAAGTCGTGCGTCTAAATTGGATTCCCAACTTTGGCCGTAGAAGCCATCATACGTTGTGCCCTGCCGGTATGAGAGCTGAACCTCAAGCCCTAGCACAGCTCCACGAAGACGAAAGATCCCCACGGTGCGCGTGAATTCAAGCCCATGAAGCAACACACCAAGTTGAATCGCCCCAACCCCAGCGGCCTCTGCCGCGGTCTGTAACGGAGGTGCGTACTGACTGCCGGGATACAGGGTATGCGTTCGCGTTGGGACATCACCTTTGATTATGAAACCGAGCTCGGTTCGATTGCCGAAAGCGTCGGTGATGACGAGTTGCACGCGATCTCCAACATTGCCGGTAACCGGGAAGTCAAATGGGGTATCGCTAACGGTTGGGGTGGAGCCAGGGAGAATGACAATGGGGCCTTGCGTAGAGCCAGGAACGAACACTTCAAGCGGAAAACTTTCATCGATCAGAGCCTTTGGGCCTCCGGTTATATGATAATTGCCTGCTTGATCAAGTTGTCCAGGGCCAGAGATGTGTGACAACGAATACTCTGGACGCGCGGTATCGAGCGGATTGGGTACGAAGCCCGCTACAGCTTCGGACATCTCACTATTGTTGCGTGCGTGAAGAACTATTACGTCTCCGCCAGCACCTAGCAGGTTCAGGTATGTACCCTTATCGGGCTTATAGGTTCCCCATTGGGATTCTGCGCCAGTCGTGTTGTTCCTAACCATGACTTCCGTGGAAGGGAATATGGTAGCAGGATCGAAGACGGCGGGCCCAACGTGGCAAACAACTTGCGCTCCACTCACGGGAGCGGCTAACTTGATGTTTGAAATGCTCAGGATGACGGGAGCACTAGGAGCTCGAGCTTCCACGAAAGATGGAGAGAGGATGGAAATCAACAGTAGGGCTACTGCAACATGCCCGCACTGGTGCGGCAAAAGGAGACCTGCTAACCGTCCCAGACGATGTTTGGATGCTCGCAGTCGAGTTGGGATAAACACGGCAATCTCCAGTTCACATGGTTACGGAGTTTCTCTGATGTAGCCGCGAAAGCACGGCCGACCACAGATTGCTGGGAAGGAAGGAGAAGCGCCTGGATGAAGTGCGCACTCCGAGTAGTTCACAGGGCCTCTTTCACTCATGCCTTAGTTCGACCTGGCGAGCGAGCCGGTCTCCCGTGGTATGGGATCGTTGGCGGGCGGACGCACACGGTATGGACCGGAATCGGACGGCTTGCAAGAACTAGTTTTCGGTGACCAAACGATGATCATTGAAAATCGGGCCCTAAGTTGTTGCTTGGAACCTGGTTCGCTGCGAATCGAAGGAGCTCGCCGCGCTCAAAGTTTCTTGCGTGAACGCTTCAGCCTTGGCGACTTCTTCGCCGCCGCGACCCTCGGGTTGTTCTTGAACTCGGGGCGAGCGCGGACGGCTCGCTTGAAGGCTGGTGTGAGAGACTTCCAGTGCGCAGCCCAGAGCGTGCGAATGACACTTCGGGTCGTCGCTTCGCTCACCGGTTGCTTCTCTCGCCGCGCCGCATCTTGCAGCACCGCGACGTACCCTGCGAGCTGCGCGTACTCATCGGGCGGCAGCTGAAACGAAACCTGGATCTCGTCGCCGGTCCGCGTACGAGGTCTGGCCATGGTCGATCCCCTTCCCTTGCTGTGATCGCTTCGGACACAGGCGGGCTAGCTCCCTACCCTGGGTCATCCAGGGCGGGTTGGCAATGGGGTCAACAGTTGGGTCGGGCGCGAGAGCGCGCCGTCCCTAGTTCAACAAACGATCGGGGGAGGGGTCGCCCGCAAGAAAACTTGAGTGGGCATGAGAATCGTTGCGCGAAGAGGACGCCCCTGAAGCTGCATGGCTTTCAGTGCGGCCCCGCCATTCGACTTCGCCAACGTTTCGACAGAGGCCACCGAAGAGCAGCGAGCACTGCTCCGGAGCCTGAGGCTGGCGGACTGATCGACCCTGAGGAGATCGGAGGGAAGATTCAGCCTCGGAGCGGGATCTAGGAATTCGCCCCTACAGAATCGTCGTAAGCCTAGGCGCAGGCAGCATCTCGTGATGAGGGGTGGTCAAGATGGGGTCAACCGCTTCATTGGCTCTCTCCCACCCGCAAGAGAGCATCCCCGAGATCAGAGAGGGATCTGTTAACCACTTTGGGGCCAGTTCGCAGGGGCGCGTGTTCGGGCACCCGCACACGCCCTCGAATCGCGGGCAGTGTGGCGTCATAAGTCCTTCTGGGAAAAGGAGAACGCCCCCGCGCTTTCGCGCGAGGGCGTCCATGGCTCCCCGTGTAGGATTCGAACTTTCTGCCGTTTGGTTAACAGGTCGTGATGTCGGGACGTCTAACTGCCTCCGTCGCACTTTCGAAGTGCCTGCGAAGGCACGTCGGTCATCTCTTCAAGCTCAGGAACTGAGTGCGTTCTCCGATAGATCAGCATCCAGATCACCTAGCGCAAGTGAAAGTGGCGACCGCCCCGGACCGAAGCGACGGATTGCGGGTAGCCGCCGACGCACAGGCAGGTACGATTTGTGACAAGTGAGTGACGCGCGGGTCCCCCAACGCCCAGAAACGGCAGAAAATGGCACGCCCGGAAGGGCTCGAACCCTCAACCTTCTGATCCGAAGTCAGATGCTCTATCCAATTGAGCTACGGGCGCGCTGAAACACCAGGATGCAGTCATCCGCCGGGGCCCACAAGGCCTCGGCAGCTCTCTACCACAGGAAAACCGTCTCGGTCAGCTGGTGGGATTCTTCGGGCGGAGCGTCGCGACTTCACTCATTCCCATCGCTTCGAGTAGTTGCGCATGGAGCGGCTCGGCCGCCTCGTTCTGCGGTCCGACGACTCCGAAATCGAAGCCGACCAGACTCCGGAACGGTCGCGTCCCCGGCGCCATCTCGACGAGTTCGGCGAAGCAGTCGACGACCTGTTGGGGGTCGGTGTTGACGTCTTCCCCTTCGAACATCTCGCCGAATGCCAAGCCCATCGCCTCATTGGCCGCATGCAACTCCGCCGGGTATGAAGCGGCTCGATCTTCTTTGTCAGAGGGACTCGGGCTGCGGGGAAAGAGCTCGGTCGCGAACGGACCCGGCTCGACGATCACCACATCGACGCCGCACGATGCGAGCTCCGTACGGAATCCGAGAGAGTACCCCTCGAGTGCCCACTTGCTCGCGTTGTAGACGCCGAAGAACGGCGAGGCGATACGCCCCGCAATCGAGCTGACATTGATGATCAAGCCGTCCTTCTGGGCCCGCATCGCCGGAAGAAAAGCGCGCGAGACGCGGTGGACCCCGACCACGTTCACATCCAATTGCCGGGCCAATTCCTCCGGCGTGAACGCCTCCGTCAGTCCCACGAACATCTGTCCCGCGTTGTTGATCACGACATCCGGGGCTCCAGACTCGGCCACTACAGTCTCTGCCGCTGTCTGAACCGAGGCCTCGGACGTCACGTCCATCTCGAGCACACGCAGGTCCAGCCCCTCGACCTCTGCAGCAGAGAGAAGCGCTCCCGCAGCTTCAGTGTTCTTTCCGTCCACACCACGCATGGTGGCATAGACACAGTTCTTCTCCCGAGCAAAACGAAGAGCAGCGAGAAGTCCGAATCCTGTGCTGCAGCCGGTAATCACGATGGTCTTGGGCAAGGGGGCTCCTTCGGGGTTCGGTGATGGCAAGACTCCACGAACGACTCAGTATATGAGGAGCGGCCGAACGCGAAAGCGAAGTGGAGCCGTGAATGGGCAAACTTACGGCTTCCTCTTCGATCCCATCACCCGCCGAGCGTAGCTCCGAACGAGCCTGCTGCAGGACCGACGGTCAGAACGAGAGCTCAACCCCTGAGTACGCGCGAATCCAGTCGATCTCGAGTCGAAACGGCGCCTCGTTCTTGTCGGAGATCGAAAATGAGAGGGAGCGGATGTCTGCGGGGTCGATCGCAACTCCGGGGAATCGACGACCCATCACCGAGAGTTCGAGCTCGTGAAACGGAAGCCTGACCTCCTGCCACTTCCCCGCCGCCGTCTCGAATGGCTTCCGCCAAGTGCGCACCTCGCCCCGACGATCGTTCTTCATCGCACTCAGCGCGTAGGTACGTCCGTCCCCACGCACCCGAATCAGCAGTCCGCCGTATCCCGAAAGCTCGAGGTCACGCGAGGGAGATCGAATCGTCGAAAAGCCGCCGTTGTTCTCGAGAGAAAGAGCCCCGAGGAATGCGGCGGTATCGTCGGTCGCCTGCTCGAAGCCTCCCTCTGAGATACCGCCCATCACATTGTCGTTGACCGAAAACCAACGAGAGGAACCGCCCGATTCCCCTTGGTCAAATTCGAAAAGAGAAGTCCATCGATCCGCGGTTCCGGCTCGGGCAGAGGCGGTGGTCCCCCGCTGTATGGTGAGCCAGGCGGCATCGATGGCACGGCGCAGGGTCCACGCTTGTTGGTCGGGGGTCTCCCGCGACGCAACTGCGAGCGACTGGCGGAGTGCGGCGACTCCCTGCTCGCCGAGCTCAGCCGCCGAGAGCATGACCAGAGCACGCACCGTGACCTCGTAGACCGCGGCGCAGGCGGCTGGATTTCCATCGTTGAAGAGAGGAACGCCCCGGCTCACGGCGAACTCGATGAGGTCGGCGACAGAATCGACCTTCTCTTCTGGAAGAGAAAAGCCTTCCGGGATAAGGACTTGATCGATGACGTGAATCACGCCGTTCGAAGCGGTGATGTCGTTCTTCAGGACCTGAGCCTCACCCGCGCGCAGGCGACCGCCATCGAGGGAGAACGTAATCGTGGTGCCTTCCAGGGTGACTCCCCTTTGCGCTCCAACCAGCTCGCTGGCGGTGCGCCGGCCTGCGAAGACATGATGGCGAAGCAGCGCTGCGAGCGATTCCTGGTTCTCGGGGCGAAGGAGGCTCTCGAGGAGGTCTTCTGGCAGCTTCGAGAACGCTGCATCGGTCGGGGCCAAAAGGGTCAGTCCATCTGCGGTGCGCAGGGTGTCGACCAGGCCCGCCTTCTCAGCGGCCGCAAGGAGAGTTTCAAAACCGCCAGCGGTGGAGGCAGTCTCGACGAGGTCGACGGGACCCCCGGGACTACCGGAGACAAGTGCAGTTCCGGAGACGAGTGCAGTGCCAGAGACGAGTGCAGTGAAAATCAATGCGTGGATCATGGCGCCTTTCTTCCAGACTATGGGTCTTCCAGATCATGGGTCTTCGGACTGATGGGGTCACCATGGGGTTTTCGCGGCATCCCGAAGTACGGATTCATGAAATCGGTCGTACGGCTGAATCCGACACCCATCTCTCTCAGCGAAAACTCTTTCGAGGAGGATCGAACGATGACTCGGAGTCGACAGAAGCGTCTCACTGCTCTCTCGCGATCGTCGTCGTAGTCACCCGGCAGCCGTACTCAGTCGCAGCGTGAATAGCGAACGATCCCCAACCGGTCCCAATCTCGAGCAGGTGATCGCCGGGTCCGAGATCGAGCTTCTGACAGAGCCGATCGATCTTGGCGATGCTCGCCCCAGCCAGACTCTGTTCGGGGGACTCGAAGATTCCAGAGGAGTACGTCATCGTTTCGTCGAGGAGCAGCCGGAAGAAGTCATTGCTGAGGTCGTAGTGCGCCCCGATGTTCCGCCGGCTCCAGGAGAGTGAGTTCCGGTTCCAGAGGTAAAAAAGCTTCCGAAACGGGCTCATGAGACGAGCGATTCCGCCATCCACTCTGTCGAGCACCGCTCGATTCTGCATGAGTATGCGAACCACTGCCGTGAGGTCGGGAGTGTCCCACTCCCCATCCTGGTACGACTCCGCGGCACTATGGTCCCATTGGTCAAGAGACGCGAAAAGAGGGCGCGATCGTGAACGTGGACTTCCGCACGAAGGCTCTCGCTCCCTCCCGGACCGAAGCGATGCTCCTGGTCACCATACCGGAGGACCAATTCACCTCGTTGAATCCGCCTCAGGGCGGAGAACAACATGCGCTCTGATACGGTCGTACGAGCGACGTTCTCGGATCTCGCTCCCGTGGGCAACGACAGGGACTGGGCGTCTTCCCGACTCATGGTTGAATTCCCATCGGTCCATCACTACTCGACGGGTGCGTGAAGAACGTTGTCTTCTTTCGCCAGAGCCGAACCGCCTGCCAGTAGATCGCCAGGTGCCCAGCCGCGGTGACGCAGGGGTTTCGGAGAAGGGCAGCCGCAAGAGTGGCGCCGGAGATCGGCTTTCGTACTCCGAGACAGCGCACGTCGAAGACCTTCTCTCCCTCGTGGTAGTTCTCCATTCGAACCTCGAGTGACGCGCCGGGGGCTTGGAAAGCCCAGTCGTAGGTGTGGTCGAGACCAAAGAAGGGAGAAACGTGAAACGCTTTCTCGAATCGGGAGTGTCGCCGCGACTGCACCGAGCGCGCAGCTCGATGATCCACCACGTAGGCGTGGCGCTCTTTCCAGGGAGTGTTCGTGATTTCCGCGAGCACCGCATCGAGGGTTTCGCCATCTTTGGCAAAGCAGTAATAAAACGTGACTGGATTGAAAACGTAGCCGAAGCAGCGCAGGTGTGTGAGAAGCCGGACCGGCCCCACGATCGGGCGCCCCAGCTGCTCCGAGACGCGCAACCGGACTGCATCTGCCAACGGCACGGCGGGATCGCCGGAGTAGTCCCGCCTTCGAAAGCTTGCCACATTTGGTCGTTCTACCGACCACAACCAGCGACGCCGAAGCAGAGTGGGGAGCTCTTCGAGGTCTAGGTAGAGGTGGAACAGCCGCACGCGAAACCGATGTTCGGTGGGTCCGTATCGACGATGCTCGACCGACCCTCGATACAGAGCACTTCTGACCGGCGCAGTCACTGAGCCACCGCCCTCGGGACAGACCGAAGAGAGCGTGCAACCTCCAACGCGCTGACCACCCCGTCCTCGTGAAATCCATATCCCCAATAGGCCCCACAGAAGTGAACTCCACGTCGGCCGTCGATCTCATGGTGCCGTTTCTGCGCCGCTGCACCCGCGAGCGTGAAGATCGGATGGTGGTAGCTCAGTCTTCTCAGAATACGGCCCTCGGAAATGCCCTCTTCGCTGTTCAAGGTGACGAAGTACGGCGTCGGGCTTTCGAGACCTTGAAGTCGGTTCATCCAATACGTGACACGGACCCGCGGATCCTGTTGGCCCTTCACCGCTACGTTCCAGCTCGCCCAAGCGCGGCGATTCTTCGGCATGACCCGAGCGTCGGTGTGAAGGGTGACTTGGTTCTCTTGGTACGGGATGCTCCCGAGGATCTCGCGCTCTCGATCGTTCGCATCGGTGAGCAGTCGCAGTGCTTGGTCGCTGTGACACGCAAGAACCACTCGATCAAATCGAACGGCTTCTCCGCCGAGGGTTCGCAGTTCGACCCCGTGCTCGAGGCTCCTGACCGAAACGACGGGAGTTTCGAGGTGGATGCGATCTCGAAACGTTCGGCTCATCGGTTCGAGGTAGGAGCGGGATCCGCCCTCGACCACGAGCCATTGCGGGCGTCCTTCGATCTGCAGAAAGCCGTGGTGGTCGAAGAAGCGCACAAAGGTCTCCGCGGGAAACTCGAGCATTCCAGACGGGCTCATCGACCACACTGCGGCGCCCATCGGCAGGATGTGCTGTTCGATGAACTCTGTACCGAACCGTTCCCGCGCGAGGTACTGGCCCAGTGTGAGAGTGGGGTCCTGTTCGTCGAGGACCTCTTTGACCTGGCGATAGAACCGCAAGATGTCTTGAACCATCAGCCAGAAGCGAGGGCGCAGCAAGTTTCGTCTTTGACTGAAGAGTCCACCCAAGGAGCTGCCGTTGTACTCGAGGCCGGTGCGACAGTCGCTGACACTGAAGCTCATCTCCGAGTCACGCCAGGAGACACCGAGCTCGCGCAAGATTCGAACGAAGTTGGGGTAGGTTCGCTCATTGAACACGATGAAGCCGGTGTCTACGGCCGTCATGACTCCGTCGGTGATCACGTCGACGGTGTGCGTGTGTCCGCCGAGCCGGGGAGCCGCCTCGAACACTTGTACATCGTGGTCTTCAGAGAGCTCCCGAGCCGCCACCAAGCCGGAGATTCCCGAGCCGACAACCGCGATCTTCACGGTTTCCGCCATTCTGGAATCGCTTCGATCAAGATCAACGATACGTACTCAAGCACCGCGCCCCTTTTCATGTCCGCTTGAGAAGGTAGTGGGAGACTTGCCACTGATCGCCGTCTTCATAGGCGAAGAGCTCGGCGCAAGAGAGGAAGAAGAGGCGCCAACGATGGAACCAGCGATGGGCTTGGCCGGTCCCGTAGGTCGCTGCCAGGATCGGCATCACCTCGCGGCGTCGTGACTCCAGATTCTCGAGCCACGCCTCGGCGGTCCGTGAATAGTGGATGCCGTTCATCGGCCAAGATTTCTCGATTTCGAAGGGAAGCTCGAGCCACTGAAGAAGATCGTGGCTCGGCATCATTCCGCCGGTGAAGAAGTGGCGCGCCATCCAATCTGCTCGGTCCTGATCCTCGAACGGATAGCAGTGCACCCGGTGGTCGAAGACATGGATGAAGATCCTTCCGGCGGGGGCGAGACAGTCGTCGAGCCGCCCGAAGAGCGCCTCCCAGTTGCGCATGTGCTCGAACATCTCGACCGATACGATGGGATCGAACGACCCGGCCGCCTCGAACACGTTCATGTCGCGGGTGATCACTTCAAGATCCTGCAGGCCTTCCTCACGTGGGAGATTCTCGATGAACTCGCGCTGGGGAACGGAGTTCGACACCGCCGTAATCTGTGAAGCAGGGAACTCGCGTGCCATCCAAGGAGAGAGCGACCCCCAACCGCAGCCAAGTTCAAGGATGCGCTGGCCACTTCGAAGTTGAGCCCGCTGGCAGGTGAGCGCGAGCATTCGACGCTCCGCCTCCCCGAGGTCGCGCACCCCCGAGGGAAAGAAGCAGCTGCTGTACTTGCAATACGGGCCGAGGGCGATCTCGAAGAACTCAGCGGGGACTTCGTAGTGCTGTTCGTTCGCCGTCTCTGGGACGAGGGCGATCGGAGATCCGCGCATCTCGCGTGCCCAGGGTCGCATCGCCTCTGCGAGATCTCTCCCCATGGCCACGCCGGACCGATGAAGGCGCTGACGAAGGAGTCGACGGATCCCCCATCACTCCAAAGTCTCGGGGACCCATCACCGCTCGGCGAGTGAGATCGCTGAAACCACTGCTTCGCTCCCTACTGAAATCCAACAACTCGGAATCCATTCGAGCGGGGGAGGCGAATCGGTTTCAGGAATCTTCTCGAAGAGACAAGTTTTGAAGGGGGAAGCGGCGGAAATGGCCAAGAGGAGCCGATTCTGGACCAGCCTCGTGACTTGGAAGGCCGGCTGGCTCGGGGCGGTTCTCTGCGCATCCCAGGGTCTGCCGATTCTGGGGTCGCTCCTGGTCTTCGCGACCTCGGTCGGAGCTCTGGCTCTAGGCGGCGGCGGGCTTCGGGAGTTGCGACTCCTCGGAATCGCCATCGCAGGGGGCTACGTCATCGATTCTTCACTCGTGGCGGGAGGGGTGCTCGGATTCCCCGACCACGCTCAGTTCGGGAGCCCCTCGACCGTCTGGATGTCTCTCCTCTGGGCCAACCTCGCGATGAACACCCGCAAAGGACTCGCCTTCGGCTGGTTGGACGGACGTCCCTGGCTCGCGATGGTGCTCGGCGCGACAACGGGGCCACTCGCGTATCTCGCAGGCGCTCGCCTGGATGCGGTGAACCTGCCGCCAGGGAAGCTCTTGGCATTCGGTGCGCTCGCCGTCATCTGGGGTCTCGCCTTCCCTGCAATCTATCTGCTGCGCGAGTACCTCACGATCCGCAGTTCGTCCGATGAGGTATCCGCATGACCGCCCCCACCTGGCTCATCTGGCTCGGCGCGTGGGTCGGAACCTCGACGTTGATGCTGATCCTCTGGGAAGTCCAGAGACGCCGCCGGAATGCAGGTATCGTCGATGTGGCGTGGTCATTCGGGACCGCTCTCGTCGGCATCGCGTTCTGCGTGTTCGGAACTGGAGATGTCGGTCGTCGCGTTCTGCTCGGTTCGCTCATCGGGATCTGGGGAGTACGCCTCGGCACTCATCTGTGGCGGCGGGTCGCCAACGAAGCAGAGGACGGTCGCTACCGAGACTTGCGCGAGAAGTGGGGCGAACAGCAGCAGAAGTGGCTCTTCATCTTCTTTCAGATCCAAGCATCTTGGGCGCTGATCTTCGCCTCACCGATCTTCTTCGCCGCGCGGAACGACCAGCCATTCCCCTCGGCGCTCGACCTCCTCGGAGTCGGGATCTGGATCGTCGCGATCACGGGGGAAGCGATCGCAGATCGCCAGCTCTCTCGTTTCCGGCGTGATCCTCAGAATCGCGGACAAGTCTGCCGCCGAGGCCTCTGGGCGTGGTCCCGTCACCCCAACTACTTCTTCGAGTGGGTTCACTGGTTCGGCTACGTCGCCATCGGATGGGCTGCACCCTGGGGAGCTCTGACATTGCTCGGACCGATGGTGATGTTGCTGTTCCTCCTGAAGGTCACCGGAATCCCTCCCACTGAGGCTCAAGCGCTGCGGAGCCGTGGCGAGAGCTACCGCCGCTACCAGAGTGAAGTGAGCGTTTTCTTCCCGCTTCCCCCACGGAGGATTTAGCACCTTGCGCATTCCCATCCTGGCCCCGATCGGGCTCTTGGCCCTCGTACTCGCGATCGTCCATGCGGTCGTCTCCGGAAGTGGGTTTCGGGACGAGCTCACCGCGATCTTCGCGCTTCCGTGGGGCCGAGCGACGATGGTCGATCTCTACCTCGGATTCGCACTCATCTCCGGATGGATCATCTATCGCGAGAGGTCACTTCGGGGGGCCGCACCGTGGATCGTCGCGATGAGGTTCCCCCGCTTCCGTGGACACCGTGACTATGCGGCCCCGGTCGGGATC
>CALEHF010000436.1 GCA_937876125.1 uncultured bacterium
ACTTTCCGACCCAGAATCTGTGCTCTCACTCGAAGACATCGGCGCCGACTTCGTCATCAACCCGATCGCGACGACCGCCGATTTGCTCGAGCGGATCGTCCACAACCCCGGCGCATTCGACGTGGCCGAGTTTGCAGACGGGGAACTGCTTCTTTGGGGGTATGAAGTCTCGACCGAGTCCCCCCTCGCCGGACTGAAGCTCAACCAACTGCGCGAAAAGTACCAGGCGACGATCAACGCGCTCATCGTGGCAATTTCACGCCCCGATGGAGAGCTGGTGATTCCCCGCGGCGACGATGAACTGCGCCCCGGAGATCACATTTACGTCTTTATCCACAGGAAGGCGATCGGTGCATTCCGCGCGCTGATTCACCCCGAAGAGGAAAAGATCGAACGGGTCGTCATCGAAGGGGCCACGCGGCTCGGAATCGCGGTCGCGAAGCGGCTGGAGTCGCGCGTGAAATCGCTCGTGATGATCGACCGCGACCGCGAACGAGCGGAGCTGGCGAGCGAAGTTCTCAGCCGCACTCTGGTGCTGCACGGCGATATTGTCGATTCCGACTTCGCGCGCGACAACAATCTCGAAGACGCCGACTTCTTTCTCGCGCTCACCGGGGACGACCAAACCAACCTGATGCACGCGCTCTTGATCCGCAAGCTCGGGGTCCGTCGCATCGTGGTGCAAGCTCAAGAGCCGGCATACCTGCCAGTCCTCAATACTCTCGACATCGGTGTTGTCGTGACGCCGCGTCTTCTCACCGTCAACGCGATTCTTCGTCACATCCGTCGAGGTAAGGTGCTGCAGGTTTCGCAGATTGGCGAGTCGGGGGCGGAGGCGCGCGAGTACCTCGTCCCCGCGGAGTCGAAGGTCGCGGGGACGATTCTGAGCGAATTGAAGATCCCGCGCGGTTCGATCGTCGGAGCGATTCAACGCTCGGAGCAAGTGCTGATTCCCGAGGGGAGAACGGAGATACGAGTGGGGGACCACGTGGTGATCTTTGCGCTCCCGGAGGCGGTGGCCGCGGTCGAGAAGCTCTTCTCCAAAAAGCGATAGAGGGCTGCCGGAATGCGAAAGCGCGCACTGATCTCGATCCTCGGGATCCTGGTGATGATCCTCGGTGGCACACTGGTGTTCCCTCTTCTGGTGGCGCTCATCTATGGGTCGAAGGAGGAGCTGCCCGCGTTCATCTGGTCGATTGCGATCTGCCTCGGAGTCGGCTCGACCGCATTTCTCTCCTGTCGCGGAAGCCACACGAACATGGGGTCGCGAGAAGGCTTTGCCATCGTCGGTTTGGGGTGGGCAGTCCTCTCCGCGTTCGCCGCGCTCCCCTTCTATCTTTCTCCGAACGGCATCCCGAGCTATCTCGACGCTTACTTCGAGACGATGAGTGGCTTCACGACCACCGGCGCCTCGATCCTCTCCGACATCGAAGCGCTGCCGAAGAGCCTGCTCTTTTGGCGCAGCTTGACGCATTGGCTCGGAGGGATGGGAATCGTCGTTCTGACCGTCGCGATCTTGCCGTTTCTCGGGGCGGGGGGCTACCAGATGTTGCGCGCAGAGGTGCCGGGACCGACGGCTGACAAGCTCGCTCCTCGCATCGCCCAAACCGCGATGATCCTGTGGCTGGTCTATTTCGTCCTAACCGCGATCGAGACGATTCTGCTCTGGCCCGCCATGGGTTTTTTCGATGCCGCCTGCCACTCCTTCGCCACCCTCGCGACCGGCGGTTTCTCGACCAAGAATGCGAGCCTCGCACAATACGACTCCGCCTACATCGATGCGGTCGTCACCGTGTTCATGTTCCTCGCCGGAGCCAACTTCGTTCTCCACTACCGTGCCATGATCGGAAAGGGACTCCTGCATCCGAGGGACAGCGAGTTTCGCTTCTACTTCGTGATCGTGATCTTCGCGATCGTCTTGATCACAGTCTTCCTCTTCTGGGGTGACTACCCCGACCGGGACCTGAACCCCGAGAAGTACTCGTCGATCGGCCAATGCATACGCTATTCATCGTTCCAGGTGCTCGGCGTCGTCTCGACCACCGGATTCGTCACCGCGGACTTCGACCGCTGGCCCAACGTCTGCCGGGTGATGCTCATCGCGTTGATGGTGTTTGGAGGCTGTGCGGGAAGCACCGGGGGGGGCGTGAAGTGCATCCGCGTGTTGCTACTGTTCAAATACGGGGTCCGGGAGATCAAGCGTCTCGTGCGTCCGCACGCCGTGATTCCGCTCAAAATTGGCGGGCACGTGATCGAGCGCGAAGTGATCGCGCGGGTGATGGGATATCTCGCGCTCTACCTGGTCGTGTTTTTCATTGCGGTCTTCTTCATGGCGATGATTCTCGGAGCGAACCCCGCCGACGGCGATCTGCACCCCGGCGGATCGCGCTCGCTCGAAACGGAGAACAGCGCACTCCTCACCTCGTTCGGATCTGTGCTCGGCACGCTCGGGAACATCGGCCCGGGGCTCGGCGGCGTGGGGCCGGTCGAGAACTACTACGACATCCCCCCCTTGGGGAAAGTCCTGCTCATCTTCTTGATGCTGCTCGGACGGCTCGAGATCTACGCAGTGCTCGTCGTCCTGGTCCCGCTCACTTGGAGAAAGTGAGCCAGAGGCGTTCTGGGTTCTAGATGTTCCTAGATCTTCACTGCCCCATACGCGATCCAGTGTCGATCGCTCGTCATCTTGACGGTGAGATCGAGCCCCGCCCGCTGGCACTGCTCTTCGACCTCGTCTGTGCGATAGGCGGCGAAGAGCGAGTTCAGGAAGTCTTTCTTCAAGATCGGTGGCTCATGCACCGTGTGCTCTTCAACCAACCTCACCGCCTCTTCCCGTGACGCGGGGCGCGCGAGATCCATCACGAAGACGGGCGCTCCCGGCGCCGCCGCGGCGCGCACCGAATTCCAGAGGACGTTCGGATCTTCGAGATGGTGGAGCAGGCTATTTGAGAACACGAAGTCGTAGCTCGGCCGGGGCAGCCTGTCGACCGGAAGATAGGCGTGGATCAGTCGAACCCGCTCCGCCAGGGTGTCGCGCATCAACTCCTCTTGCCCGTAGCGGAGCATCGCGGCGGCCCCGTCGATCCCATCGACTTGCCACCGAGGGTACGCGCGAGCGAAGCGAAAGGTGATGTCTCCAGGGCCGCAACCGAGATCGATGGCCACTCCCTGCTCGGGGAGGTCGGGGATCGCTTCCTCGAGGAGCGCGAGGCATTGGGTATGCGGCTCATCAAAGTCGGCTTCGGCGTAGGCGCGCGCCTGCTCGTCCTCATCCATCAACTCGGGTTCAGGGATCCGGTCCATGCGATCCTTTCGATCAGGCACAAAGGCGAGGAGGATAGTGGCGGGTGCCTCGGCGGGTAGCCGCGACAGTGGAATCCTAACCGATTGTGGCCGCTAGCTCCTCAGCGGAGTTGAGTACAAGATCAGCAGCGACCTGGACTGCTTCGATCTGAGCAGAGAACAAGTCTCCGAACCCGAGGCGCTGCGTGAGACCCTATCGACCATTCGACCCGAGTGTCTGAAGTACCCGAAGGAGCGCTGAAATGACTCGAGCCCTGCCGATAGCTATCGCCATCCTTCTCTTTGGAGCCTCCCTCGGGGGGAGCGGGCTCCTCGGCCAAGACTCTCTAGACTCGACGCGGGGTTTCGAGCGCGTCAGGATTCTCGGGGCCGCCGTCGAGGGGGACACGCCGGTCACTGGGGCCTATCTCCATCTGCAGGGCCCGCTGTTCAGTTCCTGTGCGCGAAGCGAGCGGAGGGTGCGCACTGATATGAACGGACGCTTCTCCGTGACTCTCAACCTGCCGAAGGGACGCGAGGCGGAGGTGGTGGTGTCCCGCGACGGCTGGCAGTCAGTGATCTGGGTCGTGTCCCCCGAGGCGATCGCCTCCGGAACGGTCCGCGGAGTGGTGCGCTTCCCACTCACGACGCAGTCGTTCTCGATCGTGAATGACGATGGCGTGTCTCTGCTCTGCGATCGAGTCTCGCTTGTGCCCGTGGATGGCCCGGTCTCTACCGAGGAGAGTGGCGCTGCAGACGAAACTCAGAGCCAGATGAAGGTTCGACTCGTCAGCGATGAGGGTGGCACCTTTTCCATGAATCTCCGTCCCGGACGCTACCAGGGAACGATGGACGATACCCATCAATACGACTCGTCCACGGGCCGCGTGGGTCGTCAGGCCGTCACCTTCGATCTTCAGCTGAAAGATGACACCGTCACGGTGACGAATGTCTCCGCGAGCGCACCCGTCGTGACTTATCGAATCGATGGTTCCCCCCACGCCGTCAATGTCATCGCGCTCCGCGTGAACGATGGTGCGTGGCAGCTGTTGGAACCGTACGGTTCGTCGGGGTCGATCAGCGGTCTCCCAGAGGATGCGACCCTCGAGTTTCAGGTCTTTCAGTCCGACACTGACGGTCAGTTTCGCGACGGGAGAACGGTGCTGCTCGGATCGCGGCTGCAGACCGCCGTCGAGTTCCTTCCCAAGGTGATCCGTCGCAAGATTCCGTTCGAAGTGCGCAGTCAGGGAGGGAAGTTGGTTCCCGCGGCCGAACTGTTCCTGAGCCTCGACGGCAGTTGGGGCGTACGCACGGACGCTCCTCTCGGGAATCGAGTGCGCCGCCCCGGTCCTCTCGCTCGAACCGCGGTCATCCACGGAACCATCGAAGCGATCGGCGTCGGGGATCTGATGCTCAAGCGTTCCGATGCCCCACAAATCGATTGTTGGATCCGCTCTTCACGCGGTGCATTTCTTTTGTCCGATGCGATCGGTCGGGAATGGGAAGCACTCCCCAAGACGCGACTGCATGTCGCCAAGCTGAGCACGGAGCATTGTGTCTGTGGCGTCCTCGAGAAGAGCTGGGACCTGGCTGAAGGGGAGAGCGAGGGCTTCGTGATCCTCGAGTTCGACGATGGAGCAAAGCGCTCGATGCGTACGATCGACGGCGCGTTCTGTATCCTTCTCGAGGAGGGAGAAGTGCCTGTAGCCCTCGAGGTTCACCGCGGGGCGGACATTCTGACGAAACCGCTCTTGGGGGCGGGGATCGTCGAGTGGTGCGACTGATCCCTTCCTTTCGCTCCTCTTCCGCGCCCGGTCACGCCAAAATGCTTGGCATGAACGCACCTGAATCCACGGACCGCGGAAACCCCGCGGAGGACTCCCCACCCCTCGATCTTTCCGTCGATGCGATGCACGCGCTCGGCCTCGATGTGCTCGAACGCATCGTGACTCATCTCGGCGAGGTGCCCGGCCGCCACGCGGGGGGCTCGATCGAGTCGGGTCGCATTCCAACGGCCACGATCGAGGGGCTCTGCGCACTGCTTCCGACCGCGCCTCCCGAACACCCGCAGCCGATCTCTCCGATTCTCGACCAACTTTTCGACGACTGGATTCCGGCGTCGTACCTCACTACTGGCCCGGGATATCTCGCGTATGTCCCCGGCGGTGGGTTGTTCGCGAGTGCGATCGGAACCTTCCTCGCCGCGGCGACAAATCGGTTCACCGGAGTGTGGGCCGCGGCGCCTGTGTTGGTGGAGATCGAGGGGCGTGCGATCGGTTGGCTGCGCGACTGGATGGGATTCCCTCCCGAGGCGGAGGGGCTTCTGACTTCGGGAGGGTCGAGCTCGAACCACACCGCGGTCATTGTCGCGCGGGAGAAGCTCCTCGGTCCTGACATTCGACCGGGGACGATGTACGTCTCCGAAGAAGTGCATCACTCGGTCACGAAATGCGCTCGACTCGCCGGCATTGCTCCCGATCGCGTGCGGCTCATCGCGGCCGATGATCGCTTCCGCATGCGCACCGACCGACTCGTCGCCGCGATCGAGGAAGACCGTCGAGCGGGGCTCCAGCCGTTCCTCGTGGTGAGTTCTGCCGGGACCACGAACACCGGCAGTGTCGATCCGCTCGCTGCCATCGGGGAGATCGCTCGCCGCGAAGGATTGTGGCATCACGTCGATGGCGCCTATGGTGCCTTCTTCCACCTGGTCCCCGAGCTGCGCCCGCTCCTCGCCGGGCTCTCCGATGCCGACTCGCTCACCCTCGATCCTCACAAAGGGCTGTTTCTCCCCTATGGGACCGGCGCCCTTCTGGTGAGGCGGGGGGAAGATCTCCGCGCGGTGCACGAGGCGACCGCCGGGTATCTTCCCGATCTCCCTCCTGACGCCCACTACGATCCCAGTCGCGTGGGGCCCGAGCTCTCGCGACCTTACCGAGGCTTGCCGCTCTGGTTTGCGGTCCAGATGCACGGGGTCGCAACTTTCCGGGAGGCGATCGCCGAGAAACGCACTCTCGCTGTCGCGGCCGCCGAGCGCCTCAGGCAAGAACCCGGAATCGAAATCGTCGATGCACCGCAGCTGTCGATCGTTCCGTTTCGAGCGGTCGGGGAGGGTTGGAATGAGGCGGAGGTCGATCGTCGCACGCGAGAGCTGCTCGACGCGGTGAACGCCAGGGGGCGCGTCTTTCTGTCGGGCGCGACGGTCGGGGGGCGGTACGTGGCGCGGATCTGCGTTCTCTGCTTCCGGACCGATGCTACGCGTATTGCGCAAGGACTGGAGGACATCATCGAAGCTCGGTCCGAGCTCGCAGCCTGTTGAAAAAGTCATTCCGATCGAGAGGCCGAGCTTCCTTCGTCCAGCAGTAGCGATCCGAACGGCTCATCGTTACGATTCCGCCTCGCCCGGCGAGAACCCCCCCATGAGCCCGGGGGAGCTGATTTCGAGCGCGAAGCGGCGAGCCACTGGGGAGCGTGTGGGATGGACGATGGGGAGAAGTTCGATCTGGGTGGCGTCCTCTCGAGGAGCTTCTCGATCTAATTTCGTGGGTTCGCTCCGCTGATGGCGATGGGCCTCATCGTCTATTCCCCCTACATTCTGATCCAAGTCATGGTCCCCGGGCTTCTTCAGCAGAGCCCCGACTCCGGAATGACACTCGCGATCTTCAATTTGTTCCTTCCGCTCGTTCTCAGTCCGATTCTCACCGCAGCGGTCACGACGGAAGTGCTCGAGCGCCAGCGCGGAGGCACCTCGACGATTGTTCGATCGATCCGAGGAGGATTGAACCGCATCGCTTCGTTGCTCGCCGTCAATCTCGTCGTCACCATTCTCACCATCGTCGGCTTCGTGCTGCTGTTCGTGCCGGCGTTGATCCCCCAAGTGTTCTTCGTCGTGGCGATCCCGGCCTGCGTTGTCGAGCGCCAAGGCGCCATGGCTTCATTGAATCGGAGCGTTCGACTGACGCGGGGGGCGCGCTGGCACATCCTGGGAATCGTGCTTCTCTTTTTCATCCTCGCGTTCATTCTTTACATTCCCCTCGTGATGTTGGCTGTGGTGTTCGGGATGGACCACCCCTCGACAATGAATCTCCTCTCCTCATTCTTGAAGGTGATCGGCGCGACCTTCATGGCGGTCCTGGTCTGCGTCATCTACCACGAGCTGCGGACGAAGCACGAAGGTGCCAGTACCGATGAGCTGTTGGAGGTGTTCTCTTGAGCGATGAAGTTTCGCCGAGCGAAGATCCAATCCACGCCCCGGCTGCTCCCGAACGCGTTCCCTCCATCGATTTGGGAGAGGTGCTCGGCTCGACCTTTCGGATCCTCAATAAGAGTTTTCCGAAGCTCTTTGCGATCGGGCTTCTCTTGTACGTTCCATACTTCGCGATCGAGATCATGTACCCCGGCTTCTTGGACCCGGATCCAGCTCTCGCCGAGAGCGACCCCTTGAGGTTCGTCCAAGGCTTTGCGAGCGCCATGGGGCTCAACGCTGTGCTCGGACAACTGCTGACGGCGACCGTCTGCTACGAAGCTCTCCAGCGGTTGCGTGGCCGGAGAGCGACAATTCAACGCAGTCTCTCGGTGGGGCTCCAGCGTTTGTTCCCGGTGCTCATGATGTTGTTCGTCATGTTCTGGCCGGTTCTGTTCGCGATGTTCCTCCTCATCTTCCCCGCAATCATGCTCATGATGAGGTGGTGGGTCGCCGTCCCCGTGTGTGTGATCGAGCGACGGGGCATCATGGAGTGCTTGAAACGAAGCTCAGAGCTCACCCGTGGTAACCGCTGGCAGGTCTTCGCGATCTCCATCATCGGCGTTCTGATCGGCTTTTCGTCGGCCTTCCCCATCGGCATCGCCAAAGAGTTTGTGGGTGATTCCGCGGCGCGCCAAGGCCTCTCCATCGCTCTGGTGGCCGTGACTGCGGCACTGGCTGTGTTCCAAGGGATCCTGGTCAGCGTGACCTACTCCGAGCTGCGCACCAAGAAAGAGGGCACGACCTCCGACGAGCTGCTCGAGATCTTTTCCTGAGGGAGGACTCGTCTACACCTCGTCGGCGGGCGGAGTGGGAGGCGCCGGCGGGACTACGGGCACCGGCGGAACTCTGGGCCCGGCGGGGTCCCCGGCCTGCGAAGCAGCCTGCGGAGGATCCTCTGGCGTCCGCCATTGGAGCGGCTCGGCACTCGCGCTCGGCTTCGCCCTGCTTCTTTCCTTGCCGCTGAGTTTCGTCTGTAGAGCTCGCGGTTTCCCCGCCTGGGGCGCGACCGATTTGTCCGCCCGCTTGTCCCCCATCAGCATTCGGCCTTCGAGGTAGGCGCGTTGCGCGCGATAGAACTCGGAGAGAAACTCGAGAGATGGGTACATCTCCCCGGTGTAGCCGATCTTCTTTGCGATGCGCTCGGAGACGGCCAGAAGCGTTTCGGCCGGGGTCTTCGGTTCGCGGAGGATCTTCTCGAGAACCTGCAGTTCGTAGATCCCGTACGAGTCGAGCTGCTCTCGCGTGAACGCGAAGCGCGCCATTTCTCCGCTTGCGACCTCTTCGGCCGGCTCTTCGACGAGGTCGGGGAGCAGCGTCCGACGCGGTGCTTGGACCACCATCGTTCCCGCGACGAGATCCCCCACGCGCAAGCGTTGCTTGTTGAAGAGAGGGAAGAAGATGAATCCCATCACCCACAACAACGAGATCAGCCGCCCCCAAGGGGGAAGGTTCGGGATGAGCTCGTCTCCCGCGAGCAGAATCGTGAGCGGCAAGAACACTTCGATTTCTCGGGTGAGATTGCGCGCAAAGATCGCCTCGACCCGGAGCGGCTTGCCCGAGCGATCGATGACTTGGAGCCCGATCATGCGCTTCCCGACGGTGCGGCCGCGCCAGAGGATCTCGAGTCCCGAGAAGTAGAAGTTGCGAAAGCCGAAGATCAGGACGAATGCGAGAGAGCTCGCCGTGGCGGAGTCGATCACCATGAGCGCGGTGATGACGATGCCGCACACGATGACGGCCATGATGATCAGGAACGCGTCGAGGAGGAACGCGCCGGCGCGGTCCCCGCCGGAGGCGACGGTGAAGCGCAAGGGCACTCCCTCCGGCGTCGGAATCTCGACGGTGGGCCCCTTGTGGCCTTCGAGGTAGCGGACTTTCGTTGAATCGCTCACGCCGGCCGCGCCTTCCGCCCGACCCAGCCAAAGTAGTAGATCCAGAACAGTCCGGTGATGAGCGCAACGGAGTAGCGAATCGTCAGGTCGTTGACGAGTTGGCGGAAGAAGCCTTCGATCAGCGCCGCGATGAAGAACATCCCGACGCAGCCGATCGCGATCACACCGGCGCGTCTCCCCGCGACAACCATGCTCTCCAGTCGGGTGCGTCGGCCGGGGAAGATCGCCGCCATTCCCACTGCGAACCCCGCACCCCCACAAAGCATGACCGCGAGCAGCTCGGTCACCCCGTGGGGGAGTAGCCAGGACCACAATTCAACCGAGAGGCCTTTCTGTTCATGGAGTGCGGCAAACGCCCCGAGAATCAGCCCGTTTTGGATCAGCAACAAGCCGACGAGAAGGAGCGGGACCGCCCCGAGCGCATAGCAGAGCAATCCGATCTGGGCGTTGTGGGTGAAGAGGAAGGTGGCGAACACGCCGAGCGATTGCGACTCCACCTTCTCCCCTTCGTTCATCAGGACCGCGCGCAGCTCTTCCCGCGTCGAAGACGGATTGCGCCCCGCGGAATAGTCGGGAGAGACGAACAAGTCGTAGTTATCGAGATTGGAGAGAGTCATCCCGTACGCGGCGAGGAACCCGACCACCGTGACCGCCATCGAGAGCGCGACCCACACCTTCAAGTCGCGGACCGCCTGGGGGAATGAGTGAGTGAGGTACTCGATCACCACTTCGCCGGGGCGGCGACGCGGGGAGTAGACGACGAAGTAGGACCGGACCGCGAGTCCCTCGAGGTACTCAAGGACGTTGCGGTCGAGGGAGATCGAGCGCGCGACCGAGAGGGAAGAGATCACTCCGCGGTACAGGACCGGGAGGTCGTGGAGCTCGTCCGCGGTCAGCGAGCGAATGCCTCGTTTCTCGACCTGGGTGACGAGCCGCTCGAGCTCGCGCCACCGCTTCTCACGCTCCTGGCGGAACTGAGTACTCTTCAGGGCGATTTCGCTCATCCCACCATCTCCCGTTGTCGGATGCGGAGGTACCGGGCGACGAGTGACGTCGACAACTCCGTCGGAGTCGCGTCGATACATTGAATTCCGCGGCGTCTGAGGGTGCGGAACACGCCGGTGCGTTCGCGGAGGAGATCGGAAGCGACCACCGAGCGGTGCACAGAGAGCGAGCTTTCCGGCTTCGCATCGCGGATCGCGGTCAGTCCAGGGTCGCGTAGCCCCACAAAGAGGAGCAGGTGGCGCGATCCGATGCGACTGAGATTTTCGAGCATCAGGTCGGCGGTGATCGAGTCGACAAAGTCGGTGAAGAAGACCACTAGCGAGCGGCGGCGCACTTTCTGGGAGAGTTGTGCGACGCTCAGTGTGAAGTTGGTCTCGCGATCGGAGTAGGCGATCCGCGCGCAGCGCTCTTGAAGCCCGTTGAAGCTCGACAGCCCCTTCTTCGGCAACGTTGCCTCGTGGATGCGCTCGTCGAAGTGCAGGAGTCCGACCTGATCTCCCGATTTCAGAGCGACGTAGGCGAGGAGCAGCGCGGCGTTGATCGCATGATCGAGCTTCGGAATTCCTTCGAGCGGCTCTCGCATCAAGTGTCCCGAGTCGATCGCGATGATCACGGGGTGATTTCGCTCCGCCTGGAACTCGCGCACCAGCAGCTTCCGGTGGCGCGCGGTCGCCTTCCAGTCGAGTCCGCGGGGGTCCAACCCCGGTTGGTACTCCTTCAACGACTCGAACTCCGACCCTTCCCCGAGATAGCGCTGAATCTTCTGCCCGATGAGGTACTGCCGGTTGGTGAAGAAGCGGAGTGCTTGCTCGCGCACCGAACGGATGTCGGGGGTGACGGGAATCTTGCGATCGAGAACGATCCGACGCGCGCGAGCGCTGAGCCCGAGCGGTCCAGACCAACGAACCCAGAGCGCTGCCACTTCCGCCTCGCCCCGGCGCAGCGGGCGGAGCGGGAACGTCAGCGGTGTGTCCCCGCGCGAGGCTTGGGGGGAGTTCTCTGCCAGGATGGGCCCGGTTTCGAGGATCCACGTGAATCGAGGCAGAGTCCCCGGGGGAATCC
>CALEHF010000437.1 GCA_937876125.1 uncultured bacterium
GACCTTGGGTGATCTCGTGCTGCATCAACTACTCCTCTCGGGAAGCAGGGGGCCGAGCGCGCGCCCGAACTCATTCGCAGCATGAGACTGAACGAGCACACGACCGCGTCCCTCGAAGTGAATCGCGAGCCCTTCTCCCGAGAGAAACGATTGGGTCCACGAACTAGAGCTCTTCCCGACGCGGTACGTCAGGCTCGCTTCGTAGGCGACGAGGTGACTGGTGTCGACCGTCAACGTTCCGTCGATCACGATCTCTTCCATGCGCCCGAACGCTCCCACCAAGAGGGGGCCGCGTCCGCGCGCGACCATGAAGAAGATCGACTCGCCGGTGAAGAACCCCTTCAGCCCTTGGAACTGGGTGTCGATCTCGACGTCGATCCCAGAACCGAGATAGCTCCCCCCAGCGGTGATCCAGTCCCCTCCTCCATCGAGAGTAATCTCGCGAACCTCACCGGGAAGGGTCGGGGCCAACCCGACCTCGCCGGGGGAGTTCCCGTTGGCGCAGTAGGTTGAGAAGAAGAGTGACTCGCCCCCGAGCAGCCGCTTCGCCGCCCTGAGGAGCCCCCCTTTTCCGCGAGTGCGCATCGTCACATCGATATCGATGTTCGAGCTCGCACGATACATCGCCCCGGACTCAGAGACGAACTTCTCGCCCGGCGCGAGCTGTACCAGCGCGGAGCGGAAGGCGCCAGTCGACAAGACTTCGATCTGCATGGTCCCCCCTTACCGTCGCAGGAACCGGGTCAGCCACCCGGCAGTCCCATGGATGTTCCGAGTCTGCAGGTAGATCCGACCGCGCCCAGAGAAGCGAAGAACCAGTCCTTCACCCGAGAACAAGGTTTGCTTGATGCCGCCCATGCCAGTGATTTTGTAATCGAGGGTCGGCTCGAACGCGCAGACGTGCCCGGTGTCGACAATGAGTTCACGATCGAGCTCTCGTTCGACAATTGCGCCGTACGAACTGAACCAGACTTCACCGGTACCGCGGGCCTCGATCAAGAACGCCCCCGTCCCCGAGAAGAACGCGCGCATGCCGTAGAACTTGGTCCGGAGATCGATTCCAGAGCTCGCCGCGAGGAACGAGCCGGGGGTCAACCACACGCTCTGTTCGCTGAGTCGGATCGATTGCACAGCCCCCGGGAAAGTCGGTGCGAGACTCACCCGCCCCTCACGTTCGCTCGTGAACTCGGACACGAACAGCGAAGAGCCGCCGAGGACCTTGCGCGCGAAGGAGCGCACCACCCCGCCGAGGAGACGTGCGCGTGGGCGAATGTCGCTGCTCATCCAGTTCATTGCCCCGGAGACGGCATGAATGGTATCTCCCGGGGAGAGATCGACGATCAACTCGCCGTAGTCTGGATTCCCTTCGATCGTGGTTCGCATCGCTACTCCTTACTGTCACCCGCTGGGTGCCTCACGCAGGGCGGGAAGTCCGGGACCAGGGTAGGATCCACAGCGATCTGGTCAACCTTCCCTCGCATCCCGTCAAGAGAATGCTGTTTGGGAAATTGCTTTGATTTGGAGAGCATCGTTGGGAGCGAGGACCTCGAGGGCGTGGCCTCTGAGTGGGATTCAAAACGCGCCACGAGAGGGGCTCTCTCTCGTGGCGCGTTTTGTTTGGGGCACTCGGCGTCGAGGGGTCGAAACAAAGGATGCGGACATTCGACTACAGCCCGACGCCCCCCGGCTGCTTCGGGGCCAGCCGCTCGACGGTGAAACCTGCCGCCTCGCGCAGTGCCGCTTCGACGTACTTCTCGATCATCTTCCCTCGCCATTGGGGAGCGAAGTCCGTGTTGCCGAGGGGGTTGGCACCATCGCTCTTGCGAGCGATCGACGATGCTTCGGCGATCCGCTCTTCCGTCAGCGGTTTTCCGTTCAAGAGATCGATACTCGGCGTGCACCGGGCGGGCGCGCTCCCCACCGAGCCGAGCCACAGCTCGACCTGATGGTCAGGACGCACCACCGTCGCTGCCGTGAGCACTCCGAAGTCGATGCTCCCCCGACGGCGGAGCTTCCAGAACGCCGCAGTCTCTCCCGCCGGCGGCGGCAGCTTCACTTCGGTCACAATTTCATCCGGTCTTTTCGTGAGGTA
>CALEHF010000438.1 GCA_937876125.1 uncultured bacterium
AGAATCATCCTTTCCCAGGCTCTGGATCTCATGGGCGAGCTCCCCGAGTTTCTCAACTCCGTCGGTCAAGACCTCGAGCCCGCCAACCCGAAAGTTGAGCTCTCTTTCGTGAAGGGCGAGACGAAAAAATTCAGGCTTTCCGATTTCAACGCGAAACGCATCATCGGAACGGAACCCGGCGCCCGAGCGGGGACTGTCATTCAGTGGCAGGAACTGACCCCAGCTAGCCGCTTGCTCGTTCTCCGAACGTCGAGCGGCCTCAAGCCAGAGCAGTTTCCCATCTACGGCTGGCTCGCCTTCGCCAACGGCGAGCGCACACTTGCAAACCAGATCTGGGCCAGTGCTCCCGCCGCCTCGGCTGAGCTGATCGCCGGCTTGCGGACCCTCGCTGATCGCGCCGAAGCCACGAACGATTGATCGCCGCCGGTCGCCCCGTATACTCCCCTCCCCACGCCGCGTGGACCGCGGGAACGCATCCCGTTCCGCGAGCGTCGAGTACGGCCCTCGGTAGCCAGGAGCTCTCACATGACCAACCCCTCTTCTCCGGGAGTCACTCCGGTGGAAGTGATCCAGGAGTACCGTCGCCAGGTGGAAGGCGCCGCGGATTGGGTCGCTCGCCACCTCCCCGATGGTCCTCCACAGACCGCGCTGATTCTCGGGACCGGCCTGGGGGCGCTCGCGCGTGAGATTCGCGATTCGGTGCAGATTTCCTACTCCGACATCCCCGGCTTTCCCGTTTCGACGGCACCCGGGCACGCGGGGACACTCCACCACGGAATTCTCGGGGATCGCCGGGTCATCGCCTTCGAG
This sequence comes from uncultured bacterium, assembly GCA_937876125.1. Lineage (GTDB taxonomy): Bacteria > Planctomycetota > UBA8108 > UBA1146 > UBA1146 > JAFMMO01. The sequence goes on from CALEHF010000438.1 coordinate 811, forward strand.
GGGCGTTTCCACGCCTACGAGGGGTACAACCCTCGCCAAATCACCATGCCAGTGCGCCTTGCCGCTCGGCTCGGTGTCGAGGAGTTGGTCATCTCGAATGCGTGCGGTGGGATGAATCTCGATCTCGAGCGAGGCGAACTTTTGATCCTCGACGATCACATCGACATGCTGCCGGGAAACCCACTCACAGGGCCGAATATCGACGAATGGGGCCCACGCTTCCCCGATCTCTCCGCTCCCTACAACAAGGAGATGATCCAGAAGCTGCTCCGAATCGCCGAGGAAGAGGGAATTCGGGCTCGCCCGGGAGTGTACGTCGCGGTTTCAGGACCGAATCTCGAGACTCGCGCCGAATACCGCCTCTTAGGGGCCATGGGCGCGGATGTTGTCGGAATGTCGACGGTTCCCGAGGTGATTGTCGGAGTCCATGAGGGACTCAGGATCGCCGCGATCTCAGTAGTGACAGATTTGTGCGACCCCGATCACCTCGAACCGGTCTTGCTCGAGGACATCCTTCAAGTTGCAGCCACTGCTGAGCCGAAATTGACGAAGATGGTCGTGCGTCTCCTCGGAGGGTAGCTTCTGACGAGGCAGATCCCGGGTTGGACGTGTGATCTCCGATCGAAGTGTTCCGGGCGAAGAGGAAAAGGAAATCGAATGATCGACCCCTATGATCTCGCGCGTGAGAAAGAAGATGAACCGAAGGCCGCCAGCGGAGCGTCGCGCGTTGCGAAGGACCTCCTCGAGAAGCAGCGGACTTTGTTCATCTCGGAAGAAGTCAGCCCGAAGCTGACTCGTCGCATCCTGCCGAGTCTTCTCTGGCTCGACTCGCAAAATGACGATCCCATCCGATTGTTCATCAACACACCGGGCGGATCTGCTGACGACGGTTTCGCGATCCATGATGCGATTCGATTCGTGCGGAGCCCTGTCCTGTGCATCACCAACGGTCTCAACGCGAGTGCCGGAACGGTGATCCTGCTCGCGACGCCCAAAGAGCGACGTTTCTCGCTCCCGAACAGTCGGATCATGCTGCATCAGCCGTCGAGTGGCGTGCGGGGCAAAGCCTCCGACATCCTCACGACCGCGACAGAGATCAACAAGCTCCGCACGCGCATGAACGTGCTCGTGGGTAAGGAGTGCGGAAAGACGCCGGAGCAGGTCGAGATCGACACCAAAGGCGATTGTTGGTTCAGCCCGGAGGAGGCGCTCGAGTACGGTCTTATCGGGAAAATCCTGACGAGCCTCAACGACCTGTAGACGCGACGAGTCAGAGTGGCTTCAGTGAACTGCGCGCGAACCGGGATCGGTTCGCGCGCAGTTTTTCTTTGCTCCGACTCCCCCGTCCCCCGTCCCCCGTCCCCCGTCCCCCGTCCCCT
>CALEHF010000439.1 GCA_937876125.1 uncultured bacterium
CGCGCTATCCGAAGGACGCGCTCCATCTGGTGCTGTTCGGCGACGATGCCCGCGAGGTGCCGCTGCGCGAGCTCCCCTACGCGGGGGTCGGTCCGTACCATACGAACACTCAGGCCGGGTTGCGGCTCGCCCGCCATATCTTGATGCGGAAGAAGCACTCGAATCGGCAGATCTTCATGATCACCGACGGGAAGCCCACCGCGCTCTGGGAGCGGAACGAGCTCTACCTCAATCCGTTCGGCCTCGATCCGAAGATCATCCGCAAAACCCTGAACGAGGCGGCTGAGTGTCGCCGCTACGGAATTCCGATCACCACCTTCATGCTCGCCCGCGATCCGCTCTTGGTCGACTTCGTGAAACAGCTCACCGAAACGAACCGGGGCCGAGCGTACTTCTCGAGTCTCAACGACCTCGAACAAAAGGTGTTCGTCGACTTCATCCGCAACCGCACCCGACGCGTACGGTGACGGCTCGGTGAACTCAGCTCCCGCATCGGCGAATGCAGTTTCTCGACAGCCTCAAAGCGGCGTGCCCGACATGATTCTGAGCGCACTCTTCTTCAGCGTGATGAGCCTGTTGGTGAAAGTGGCGGGGGCGCGGATCCCCGCGGTCGAGATCGTTCTCGTCCGCGCGATCGTCAGCCTGATCCTGAGCGCGTGGTTCATCCGACGCGCCGGGCTCTCCTGGCGCGGAAACCGACCGGGCTTGTTGCTCCTCCGCGGTCTGTTCGGACTCGGCGGGTTGATCTGTTTCTTCTGGGCGATCACGCAGCTCGATCTCGCCTCGGTCACCGTGCTCCACTACACCAATCCGATCTGGACCGCGCTCATCGCGGCCGCGGTGCTCGGCGAACGGGTCTCCGTTCGGCACGCGATCGCGCTCCTTCTCGCGCTCGTCGGCGTGAGCCTCGTCTCCCAACCACCGTTTCTCTTCGGCGGAGAAGGACACCTCCCGCTCGACGCGGTCTTGGTCGCGCTCCTGGGCTCCGTCTTCGCAGCCGCGGCCTACGTCACGGTGCGAAAACTGGGGACGAGCGAGGCGCCGTTGGTGGTCGTTCTCTACTTTCCGCTCGTCGCGGTCCCGCTGGTCGCTCCCTTTGCGATCGCCCATTGGATCTGGCCGACCGCGTTCGAGTGGCTGGTCCTCATCGGGATCGGGGTCTCGACGCAAGCCGCGCAGATCTTCATGACGCGCGGGCTGCACCGACTCCCCGCCGGGCGCGCCACCGCGATCGGGTACCTGCAAGTAGTCTTTGCGACCGGTTGGGGGTGGCTCATCTTCCACGATCTCCCTGATCGGTTCGGAGTGTTCGGGGCAGCCCTCGTCGTGGTCGGCGTGTTCTTCGCGAAGGGTACGGTGAAACGGAAGCAGGAAAACGCCGGGTCAGCGACGGCGTAGACTCTCGAACGCTCGCTCCCCCTGCCACCGCGCGACCGTCGCCGCCACACTCCGTCGCTCACGCCCGAATTCCTCCTCCCACTGCTCCTCGAACAGTATCTGCTCGTCGGGGGGAATCTGATCGAAGCGTTCGACGAGTGGCACGACCGCGCCGACTCCGAGCGTCTTCAGGTACTCGAAGTCGATGGTCGCGGGGTCGCGCGTTCCATCGAGGTGCGACGCGACGATGACCCTCTCGGGAGAGATCGCATGGAGGGAGAGCGCGATGATGCACCCCGCGACAAGAACGCCGGATGTGAATCGCGAGGCTCGCCCCCACAGCGCGGTCGCGGCGAACCAGGGTAGGGCGAACGCCGTCCACAAGAGAAACACGCTCACATAGAGTCTCCTTCAAGCAAGCGGCGCGGTCGAACGGTCGGGCAAATCGATTCGACTTTGTTTCGCAAAGTCTAAGGGCGTGAAAACAGCTCCATCCCACCGGTCGGGATCACCGCAAGAGACCTCAGCGCGGCTTTCGGACCGCCGCGATGAGCTCTTCCATGTGACGGAGGTAACCCTCGAGCGCGCGACGCCCGCGGGCGGTGATCGAGTAGTCGGTGCGGGACACCCGCCCGCTGCCGCTCTTTCGGGAACGGATCAGTCCGCCCTCTTCGAGTTTTCGGGCGTGGACACTGAGATTGCCGTCGGTCGCTCCGAGCAGCTCTTTCAGATCGACGAAGGAGACGCGGGTGACGACGGCGAGCGCGCTCAACACGGCGAGGCGCATCTTGTCGTGGACAAGCGGGTCGATCGCTTGGGTCGAGTCCCCTCGTCCGGCCACCGCGCGAAGAGTGCTCGGGAAGAGCGCCTCCTCTGGGGACCCGCCCTTCGAACCCGGATTCATGCGCGCGGAATCAGCCACCGTAGCGCCTCCAGATCCACACTCCGAAACCGAGGTGGAATCCACCGAAGCCGAGGAGCAACAGCTCGCCCCCCCACTCGGGGACATGGAGTGCGACCGAGCCGACGGCGATGAACGCTGCGCCGAGAACGCGCACGACCACGACGGAGTTCATGCCGCCCGCGATCAATGCGACACCGTAGAGGAGCAGCCAAACCCCGGGGATCCACTGGCCACCTCCCCGCATGAGGGCCGACGTCACCAGCGCACCCGCGCCGAGGGGAGGAAGCATGCCGAGGGCGAATCGCCGCCCAGCTCCGGAGAGGAGCGCTCTGCCGACCGGCTGCCCGGGGAGGCGAGCCTTATGGTCGAGCGCGAGAAACCCGCCGACCCCTCCGATCACCGCCGCCGTCAACCACGCCACCCACTGACCGCGAGTCGTTCCGATCTGGTGAGCGACCACCCCCGCAATGCACGCGAGGACGCCGAGCCCGACGACCAGCCGCCCAGAGATGTGCGTAAAGGTGACGCTCCGTGCCATGGTGTCGCGGATCAGCCGCAAGTCGGCCTCGGCGCGCTCGGGCAGAGAGAGCACGCGCGCGGCTGCGCCATGGGAATCGTCTCGGTGAGGGAGTGTGGCCATGGGGGCTTTGTAGCGCAAAGCCTGTCGGGGGTCCAGAGCAGAGTTGGCCTGGTGTCAGCGAGCGCCCCCGGGAGTCGAACGATTTGACTGGCCCCCGGCTTCCGTCGACGGCGACGGCGACGGCGAACACATGCGTCCGATATCGGACAATAAATATATATCAAACAACGATTGCATCCGACATCTCCACTCCTACTATTCCCTTTCGAGCGAGCAGCGCATCTCGAAAGGAGCACCATGGCCACTGCGACAGGCACGCTGAAGAATGTGACCCAGAGTGAACATCCGGCGGAAGTGGATTCTCAGGATTCCCAGAAGGAGAGTACGGAGCCCTATACTCAGCAGCCCAATACTCAGCAGCCCAGCCCTCAGCAGCCCAGCCCTCAGCAGCCCAGCCCTCAGCAGCCCAGCCCTCAAGCCGCGGCCGCCGCAGCTGGATGCGTCGTGCTCCCCCGCACGCAAGTGCTCCACGAAGAGATGGTGCGGTTCGTCGCGACCGGAAATCGCGCGCGCATCGAGTTCCTACAGCGCCTCGCTGAGTTCGTTCGTGATCGCCACTACCTGGAGCTCGGGCTCCCATCCGCGCTCGCCTACTTGCAGTGCGTTCTGAAGGTCCCTCGATCGACCGCTTACGAGTCGCTCTCCCTCTGCCGCGAGCTCGAGAAACTGCCTCTCCTCGTCGAAGCATTCGGGCATGGGAAGTTTTCCTATCGGGTCCTGCGAGAGCTTCTCCTCGTCGCAATTCCGGAGACGGAGGAAGAGTGGCTCGCCCTCGCGACCGACTTGCAGCGCACGGGCGACGACGTGATCGCGGAGGCGAAGGACGCCCGGCGGAACGGGCGACGTCGCCCGCGCCAAGAGAGCCACGGCCTGCCGAACCTGCCGACGCGCGTCACCCTCGAAATGACGCGCGAGCAGTGGGAGCTGGTGCACACTGCGCTGGCTCGGTTCGGGGAGTGTTGTGCTCTCCCTCGGGCGGAAGTGGCTGAGGAGGACGCCGAAGGGTGTAGCGACGCTTCCGACGTGAGCGGCGAAAATCCTGCCGAAGCGATCGCTCGGAATCGAGCGCACTCCGATCCCCTCCCGCGGCTGAGCCTCGAGGAGGGATTGATCGGTCTGTCGCAGTGGATCATCGATCGCGGAGATCATTTGTCGGCGGGACCGTCAGAGCTCTCGCCAACGCAGCGGGATCCTGCGAGTGCCACCCCGGCACGCTCCGCGACCAAGATCGTCTATCACCACTGCCCCTCCTGCCGGAAGTCCGCCGTCGAGGCGCTCGAGGGGAGTGTCGAAGTCGACCCGGATTCAGTTGTCCGCCGGGCGGACTCGGCAGAAGTGGTCACGATTTCACCGGAAGAGGAACTGGCCCTAGAAGCGCTCCCCGATGGTGAGCTCGATGTCCCCAACTCGTCTCGACTCGCGTCGCGGGTGAAGTCTCGCGATGGCGATCGATGCCGGAACCCCGCCTGCCGCCGCCGCGGGGTCGAGCTCCACGCGCATCACTTCCGTTTCCGCGCGGCGGGGGGGCGGACTTGTCTCGCGAACGAAGTGTCGGTGTGCGGGACCTGCCATGCCCTGATTCACGCGGGGTTGCTCGTTGTGGAGGGTACGCCGGGGGAGAAGCTGAGGTGGATTCCGCGGGTGGGGAGCATGGAGTGGAGGTCGGTCTTCTTCGCCATGCCGGGCGACGGTGCGGGCTGGGGAGCGGGCGCAGACGTGACCGACGCGACCAGCGAAGCAACCGACCGCGACGAGGCTCAGCGATTCCGCCGGGCGGATTCAGAGGAGGTTCGCGGTGCGGGTGACGGGGCGCGATCACCGGTGAGACACCGTGGGCTCGCCGATCGATTCCGCCGGGCGGACAGCGAACTGCCGTCGAGCGAATACGCTGCGCCGGTCGATCCCGTCGGAGCGGTGACCTTGGCGATGACCTCGGAGATAACCTTGGCGATGCGGCGACGTTCTGAGTTCGATACCGCGCGGGCGGCGGTCGAATCGATCGTCGGCGATTCTGTTTGGGCGCGTGCTCTCACCGAGCGAGCGATACGAGAGCTGGAAACTAGCGGGGGTCCGTTGGAGGCGGGGAAGATCGCGGGCCTCGCTCTTCGAAGCCGGAAGGAGTGGGGGCGAGAATTGGAGCGGTGAACACAGCGGCGGCCACAGTACCTGCCAGCGCTGGACCTCAACCTGGTTTCTAGCAGCTGAGCCGAATCGAGACCCTCGATCGGCAACGGTTGGTGACTCTCTTCGTCTCTCGCCGGGAAAGCCCTGGCATGAGTGGGCGGATTGAGTGGGCGGATTGAGTGGGCGG
>CALEHF010000440.1 GCA_937876125.1 uncultured bacterium
CCGAAGAAGACGCCCCCCTCCCCCATCTCTGAGACCACCACGATCGACTCGTCTCGACAGATATCCCCGATCTCTTGCGTGACTCCGGTGGCAACGGACGGGAACGGTTCCCGCACGAACCAGACGAGCCGCTCTTCTTCCGGCCGAGGCAAGGTCCAAGGCTGTCGCCGCTGCCGGAGAATCGATCGCGCCCACCCCGTGCCGCCAGTGCCCGTCGAGCAGATGACCCCGGATGAGGACTGACGCTCGGACTCCCCACCAACCACGATCCGATACCGTGCCGATTGATGGCTGCGATGCCCGACGAACACCTCGTTGAGTGCTCGAATCTCGAGCCCGTCGTCGCGCACGGCCCGGACCAAGACCCGACTCATCGTGACGAAGCGATCTCCTTCCTGATCAGCACCGGAGAGCACCCATTCGAGCAGGGCGGGGAAATCCGCCGGGGCATGGGGGCAGAGCACGCCATCGAAGAGCCCCGGATTGCTGTTGATCCCGATCACTCGTTGACCGTCGAGGTACTTTGCGACGTTCGGGACGAGCCCGTCTTGGCCGACGATGCAGATCAGGTCATCAGGGGCGAAGAGGAACCGGTCGAGGTCCCCCCGATCGATCCGTACGCGGCGGAGGTCGGTCGGGAGGGTGGCCTCGACCTGTGCGAGGCTCGCTTCGGCTTCTGCATGCTGCGCCTCGACCGATGCGATGGAACGACCGCGAGACTCGAGGAAGAAACGCACTTGTCCTTCGGTTCCGTGGGTCGCGATGAGCTGTTCCCACGGCGTCCGGCGGGTAACCAAAACGATGCGGGGGCGCTTCCCCCTCGCCGCTCGAGCGGTCACTTCTCCGCCTCCGAGAGGAGCAGCTGCCGCAGTCCGTCACCGAACAGCTCGGGGGTGAGACTGAGATGCTGGATGTTATCGATATGGCCGGCGAACTCTTGTAGAGCGAGCCCGAACAGCACTTTGCCGGAGGCCTGACTCCACACCGCCACCTTCTGAGCTTCTCCCTCGGCGGTCGCTCGATCGCGCAGACGCGTCGCCTCGGCCTCACCTTCCGCCTTCCGAGTCTCGTTCCGAGCGTGCGCCTCCGCTGCAAGGGCTTCCCGTTCGAGGTTGGCTTCGGTGCGTGCGAGCTCGGTTTGCGCCGCCAACTGAGCCTCGCGCAGGTCGTTCTCCCCGTGACGCGAGATCAGCTGTTCTTTGCGGCGCGCGAGCTCGATCTCGGTCGAGAGCTCGTTCTCTTGAATCGCGCGCTCCTTTTCGACCGCGAGCGCTCGACGCTGGAAGACCGCCTCGTCGGCGCGTTGTTGGATCGACTCTCGGGTCGGGGTTTGAAGGGCCTTTTCCAGGTCGCGGGCGGGGGAGACGCCGATCACCTGCACACTCGCAACGAAGAGCCCCATCGCGTCGAGATCGGGGTCGGATTCGAGGGCTCCGAGGATCGAGGTGCGGATCGACTCTGCTCCGTCACGAACCGCCTCTTCGAGATCCACCGTCGAGAGATAGCGACGGCTCGGGATCTGAGCACGCTCCGCCCAGAGGGAAGACACGCGTTCCAGCGGCTTCTCGTCCCAACGTCCCGTCGCCAGGGAGATCCCGAAGTTGAAGCGCTCGGCCGCTCGCTTGGGGTCGGCGAAGCGATAGCGAAGCGTCACTTGAATCGCGACCTCCTGCAGGTCACGGGTCCGCTCGTTGAGCAGAAATGTCGTCTCGCAGTCTTCGACGGGGAGCTGCGCGATCGCGGCGGAGAGGGGATTGAACCAGTAGGCGAGTCCGGCCCCTTCGCGGACCAGGCGACCTTTCCGGTAGTGAAGCACATGCTGGTGTGTCTCTGCGCGGAGATGGGTCCAGAGACCTAGAGTTTTCATGGTGGCCATGATGCCTCCTTTCGAGGCTTGGCAGTCGAGAGCGACTGCCTCCTTTAGAGTTCGAAGTTGAACCCTCTTTCTGTGCGCTGGCGGTAGAGGTTTTCGTCAAATCGGTACAGTCGCGCCGCGCGGTGCGCGACGTCTTGTTGGATCTCGTCGAGGTCGATGAGGATTCCCATCGCGAGGACCTTTCTGCGGAAGTTGCGCTTGTCGAGAGTGCGGTCGAGGACCTTCTCGTAGAGACCCTGCAGTTGCGACAAGGTGAACTTCTCGGGGAGCAGCTCGAACCCGATCGGTTGGTAGCGAACCTTCCCGCGCAGGCGCTCCGCTGCGACGCGGAGGATCTCGTCGTGGTCAAATGCCAACGCGGGCAAGTCCTCGAGTGCGAACCAGCCGACGTCGTCGGCATCGGTCGCGGCGGTGAGGGGATGGTCGTGGAGGTTGACGAGCGCGTAGTAGGCGACGGTCACCACGCGGCCGCGCGGATCGCGCTCGACCTCACCGAAGGTGAACAACTGCTCGAGGAATACCTCCCGCACGCCCGCCTCCTCTTCGAGCTCCCGTCGCGCAGCGTCTTCGACCGATTCCGCGGGGAGCACGAACCCACCGGGAAGGGCCCAGCTCCCGAGGAACGGCTCGATCCCGCGGCGGATGAGGAGCACCTTCAGGTCGGTGTCGTCGAGTCCGAAGACGACGCAGTCGACGGTGAGTCGGATCGGGGTGATGGGGATCACGGGGCTCCTTCGAATGCTGAACCTCTCGGCCGCGACCTACTTCGCGTCCGCGGCACACCAAGCATAGTGTGCTTTTGACACTTTGTCGACCCGGCGGCAGATTTCCTTCCTTCTGAACGGTGACCGTGACAGTTCAAGTCCTTTATTGGAGATACCTTGTGACAGTCAATCCGCACTGGAAATGGTGGGGAGGGTGCGGGGCTGGAGGACGCTCGAGACCGGTCAGTCTCTCAGAGCGGCGGCGTGAATTCGGACCGGGCCGCCTCCACCCGATCGCGCGTCTCGCACCCCGGCAGGTGATCATTCACCATACCCATCGCCTGCATGAAGGCGTACACGGTGGTCGGTCCGACGTAGCTCCAGCCGCGCTTCTTCAGGTCCTTGCTGAGTGCCTTCGAGCCGTCGGTCATCGACGGAATTCCATCGAAGGCGCGCACCGGCTCGTGCCGCCAGAAGAACGCCGCGAGCGACCCGAACTCATCCCGCATTTCGAGCGCGCGAGTCGCATTGGCGATCGACGACTCGATCTTCCCGCGATGACGCACGATCCCGGCGTCCCCGACCAGCCGCTCCACGTCGGTCTGATCGAACCGCGCGACCTTTTCGAAATCGAACCCCTCGAACGCCGCACGGAAGTTCTCTCGCTTTCGCAAAATGGTCAACCAGCTGAGTCCCGACTGAAATCCCTCGAGACAGATCTTCTCGAAAAGGCGCTGGTCGCTCGCGACCGGCATCCCCCACTCGGCGTCGTGATAGCTGACGTAGTCTTCGTGATCTCCGCACCACCAACAGCGAGAGGTTCCCTTGTCGTCGACTTGGAGGTGGGGTTCGGGGAGGGCCACCCTTAGCTCTTCGATCGGTCATCTGAGCGCTTGCGCGCTTCCTTCTTGGCACGCAGAAGTTGCGAAGTCATCAGCGGGATCTCCTCGGCGCGCTTCTTCTCTGCGCGTTTCTGTTTCTTGTTCGGCTTCGCCGCCGACATTCCTGCCGTCTGTGCGGCATCGGGAACCTCGGTCGCGGGGATCGTGCCCACTTCCAAGTTGCGCGGCGTCGACCTTCCGCGCGCGGCGACCACCGGCCCCCCAGCTCCCGCGAGCATCGGTTCTTCCGCGCGGCGACGGAGCGGTTGCCAGAGACTGCTCCAATTCACGGCGACGCGGCGCAGGAAGACATCGACGAAGAAGAGCAGCAGCGCGATCCTGAGGAGCTCTTCCCATACCGGCTGCTTGTCTCGTCGAATCGGAAGATCACGGCGGAACAGATCATCTCCGGGCTGAATGATCTTTCCGCCGGTCGCCTCGGTGATCGCCGTGAGGGCATCGTAGTCACTGCGCAGATAGCGGTACTCGCGGGGATAGGCGATGTCGAAACCTGAAGTGGTCGTCCCGCTCAATCCCTCCGGCCCCTCGTAGGAAACCGCGAGCAGGTAACTCCCCGAATTGCCCGCGGAGAAGGTCCCTTGGTAGCGCCCGGGGCCGACTTGCTGGAACCGCACCGCTTGGTCCCCGAGCGAAGGATCGAGAATTTGCCCACTCAAATCGAGTCCGTCGATGAAGTGGCCGTCTCCGTCGATCGCGTCGAGCGTGAGCGTCCCTTGATCCCCCTCGACAGAGTGAGCGACCTCGAGGAAGTCCCCTCCGCCGATGCGCGAAATGCTCCGGAGGAGCTGCGCCCAGAACGTTTCGTACCCCGGCCAGCGGATCCACTCCTGCCCCCACCGCGCGGTGGCATCACTGGTGAACGCCGCGGTACGTCCAAGACCGTAACGCCACTGGGCGAGAATCGGGTCGTCCTCGTGACTGACCAACGCAACTTCGGCGAGCGCCTTCGGAGATGTCATGACGTAACCGTGGAGCTGGGGGAAACCATCCGCTTCGACCCCACGAATCGCATCGGTGATCACGCCGACCTTCGGCGTGAAGGGAACCTCGTTGATCAAATTACGCCGCACCTGAATCGCCTCGCGGAAGAAGATCTGCGGCAGCGCGCGCGGGTCGTCGGCGCGGTAGTAGCGCCCGCCGGTATCGAGCGCGAGCTTCTTCATGATGCCGGTGTCGCTGCCGCCGTGTGGCTGAATGCAAATCGTCGAGACCGTGATCCCCGCGTCGATGAAACCCTGGAGAGTCGTCAAGGAGGGCGGGCTCGGATCGCCATCGGAGAGGATCACCATGTGCTTGGAGACCGCGTTCGCGTTCTGTAGCCCTGCGAGCCCGAGGGCCATCGTCGGAGCGAAACTCGGCATGTCCGCCGGTTGCAGGCTGCGAATGGTGTTGGCGATGGAGGAGCGATTCTTGACTTGCTGAATGGGGACGCCCCAACGGTGGCCACCGAAACCGTCGTACAGAAGGACGCCCACCAGATCCTGAGGGGTGAGCGCATCGACCGCTGCGGTCGCGATCTGTTTCGCCCACATGTTCCCCGCTGGAAACTCGCACGTATGGAGAATGATCGCCAGCGCCCCGTTGGGGATCGTCTTTCGCTGACGGACGTCCATCTCGACCGGCAGAGCGCGCTCGATCGGCGTCCCGCGATAGCCCCCCGCTCCGAATGAATCGGGACTGCCGATCATCAACAGCCCCACCCCGAGGTTCTTGACCACCCCGTGAATTCGCTCCATCGCGTCGGGGCCCAGCTGATACGCGTTCACATCGGCGAGGACGATCGCGCTGTAGGCCAGAAAATCCTGTGGATCGAGCGGAATCGACTCTGGAGCGATCACGTCGCAGAGGAGTCGCGACGAGGCGAACGCCGCGAGGAGCGGCGCCTGCCCTTCCGCATCGCCGGTGACGAAGAGAATGCGCGGTTCGCCGCGCACCTGGGTAAACCCGTAGCCGACGTTGTTCCCCGGCAGAGTGTCGCGGCCCGATCCAGGAAAGAGCTGCATCCGGTAGGTGTATCGGCCGCGGTCGGTTTGGATGCGAGGGAACTCGATCCGATTCTTGCCGGCCGAGAGCGCCACAGTGCGCTCCTCGATCAGCTCATCATTTTCGTACAGTTGCACCATCGCCTCGTCGGGAAGATCGGAATCGATGACCGCCTCGACCACGTACGGCTCTTCGGGATGCACTTCCGAGGGCACGCGCATCACGTCGATCATCGACTCCTGCTCGTGAAAGTACTCGATCGGAATCACGTCGATCACAGCGCCGGACTTCGCGAGGTTGCGCGCCTCGAGAAGCGCGTTTCCCTCGGTCGAGTTTCCGTCGGAGATCAGGATCACGCGTCGCCCACCGGTGGCGAGGGAGTCGGTGAAGACACTGTCGGCGAGCCGGAACGCCTCCGCGAGGTCGGTCCCCTCGCGATCGATCTTCGTCGCACCGGCAGGGCGGAGGACACGAGCAGGGGGCTGCTCCTCTCCAGCATTGCGGCCGAAGGAGATCAGCCCGATCCGATTGGATTCATCGCTACTTCTCTGTTGGGAGAGGCGGGCCACGATCCGGTCCGCTTCCGCCGTCGGCACCGACTGGGAGAGATCCCGAAGGACGAGAACTGTCACTCCTTTTCCGCGGAAGACGATGGACAATCCCCCGAGCCCGAGGAACAGAAGGACCAAGAGCAACAGTCGCAACCCGAGCGTCACGCGCGCAACTTCCGGTGGCTGTCCTGCATAGCTTCGACGCGCGATGCCGACGGTCACGAAGATCGCCACCGCGAGCGCGAGCAAGACCCAGGGTCGTTCGAGTGAGAAGGGGAGCCAACTCATCCGCCGCGCGCTCTCTTCCCGGTCCGGGGCCAGAGGAAGCTTTGAACGCGATGGTTATTGGTGTCGGCGACGTAGATTCGATCCCCGGCGTCGGTCTGGTTCACCGCGACCCCGCGCGGGGTCGCCAGGCGTCCTTTGCCGTAACCTGCCCCGCCGAAAACTCCGAGACAAGTGCCGTCAGCACTGAAGCGCTGGACGCGGTTTCCTTGGAAGTCGACGACGTAGAGCGTTCCATCGGGCGTGGCGGTGATGTCCATCGGGAACGTGAAGTGACCATCTTCGTCGCCGAACTCTCCGAAGGTCGAGACATAGGTGCCGTCGGGACGAAATCGCAGCACGCGATGGTGGCCGCAATCGATGACGAAGAGATCGCCCCCTTCGCCGATCGCGAGCCCCTCCGGCCGGAGAAACTCCCCTTCACCCTCGCCGCGCCGTCCCAGGGTTCCGAGGTGATTTCCAGCACGATCGAAGCGGTGCACCCGATCTTCAGCTCCGTAGTCGGCGACATAAATCGTCTCGTCGAGTCCAACCGCGATCCCTCGCACGATCTCGAGACCCGAGCCGACCCCGATCCGCCGCAACTCGACCCCCTCGAACGTGAACTCGATCACGCGAGCGTAGTGAGTGTCGGCCACCAGCAAAGTTCCCCAGGGGCTCGCCGTGCAATCGATCGGCTGGCCATTGGAGTATTCGGGGAGGCTGAAGGAGGTGCGGACACCGCCGTCGGCGTCGAAGCACTGAACGCGGCCGCTGCGATCGATGACCACGCACGACCCATCCGCGAGCGCAGTGATCGCCCGCGGTTGATGAAACAGGCCGTCCCCCTTGCCGGGACCGCCGATGACTTGTGGAGAGGGAAGCGGGGCGACCGCCGAAGCTTTCGCGCAGCCCCCGGCGAGAAGAAGCACGAAACTCAAGCTCATGAGCCGCGCGGGTGTGAACCCGCGAAGGATCGGGACCGAGTGTAGATGCACCAGTCGATCCCCCTCGATCGGTCAGGCGGTGGCGGGTGGTCGCGCGGGAACCCTGGTTCAGTTCCCTTGGACGCGCTCGTTCAGCTTCTCAAAGTACTGCTTCGCGACTTCGCGCAGCTCGGCGGGAATCCGCTCCTTGTCGAGGGATTCCTCCGCAACCCGTTGGCCCGCGCGGATCGCTTCGGCGACCTCGACGCGCGCCTCGCCCGCCGGCGCTTCCCCCTTTTCGAGGAAGCTGCCGATCATCTCGCCTTTGTGACGCGGTCCGCTGAGCTGCTCTTCTTTGGTTCCGGTCTTGCCGAGGGGATCCTCGCCGGGAGGGGAGTTCCCCTGACCCTGACCGCCGACTCCCCCTTTGCCCGATCCGGACTTCATGCTGGCCGAGACACTCGTCCCAGCAGAACTCGCGGATTCCGGAGACGCTTGCGCTTTGGTGTGGACAAGACCTTGTCCCTCGCTGGCACCACTTCAGGTGCCGCCTGACTTCAACTGTCAGGTGCCTTTGAGGCAGTCAGGACAGATCTTCGGGGGCGGGCCCGACTTCCACTCCTTCGGGAGCTGGGCAAGTTCGTCCTGGGTGAACTCGATCTCTTGGGCGAGCGAGCCGAGGAGGTTCTTCTCCTTCATCAATCGCGCGAGACGAGCAAGGTCGGCGGCGTTCTTCCCGAGTTTTTCCGCCGCTCCCTTCGAGTCCCCGGACTGCAAACTCGAGAGCGCTTCAGCGAGATCCTTCGACAGCTCAGGAAACTTGCCTCCGAGTGACGCGGCGAGTTTTTGCAGATCACGCGAGAGTGCGGCGAGCTCGCTCGAGCTCATCGACGCGGCATTCTTCGCGAGCTTCTCGGCGATCCTCTGCATCGCTTCCGATGCGCGCTCCGGGCTCCCCTCCGACATCGCTTTACGGGCGCGGGCTCCATCCCCGGTCTCCATCCGTTCGTCGATCCCCTGCATCGAGCGGATCAACTGCTCGAGTCCCTGCATCGATTCGCGCGCAGCAAGCGTTTCGGCGCGCTTCTTCAACTCTTCGAGATCGGCGAGGGGGCGACGGATCGCGTCCTTGGCGTTCGTGGTCTTCGGGAGCGATCGAGGCTTCTTCAGGTCGGCGAGGAGCCGCTTCGTTTCGGATGAGATCTCGTGCTTCTCTGCGATTTTTTGCATCTCGGCGACGCGCTCGCGGAGTCGGCGATCTTTCTCTTCGAGACGATCCGCCTCTTTGGCGATCGTCTCACGCTCGACGTCGCGTCCCAGAAGATCGATCGGCGGCATGAGCCACCACGCGAGTCCGACGATGACCGCGAGCCCGGCGGCCGCCCGAGCGCTGCGCGGAACCCCGATCGGGACCGCGGTGCGCACATCGACCTTCCCTGCGTGGAGTTCGCCGTCGGTGAGAACGAGTTCGACCAGTTCAGCCGGGCAATCGGCGGGAGCGGAGCGTTCGACGAAAAGAGCGCTCGAGAGACGCTCTTTCATCCGGTGATGCTGCTCGAGAGCGATCGCCGCGGTGAAGTCATCGGTCTTCCTCCGAAAGAGTCGCGTGAGAGAGCCGAGGATCGGCCCGGCAAGAGCGAGGGCTCCGAGAACCGGAGCGAGGGGCCAGTCGGGGCGGATCAGACGGTGGGCGACCACGACGGCGAGCGCGAGGACGAGACCACCGACCAAGCCGGCGGAGGCCCCCCTGACGAGATCCCGAGTCCGGAGACGCCGACGGGCGACCGCGAGGACCTCGTGCAGTTTTTCGTGCGCCATACTTCGCCTTTCCGGCCGCGGGGTCGTTTGATCGTAGACACACGCAAGGCGAGATCCCAAAGACCAGCCTCCTAGTCTAGTCATCCGAGGGTCGGGGAACAACGTGCGCCCCGGGTGTCATCGGCCGCTTTGCCCTCATATCGCCAGCCGTTTCGGAGCGGGGCGGCGCCGTTGGTGGGGCTGCCCCGGTTCGCAACTGGCGGGCCACCCGTCATTCGGGGTGCGAGAGGGGGAGTACGAGGGGGGGCGGGGCTCTCAGGCGCCACCCTCGGCGGGAGCTTCCATCCAAGCCTCGGGATCGACTCCCAGGGCATCCGCGACCCGATTGATGTGGTTGAAGTAGCCGATGACGTGCACCGCTTCGAGGATTGCCCCCTCATCGAGCCCCACACCCTTCAACCGCTCGAGGTCGCTCGGAGACATCGCGGCCGGCGTGCGGGTGAGCTTGTCGGCGAAAGAACAGAGTGCCTGCTCTCGCTCACTGAACGCCCCGGAGTTCTCCCGCCAACCGGTCTTCGCCGCCACCACCTGGTGATCGCTCCCACCCTGGGAGCGGAAGTCCCCTGCGTGGGACTCCGTTCAGTAGAAGCAGCCGTTCACCTCGCTGGTGACGGTGGCGAGGAGCTCTTTTTCGCGGGACGGGAGTGTGGTCTCCGATTTCATCAGCTGGACGTAGAACCGCATGAAGGTCGAGAGGACCCGGGGGCGCTGGGACATCACGGTGATGATGTGTGCAACGTCGCCGGAGCGACCCTTCGCGGCGGTGTAGATCTTCTCGAGCTCGCCGGTGGCTTCATCGGTGGGGACTTGCTGGATCCATGCCATGGGAAGGGTCCTCTTTCTTCGGAGCGAAGGACACGAAGGAGCGCGCCGGGGGCAATCACCTCCCAGAAAGCTCGACACCCTCCGCCGGCGGAAACGCGCGTCGCGCGAGCGCCCGATCTGCGAGCACCAACGCCATCATCGCTTCGACCACGGGGACTGCTCGAGGGAGCACGCACGGGTCGTGGCGACCGGTGCCCTCAAACTCGACTGCGTTGCCCTCGAGATCGACGGTGGTCTGCCGCGCCGCCACCGTCGAGGTGGGCTTGAAGCCGACCCCCGAGACGATGGACGCGCCCGATGAGATCCCGCCGAGCTGCCCGCCACTGCGGTTCGTCTGGGGGACCGGGCCGGCCGGTCCGGGGATGAACGCGTCATTGTTTTCGAGCCCGGTGCGAAAGGTACTCGCGATCCCTTCTCCCGATTCGAACGCCACCGCGGCGGGGAGCGAGAGAAGACCTTGAGCAAGGAGCGCCTTCAACTTGCCGAAGAGCGGATCCCCCCACCCCGCCGGCACGCCCCGCGCGACGACGCGTACCCACCCGCCAAGAGAATCTCCCGCGTCGCGAGCGGCGACGATACGCTCGGTCATCGTCGCTTGGGCTGCTGGGTCGGGGCAACGCACCGGGAAAGCGTCGACCTCCGCGCGCGTCACCGTTTCCGGATCGACTTGCGAGGCGATTTCGCCCACTCGATCGACCCAACCGACGATCTCGATCGGTGCGATGGTGCGCAAGATCGCCATCGCGACCACGCCCCCCGCCACTCGCGCCGCGGTCTCCCGCGCGCTCGCTCGCCCCCCGCCGCGCGGGTCGCGGTGGCCGTAGCGAGCCTCGGTGGTCCAGTCGGCGTGCCCCGGGCGATACAGGCGGGCGATGGTGTCGTAGTCCTCCGAGCGCGCGTCGACGGACTCGATCCAAATCGCGAGGGGCGTACCGAGGGTGCGCCCCTCGAACCAACCCGAGAGGATCCGCGGGAGGTCGGGCTCATTGCGAGGGGAGGTGAGCTCTCGGCCGGGGCGGCGGCGCGCGAGCGCTTCGACCAGCGATTCTTCTGACAGCGGAATCCCCGCCGGGACGCCATCGAAGACGCAGCCGATGCCGGGTCCGTGCGACTCGCCCCAGGTCGTCATGCGCAGATACTCGCCGAAGGTGTTGCTCATGGTGGCCAATGTAGTGCAATGCTCGTAGGGAGTCATCGATCGGACCCAGAAGGGCGCGAGGTTTTGGGCAAATCGTCCGGCAAACAGCCGCAGGGCGCGAAGAGGGAACGAGCCGCGACCGCGCGGCCCCCCCTCTCCGGCGACCCCACCGCCATCGCCGCCCCGCTCCACCGGTGGTACCTGGCTGCCCGCCGCGACCTCCCGTGGCGACAAACTCGCGATCCCTACGCGGTATGGCTCTCGGAGATCATGTGCCAGCAGACGCGAGTCTCGGTCGTGATTCCGTACTACGAGCGCTTCCTGGCCCGTTTTCCGACCCCTTCCGACCTCGCCGCTGCGGACGAGGCGGAGGTTCTCGAATTGTGGGCGGGGCTCGGCTACTACTCGCGCGGTCGCAATCTGCACCGCGCGGCGGGGACCATCGTTCGCGAGTTTGGTGGCGAGTTTCCGAGTGAGGCGGAAGAGATCCGCTCACTCCCCGGGGTCGGGGAATACACCGCGGCGGCGATCGGGAGCATCGTCTTCGGGCACACCCGACCCGTGATCGATGGCAACGTCGAGCGCGTTCTCGCGCGACACGGTGCCATCGACGGAGATCCGAAACGAGGAGAAGCGCGCCGCGAGCTCCGAGAAGCGGCGGAGCACGCCCTCGACGTCGACAACCCGGGGGACCACAACCAAGGGATGATGGAACTTGGCGCGACGGTGTGCACTCCAAGGTCCCCTCGCTGCGAGACGTGCCCGATCGAATCGAGCTGTCGTGCACGCGCGCTCGGGACCCCGGAGACCTTCCCACCGCCGCGCGCACGCCGCACCCCCGAGACGCAGCACTGGCTCGCACTCGTCGTCGGAACCCGTGGACGAGTGACGACGATCGAACGCTCAGGCGTTGAAGAGCTGCTCCCCGGGCACCGCGGTCTGCCCATGATTCGCTGGGGGGGAGATGATCCGCCAAGCGCACCGGAAATCCGGATTGCGGCGAACAGAGCATTGGTTTCGCTTCGCATCACCAGCAAAGGCTCCGCTGACACCTTGGATGTTCTGTCAGCGGTTGCCCACTCGATCACTCACCGCAGGCTGCGTATTCATCCCGTCTGCATTGAAGGCACCATCGACAATGACAGCGCACAGCTGATTGACGGCAAGAGTGGGGCCCGTCTGCCCGCACTCTTTCGAAAGGTCATCGACGCCGCGCGGCGGCCGTGACGCCCACCCCCTGATTTTGCCCCTCACCGATGGCCATCGTAGGCTTGTAGTGGTCTTCGTCTCATCGACTCGTGGTCGTTGACGTGGAGGCTAGAAGAGGGGAATTATGGAACGCTTTCCCGGGCCTCCGAGGAGGCCTGAGGCTCCACCATCGAGTGGTCGCCGAAGACGACGTTCGGGTTCTGGGCGAGGCCCGCCCACCCAGTACATTCCGATCGCTCTCGCGGTGGTCTGCGCGATGATCGCGATCCCTGCCATCAGCATGACCGCCTTCGATTCGCAACCGAAGTCGAGAGCATCTCCCTTTGCAGGGACAGGCGCGGGCTCAGGCTCAGAAGACTCTTCCGACATCCAGCTGACTCAACTGAGCGAGCTGCCTCAAGCAGTCCCCAAGCGTCGACGTACCGAAATCGATGCCATGAAGGATTGGGCGCGGAAGTACTTCACCGAGGACGAGATAGAGGACATGCGCGAGCGGTACATCGCCGGGCGCAATCCGGCCGACGTCGAAGCTGAGATTCTCGACCTCGCGAGGAGAGCGGTGAACAACGACTTCACCAAGATTCCGAATGAGGTGACTGAGCTCCTCAAGAGTCGACTGGGAGCGGATCGAACCGAATACCTGCGCGCTCACATCGACAAGCGCACCCACGCGACGCAGCTCGGGGATGCGGCTCTCGATGAGCTCTACCCGAACAACGGCTCGTAGTCGCGACGGCTGAGTCACGAAACAAAGACCGGGGCGGAGCCGTCAGGCCTCGCCCCGGTTTTGTTTTGGGTTACAGGGCCTTTTGGGTTACAGGAGGGCCTTTTGGGTTACAGGGCCTTTTGGGTTACAGGGTCTTTTGGATTACCGGGCCTTCTGAGTGTCAGGGGACGCTCCCTACTCGAGCTCGGCGATCCCCGCCAAGAAGGCGTTCTTGCCCCCCATCGAAGGGTGCCGCACGTAGCGCGATGGCACTCCGATCCGCTCGAGCCCCGCCTCGGCCACGCGACCGATCGCGACCGGAATGGCATCGGGGTAGAGCGCAAGGAAGGTCGGAAGGAGCGCGAGCCCCGCCTCCACCTCGGGGCGCTTGGGGGGACGGTTCGAAAGCGGTTCTCCCGGACGATGCGGATGCCACGGCACGGTGTTCCAGAGTACGCAGTCGCGTCGCTCACGAATTCCCTGCCAGACGATCGTCGCGGATCGCTCTTTCTTCAGCGTCTCCCCCAAGCTCGATCGCCGAAGCCGGCACCCCGCCGTCCACGGAAGCGGCGTCTCGCCGATCAAGAGGTCTTCGCCGGTAAAAGGAATCCCAGAGAACCGGCACCCGTTGTATCCCGCCGCCTCGCCCAAGAGCACGTACCTCGCACTCTCGTGGGCGCGAAGGTACTCGCGCAAGTTTCCGAGGCGACGCGAGGGACCATCGGCCCGTTCGAGTGCGAGATCGCAGTCGAGATAGGGATGGAACACTCCGCTGGGCGCGGGGGACCGGAGCTTCGTGGCGAGTCGTTTGAGGCGGGATTCGAAACTCATGCTGGCGTCGCTACTTTGCGACTCGCTCGATGAAGTCGCCGGTCTCGGTCGAGAC
>CALEHF010000441.1 GCA_937876125.1 uncultured bacterium
TGTGGATGAAAGTGCCCTGGTCGGCGATGATCAGCCCGTCCTCGACGGTTGTCCACGTACCTTCGTAGCCTTGCGACCAACGGATCCGCCGCTTCGTCTTCGAAATGTCGGGGGACCAATCGGCCAAGAGGTTGGAGTCCTTGGTGGAGAAGAGGTAGGTGAGGGTCACCCGCCCGTCTTCACCGACCTCGCCGGAGCTCGCTGCGAAGTGGTCGAGAATCGCTTCTTCGTCGTAGCGAACGGTGACCTTTGCAGATTCTGCGTCAGCGAGATCATCCTGTGCGATCAGTGGGGTGGCGGCGGTGGAGAAGAGGACCCCGGCGAGTGCGAGGATGCAACCGAGAGCGAATCGACGGAGCGAGCGAGCTTGCGAGAGAGCCTGTAATCGAGACTGCGGCCAAAAACACGTTTGGGTAGATGCGGCTGAAGCCATGGCTTGAACCCCTTCCCCTTCGTCGTGTGCTCTTGGCGGAGAGAGCACGGTGAATCGTTGAGAGCAGCGAATCGTCAAGAGAGCGGATCGAGAACAAACGTTCCCGTGAGCAGCGAGACCTGTGAGGAGTGCGTCGATCGACGGCGCATCGCGCTCTCGGCTGCTCCGGGCCGCCGTCTTTGCAACGCTCGGACCGAACTGGCGTCGGCGAGTTGCAGTCGCTTCATTGAGTGACGAGATCGAGGTGGTGGTGTGGCCGACTCTGAGCCGTGTGAGAACCCGCTGGCTCGTCGAGCCGTCGGTCGGGGCCGAGCGATCCAATTCGCCGCCTTTGCCCCCTTCGTGCTGTTCCTGGTCGCCGTAGCCCTGTTCCCCTCGTGGCGCGAGATCCTTCGCGAAGGCTTTGATCTGCTTCTGGCGAAGGATCGCGAGGGACTCGTCGATTGGGCGAAAGATCGTGGGATTTGGGCGCCGGTCGCCACGTCTATGCTCATGATCGCTCAGGCGATTGCGGCGCCGATCCCTGCCGTTGTGGTGACCTTCGCCAACAGTCTGCTGTTTGGGTGGGTCTGGGGCGGAATACTCTCCATCGCGTCCGCGAACCTCGCAGCGAGCCTCTGCTACCTGCTGGGTCGCGCATGGGGAGAGCCTGTGGCGCGCCGGTGGGTCAGCGAGCGCTCCTGGGAGCGATCCGAGACGTTTCTCGCTGAGCATGGCCACGAGGCGGTCCTCCTCGCTCGCCTGATCCCCTTTGTTCCCTTCGATCCGATCAGCTACCTGGCCGGCGTTTCGGGCATGCGCTTTCGATCGTTTTTCTTCGCGACCCTTATCGGACAGATTCCTGCGGGAATGGCGTACTCTTGGCTCGCGACTCAGCTGGGGGATTCGTGGCGGTCGTTCATCACCACCGGGCTCGTGATCCTGGCTCTGCTGGTGATCTTCGGGCAGTTGGTGCGACTCCGGCTCCGCAGACGTCGGCGGCAAATTTCCCCAGATCTAGATGATCCAGACGACGGGGATGGTGTGAAAACGTCCAACTCGTCACCTCAAATTGGGTGACCGGTCCCAGGTGGGGCTCCGTCTGGGGCTCAGAGGGAGGGAGGCGCTTCCCATGTCTCATGACTGTCACGGTGCGTCGCGGAAGAGTTCGAGAGCTCGGCTTCGAGGCTGGGCACACTCTTTGGTGTTCGTGTGCGGCGTCTCTCTCCTCACCCCCGCGCTCCACGCTCAAGGTGAGCCACGCGAGCCCGGTCCGGGGGCGACGCCGCACAAGATCTACCAGGCACAGTCGAAGGGCGGGCTCCGGTACACCTGGGCGATTCCCAAGAAGTCGGCACCCGAGGGAGAACGTGCACTGACGATTCTCCTCCACGGAACCGGGCTCGATTATCGGTGGGGGCTCGCGAATCACACCGTCGGGAAGTTTCGCCCGCTCGATGTTCTGGTCTCGGTCGACGGCACCTCTCCCGGGCAAGGAGAGTCCCGGCTGTTTCTGGACAAGAAGCAAGATCTCGAAGCATTCCACGCGTTCGTCATCGAGCTGCGGTCGCACTTCGCCGTCGATCGGGTGTTCCTGTATGGGCACAGCCAGGGGGGGTTCTTCGTCGCGCTCTTCGCAGGGGAGTTTCCCGACGACGTGGCGGGTGTCGTCGCGCATGCCTCCGGGGCGTGGTCGGGATCGAAGACCACAGGCGGAGTGCGCGATGTCCCGATGGTGTTTCTCCACGGCAGTGCCGATCCCGTGGTCCCGTACAGCAACTCGACCGGATCACACGCGCACTATCGAAAGCAGGGGCTCGATCTCGCGCGTCTGCGCCGCCTCCCCGGCTACAACCATTGGCCGAACGAAGTGCGCGCCGCCGAGTGCATCACGTGGTGCGAGGGGATGGTCACCCAGAATCCCGCGGTGGCCATCGCGTGCGCGGAAGAACTGCTCCGACCGAAGGGGCTCGACGGAGTGCAGTACCAAATGCCGGTCGACTACTCCGGCGCTCAAAGTGTACTCGAGCGCTTCTCCTCCAAGTCGAAACGGAAGTTTGACAAGGGCGGGAAGAAGGGAGCTCGGCAGGCGAAGGCTCTCTTGGGGAAGATCGACGGCGCAGCCAAGGAGCATCTCAAGAAGATCCAAAAGGGTCTGCGGAAGGGGCTCGTCCTCGACGGCGAAGCGTGGCTCGGGCACCTCCTCGAGATGCGTGAGGACTTCCGCGGGGTTCCCGCGTTCGAGGATCTGCTCCGGAAGCTGAAGTTCGAGGAGCGGAGCGCCGAGCACCTTGTCGCTGCCCGTCGCGCCTTGAAGCCGTGGTACGCGGGGAAGCCCCCGAAGGAAATCTATGCCGCGGCGGTGAAAGAGATCCGCGACGCGTTTCTCTTCGATCAATTTCCCGCGGAGTACGGGAAGCAACTGAAGTTGTGGCACGAGGATGCCGCGACCCTCGAGATTGCGCCGAGTGACTACGCTCTCTTCCCACGGATCGAGGCGTGGATCCAATCGATCGAGACGGGAAAGAAGGAGTACGCCGAAATCTGGAAGCGGTTCAAGGGCTAGATACTAGAGCCCGAGGATCTGCTCGAACGCGGCGCGTCTCGTTTCATCTGCGATGAGGTGGATCGACTGGCGTGCGATCTGAAGTGCGCGCTCGCTCCCATGGGCGACGAGGGCGCGCATGATGTCATCGATGTCGTCGGGGTCGCTATCGATCCACGAAGCGATGAGGTCGACCGCGCGGTCATTGGGAATCTGAGCTAAGCCGAACAAGATCGCATCTAATTTGACGCCTCCGTGGTTCGGCTCATCCATCTTGGCTTCGAGCACCTCGAGCCACCCCGACATCAGTTCGGGGTTCTCCCCGCCGTGAAATCCGAGGATCAGCGGGAGCAGCTCGTCGTTGAACAACACTTCCTGGAGAATTTGGGGCCCTTTCGGGGCATCGCTGAGATCGCGATTCACGAGGTTGAGGCCGTACGCGAGGAAGTCTTCGTGCTGTTCGGCGAAAGTGCGCAAGAAGCGTCCCATGTACAGCTCCTTCTGGCCCATGGCCCTGCTGAGCAAGTTGTCGCCCCCCGACACCTCCTCGAAGAACTTCGAGAAGAGCGAATCGAAGATGGGGTATCCCTCTTCCCCGAACGCGAGAACATCGGCGGCGAGGAGCCACATCGTTTCCAGGTCTCCGGTCTCGAGAGCGCGCTCGAATGCAGCGTTCGCCTCGTCGAGACTGGTAATGACTCGGGAGCCACGCGTACCCGGAGCGAACGGGTGGGTGGCGATGCCGCTCGGCGGAAGGACCGATTCCCCATCCCGCTTTGACGCTCGCCTGAGCTTCTTCTCGAGCTCTCTGATCCGCTCCCCGGCTGCGTCGAGTTCGAAGGAGAGAGCCGCCAGTTCTCCCTCGTTCTCGGGGGTCGGTTTCTCGAGGGGGGAAGAGGTCTCCGAATCCTCCTTCGACGGGGCCGCGATCTGGGTCCCGACCCACAAGCCGACGACCAGAGTGATGAGTGCGGGAACAGCCATGCGAAGCAGAGCCATGGATTTCTCCGAGCTAGGCACTCTGCCGGGGACGCGCATTCGAGGAGCGTGCGACCGCGGCCGAGAGCGGGGGGGCACCGGTGGGTACGGTTTACTCTACTGTCCCCATGCCCGAGATGAGACACCGCTCTTTCGGCGCGAGAGAGTGGTCTTTCGGGGGAGAGTGGCGGCTCGAGGTCAAGCCCGGGGGTGTTTGGGTCGATAGCGAGGATGGAGCCGGCTCTCGACGAGATGGAGCAGTTGATGACAATAGAGTCCCAGACGAGCGAAGAGGAACGGACCCACACTGTCCGGAAGAACCTCGAAACCCTCCTCGATGTCGAGCTACCGCTCATTGCGGTCCTCGCCGAGAAACGTCTCACTCTGTCGGAGGTCCTCGATCTCGACGTCGACAGTGTCATCGTCTTCCCGAAACACAACTCCGACCCGATTTCGCTCCGCGTGAACAACGTCGAGGTCGGCTCGGGCAAGACGATCAAGGTGGGCGACCACTTCGGG
This sequence comes from uncultured bacterium, assembly GCA_937876125.1. Classification (GTDB taxonomy): domain Bacteria; phylum Planctomycetota; class UBA8108; order UBA1146; family UBA1146; genus JAFMMO01. Next base: position 4,455 of record CALEHF010000441.1, read on the forward strand.
CTGCACCTTCGCCATTATTCCCCGGAAAAAGTGGTACATTCACTCTTCTAGACGGCGATACCTGCCGCATTTTTCGGTCAAGCCGTCGGTGCTGCCGCCATAAGTGTTGATCAAGAAAGCGCTTAGGTCTGCTCCAGGCCTGTTTTCGACCTCCTGCTGCTCGTAAACCCTTTCCAGTAAACATGTTCGGTAAAATTCCCTCGTCAGAATCCGTTCTCGTCCTTTACAGTTTATAAAGTGCAAGTTATGGTCTGCCCGCGACGATCGAGGAGCCTCCTCGATCGACGAGAAGGGAAGGTTGTGGCTTGGTCGAAACCAGTCGTCTGATCGCGCCGACCCCCTCCCCATCCGAGGGGGCCGAGTTGCATCATTTGCTCGAGGAGTACAAGGGTGTGACGGCGCGCTTGGTTGCGTCGCACGACACCTTGCGTGCTCAGCTCGCCGGTGTGCGCCAACAGCTCGCCGAGAAGAACGTTGAGCTCGAGCGTAAGAAGCGTCTCGAAGCGCTCGGCCGAGTCGCGGCGGGGGTCGCTCATGAATTCCGCAATCCTCTCGGCGGAATCCGCCTCACCATTGACACCCTCCGGCGCGACCTCGTCGGCCCGCGCCCCAACGAGCGTCTCGATCGCATCGCCCGCGCGGTCGAGCACCTCGATCGCATCGTCGAAGACCTGATGACGTTTACCCGCGACCAAGTTCTCGAACGCGAGCTGCAGCCGGTCGGTGAGTTGATCGACGACGCAGCCGAGATCGCGTTCACAGGGGTCGAAGGGGTGATTCCTCGCATCGATCGCGCGGGGGACGCGGACATTGCGGTGTACGTCGATCGACACGCCTTCACGCAAGTCCTCGTGAACCTCTTCGACAACGCCCGACGGGTGATGGAGGAGTGTGGCGCGATGGCGACCGACGGTCCGCACATCGCGATGGGGTGGGGGACTCGTCTCGCAGAGGAAGGGCCGCGGGTCTGGATCGAGGTGGCGGACCGCGGTCCTGGCATTCCTCCGGGAGAAGAAGAACGGATTTTCCATCCGTTCCACTCTCTACGTGAGCAGGGGACCGGCCTCGGGCTTGCGATCGTGCACAGTCGCGTCGAGGCCCACGGCGGAGAGATCGCGGTCGTGACCGATGCCTGGGCATCCCAAGAAGGCTACCCAGGAGCTCGATTCCGAATCGAACTTCCCATACCGAGTGAGGTGAACTGATGGCGCGCATCTTGGTCGTAGACGATGACCGTTTCATGCGAGGCTCCCTTGCGGATGTCCTCGAAGGTGCGGGACATGCAGTGGTCGCATGCGAAGGAGCAGAGATCGCGCTCGAGCACCTTCGGAATGAATCCTTCGACGCAGCGATCACAGATCTCAAGATGCCAAAGGTCTCCGGCCTGGAGTTCCTCGAGCGCGCGCGGGAGATCGACGGACGCCTTCCCGTCATCGTGATCACCGCCCACGGAACGGTCGAAACCGCCGTCAAGGCGATGAAGCACGGCGCCCTCGATTACATCCTGAAACCGTTCGGCGAGGAAGAGGTGAACCTGCTCGTCGAAAAGGCGCTCCATCACCGACGTCTCGTCGGAGAAAACGAAGCGATGCATCGCGAGCAGCGCACGCGTCGACAAGAGCGTCCCTTGCTCGGAGAGAGCGAGGCGATCCTCTCCGTGCGCGAACGGATCGCCGCGGTCGCCGACACCGACACCACGGTGCTGATTCGCGGCGAGACGGGAACCGGCAAGGAGCTGGTGGCGCGTGAGATCCACTACACGAGTCGCCGCGCGGATCGACCGTTCATCACCGTCAACTGCGCCGCCCTCTCCGCCGGGCTCCTCGAGAGTGAGCTCTTTGGGCACGAGCGCGGCGCGTTTACCGGGGCAGACCGTCGTCGTGCGGGGCGGTTCGAACTCGCCGAGGGGGGAACTCTGCTCCTCGACGAAGTCTCCGAGATCGAGCCGAACCTCCAAGCCAAGCTGTTGCGCGTCCTCCAGGAGCGGGAGTTCGAGCGGGTCGGGTCGGAGAAGACGATCCGCTCCGATGTCCGCGTCCTCGCGACCACGAACCGCGATCTCGCGATCGAGGTGCGCGATGGGAACTTCCGAGAAGATCTGTTCTTCCGCCTCAACATCGTCCCGATCGAGATTCCGCCCTTGAGGGAGCGCAAGGACGACATCCCTCTTCTCGCGGACGAGTTTCAAGCACGCTGCGAGAGGAAGACCGGCCGGCCGCACCGCCGCTTGATGGAGGGCACGGTCCGCGAGCTCATGGCCTACCACTGGCCGGGGAATGTCCGCGAGCTCGAGAACTTGGTCGAGCGCGCCGTGCTCCTCTCCCCCGGGGACGAGTTGATCCTCGAGGGACTCAATGAGGGAGGCGCGCCGCGCCACATCCGCGAAGGGGACGTCGAAGCGTTCCGCGGTCTCTCGCTCGAGGACGTCGAGCGCCTGCACATCGAAGACACCTTCAAAAAGCACGGCGGGCACCAACGCCACACGGCCGAGAGCCTCGGCATCGGGGTCCGCACCTTGCGCGACAAGATCAAGAAGTGGGGCCTCAAGGTCGAACGAACCGAGAAAGTCTCGTCGTGATGTCACCGGCTGCATCTGCCTCTACCGGCGCTTTCCGCCGCATCGATGTCCCCCTCGAGGTGATCCTCG
>CALEHF010000442.1 GCA_937876125.1 uncultured bacterium
ATCACCAAAGGAGACATCTTCGCCAACAACGCGTACTTCGATTGGTTCGGCACAAGCCACGCCGCCCCTTGTGTGTCGGCGGCCGCCGCGCTGATCCGCGATTGGTTCAACAAGGGTTTCTAAACCGGCCCCCCGATTCTTGGTCAGCCGAGCTCGGCTCAGATCAAGGCGATGCTCGTGAACTCTACCAAGTTCCAAGCGGACCCCACCGCGTACCTCGGCAACGCGGCGACGAACCTACCCGCGGACGGCTATCCGAACTTCGACCAAGGCTACGGTCGGCCGGTTCTCGACACCGTTCTCGACCCGCTCGGTTATCGCAAGGTGAAGCTCTTCGAGAACGCGACGACCTGTGTCCAAACTGGCGATCGTTGGACGAAAACTGTCAATCTCAAGAACCAATGGCCAGACTCGAACTGCAATTCGCTGCGCGTGACCTTGGCGTGGACCGACGAGGCGATGAGTCTCCCTGCTGGGCGGGCGATAGTGAACGACCTCGACTTGCAGGTGACGTTCCTCGGTCAGAAGTACATCGGAAGCTTCCGCCACAAGTAGAACGGCTTCTTCGACGAGAAGAACAACGTCGAAGACATCATGGTGCCGGTCGAGGACTTCATGAACGTCCCGAACAACTTCACCATCCAGGTCGACGTCCTCGGGACTCAGGTCTTCTCCGACATCGCCCAGCCGTTCGCCGTGGTGGTGACTTACGGGGCCTGCCCGGGGACTCTCCCTTGCGGCCCCTCCACCGGATGCTACCCGGGTCCGGGAGACACCGTTCCGACCCCCAACCCGCCGCCGAGCCTTTGCGAAAACCAAGGGTACTCCGAGGATGAGTACACCGGGGGGACTCCCGATCCACTCTGCGAGCCGGAAGGACCGATCATCATTGTGGTCCCCGGCGATGTCGAACCGATCGAAGGCGAGCCGCTCGAAGGGGGATCGCCGGGAGGCGGTTCTCCGGGGGGCGAGCCTCCCACCGGCGGATAGCGAGACGTTAGCGCGCCCGCACATTTCTTGAGCAGATTGAACCCCCTCACGATTCAACATCGTGAGGGGGTTCGTTTCTGTCGACGGGCTGAGGCGACTCGACTTGATTGCCATGCGCTCGTCGCAAGGTCGAGGAGACGCCGAGCCGAAGTCGATTGGTCAGAGATGGCGCGCGTCTCTCGAAAGAAGCCCTCCTCTTGATCGGTGAGGTTGCGAGCGACCTGAGCCATGAATGCCGCACTCGGGTGGGTGGCGATGCCCGCAATCTCGACCTGGCGGGTTGAGAGTTCGATGACAAACATGACGTAGGACGTCGTCAAGCCTCGCGCGGTCCAGACCTCGACCGAGAGGAAGTCTGGGGCCGCGAGAAGATCCCAGTGCTGTCGGAGGAAGTCCCGCCACTTCGTCCGCTTGCCGGGCTCGGCCACGCCCTTCCCCGGCAGTTTTCACGAGGACGCGCCCGGCTTGTTGGAGTGCCCGGCATCGGGTTGCCCGTGAGTGGGAGGCTGAGACGAATCACGAATGCGCGCAGCGTTGTTGCATGTTTCATTGAAACGCACCAACCCAACCCTGTGCACCTCACCTGATCCTCCTCGAGCTCCCGCCGACCCCGCAACCATTGGGAAAGGGGCGGACCGGAGCATGAAAAGAACGATTGTGATCCAGGACTTGAGGCCCTCTCATTGCGCCCAGCGGCGGATTCTTGGGGAAGAAGGCCGTCGAGGCTGCAACGGGACGGGCTCTCTTGGTATAACTCTCGGCGGAGACGTCGCAGCGCGCGATGGATCCAGGAAGTCCCGTCTCTGGATTGCGCGAAGAGGACCAGACCGAATGACCATTTCAACTCCCCCTGTCGATTTGATCCGGGCAACGCGCGCCTACGCCGAGGAGTCTCGTTCTCGGAGCTGGTGGGAGCTCGTGTCCACGATGTTCAGCCTGGCGGCCCTTCTCGTCGGGACCGGATTCGCTCCGTGGTGGCCGCTCCAGCTGCTCGGTTCGATTCTCTCCGCGCTCGTGTTCACGCGATGGTTCGTGATCTATCACGACTACATGCACGGCTCGATCCTCCGAAAGTCCCGGCTCGCCCACGCGATCTTTACACCCTTCGGCATCCTCGCGATGACGCCGCCTCGGATCTGGCGACGCTCGCACAACTACCATCATGCACACAACGTGCAGATCAAGAATTCGGGGGTCGGCTCTTACCCAGTGTACACCGTCGAAATGTGGCGGAAAGCGTCGGCGGTGCGCCGCTTTCGCTATCGGGTGAGCCGGCATCCGCTGACTATTTCGCTAGGATACATCACGGTCTTCCTTTTCGATTTTTGCATCAGCTCCTTCATCGAGAACCCGAAGAAGAACTGGGATGCGGGAGCTGCGTTGCTCTTGCATGGAACGATGATCGCGCTGTTCTCTATCTTTCTCGGCGTGAACCTGCTCCTGTTCTGCTTCTTGCTACCGCTCGTCTTCTCCTCCTGTTTCGGTGCCTATCTTTTCTATGCGCAGCACAACTTCGAGGGGGTGTATGTTCAGGCCCCGGAGGAGTGGACGCATGTCGGTGCAGCGCTCGAGTCATCGAGCTACTTTGAATTCGGTCCGGTGATGAATTGGTTTACGGCGAACATCGGCTACCACCACATCCACCACTTGAATCCGAAGATTCCTTTTTACCGCCTTCCGAAGGCGATGCGGGAGATCCCCGAGCTGCAAGAGCCCCACGTGACGACGCTTCGCCCGATGGACATCTTACGCTGCTTCCGACTGAAGCTGTGGGAGCCAGAATCGCGAAGGATGATCACGTTTCGGGAGGCGGCGCGGTTGGAGGCGTGAAAGCTGCCGACCTCCTTTCTCGAGCAGCCAACAACATCTCTCAGCCGACCTGGAAGTGGAACGCGTCCCCGCTCTTCGGGCCTCCTAAATCGGAGGTCACGATTGTGAGCGCCCAGCAATCCAACGGTTGCAGGCGTGACCTCAGATTTAGGTCCTGCTGCAATGGACAGGGCCGGTCCATTGCTCCGCAAATCACAGGCTATGCGCTCCGAATCGTGATCTCTGATTTAGGAGAGCAAAGCCATTTCCTTGCGATTCCTCGCAGCTGCCTGCTTCACCTTCGTTAGAGTCTCGAGCGTCTCCGCAATGCCAACGGCCTTCCCAAACTCCGCATGCGTCTGATCGCCGAGTGCTGAGTGCGGTCGATCGAGGTTGGAGTGGTCCTTCCAACGAGTCGCCGCCGCCTTTGCCTCCTTGAGATTCGCGAGCAAGTACACGTTCAGGAATTGTTCGCGGACACGGGTTTTGAAGCTCTCAGCAAATCCGTTCTCTCAACGCGCTCTTGGTTCAATGAATGACGATTCAGAGCAGATCAGTTTGAGGAACTCACGAAGGTCCTTGGCGACAAACTCGGGGCCGTTTTCCGACCGCACGATGTTCGGCACCCCTCGTTCGCTCGATCAAGAACTCGATGACGACAGCTTGATGTCGATGGAGCCAGCCCGCGGGCGCTGCGGCGGTCACTTGCAGTGGCGGGAAATTCAGTTCATGCCTGAGATGGGATCCCGTTCGGGGCGGCAGAGAGGCGCTCCGAGTCGGCTCTCAAGAGGTGGCCAGAGCGTCAGTTGCGGATCGCGACGAATTGATGGACAGTACGCTTCCCGGTTTCGATGTCGCACATGGGTAGTCGAGAGAGTTTGCCACGCGCAGACGGACCCCGTGCACACCTTGCGGCGAACCGTAGAGCCACTTTCGTAGGTGCCTCTGGCAGAATGCTTTAGCACCTGCCCAGCGGAGACCTGTGAGGAGAGAGAACAATGCTCCAGACACGACTTACGACGGCGAGGGAGTTCGCACACGATTCGCTGTGGGCATAGTCAGCCGCGCAACAGGCGCGCCGCCGCGACCAGCGTCGCGAGCTTCTCGCGTGCGACGGCGGCTGTGGCCACCGGGCGTTCCGCGAAGGTTCCGAACCCGCAATCTGGATTGAGGAAGATGCGTTCCGGTCCGAGGATCTCGGCGACCGCCTCGACGCGCCGTGCGATGGCATCGGGTGCTTCGATCTCGGTCGTGCGTGGGTTCACGACCCCGAAGCCGAGCTGCGCATGAGCGGGGAGGTCGCGCAGCGCCTCGATCGACCCGGCCCGCGGGGTGGCGTACTCGAGCACGAACTGGTCGATCTTCATTCCGGTGAGGTGGGGGATCAATTTGTCGTACGAGCCTTCGAGGAGCACCCCTTCGTCCTGACTCCAATTCCCCCGACAGACATGCAAGGCAAGGATCGACCCCTTCACTCCTTCGATGACGCGATTGATCAGCTCGACCGCGAACGCGAGTTCCTCATCCGGGGCGGCGCTCGCAGCGAGCGCCGCGCACATGAACGTGCGCGTCTCTGACTTTCCGGCGAACGCGAGCTCGGTAAGGACCGGTTCGTCGAACTGGATGATTTCGGCCCCGGCGGCGGCGAGTGCGAGGGCTTCGTCGCGCAAGATCTTCACGATAGCGTCGGCGAGTGCATCGCGGTCGGGGTACGCCTCCGCCGAGAGTCCCTTCACCCAAGTCGAACGACACAGGAGGTACGGACCGGGAAGGGTCACCTTGACCGGCTTCTTCGTGTGAGCGCGCAGGAACGCGAGGTCCCCCTGGGCGAGCGGAGTCCGCACTGAGAGCGGGCCGACGATCGTCGGGTTCTTGATGGCGAAGGCGGGGACGTCGAGCGCCTCGAGGAGATTTTCGAACGCGGCTTTGTCCTCCACGTAGTCGAGGAGCTCGGCCATCGTCATCAGCCGCATCCCGTCGAGACGTTCGGTGATGAACGAATAGAAGTTATCCCGCCGCTGCTCGCCGTCGACGATGATGTCGACCCCGACCTCTTCTTGATGGCGGATCGCTTCGATGGTGGCCGCGTCTGCGATCGAGTCGAAGTCATCGCTGCGGTCGTTCAAGGCGCGAATCAGTTCGGGAGGGCGCGGCCAGCTCCCGACGGAGGTGACAGGAAAGATGGGCCAGGGGGATCGCATGCGTGCCTCTCTCTGGAAGCGGGGGGGTGGGCGCTCTCACGCGGCGCACCGTCGATCGTCGGGACGACTCCCGATGGGGATACAAGACGCTCACACCAGCCGGAACTCGATCTCTACCGGCACCGGCCGTTCCAGACTCGCGAAGAGCGGCGACCGCCGGCAAGTCTCCTCCCAGAGCTCTCGCATTCGATCGGGATCTCCGTTCCCGCGCAAGTAGAGCTTTCCCGTGATCGACGAGAGCCCGGGCGAGCCGGACTCTTCGACCCCGAGAAAGACCAGGATGTTCTCGGAGCGCGCGGAGAGCGTCACCTCGAGGTCGGCGACCGCGATCCCTTCCTTCGACGCCCGCCATTGCAAACCGACGGCGAGACAGCTGGCGAGCGCACCGAGGAGTTGCTCGATCGCGCTCGGGGCGGCGTCCTCGGTGTCGAAGCTCGCGGGTTGCCCCGTCGACCAACTGTGGTTGCGAGCGAACACCTTCGCGCGCATCCCTCCGGTCCAGCGCGCGCGCACCTTCCACGCGTAGTTGCGCGCCTCTTGGAGATCGCCGGCGAGATCGACGTCGTCCCCCTTCTTGCGCAGGGAGTAACAGGTGTAGTCGGCGGGCGCTTCGGTGGTGGCGACGATCGCGTGCCCGACCATGCGGCACCACGCCGGGAGATCCTCCCGCACGCTCGACTCGCGACTGCGCACCTCGAGCACCCCTCCCGGCGGGACCGGCTGCAAGGCGTTTCGGATGATCAGGAGCAGACCGCTGCCGCAGTCGAGGTCCCCCCCGTCGACCATCGCATCCGCCCTGGGAGGAGACCCCCCGTGAGGAGCCGCCCCGGGTGGAGTTGCGTCTTCTGGTGAAGCGCCTTCTCGTGATGCCGGAGTGCTCGGCATCGCTAGTAGCTGATCGAGGGGGAGCCGTCGGAGAGGAACTCGACCAGTTTCGCACCGCCGACGATCTTCGCCCCGTCGATGAGCTTGCCCTCGTCGAGTTTGCGCTTCTTGAAGCACGGCGAGCAGGTCCAGATCTCACCGCCGGCATTCACGAAACTCGCCATCAATTCACCGAGCGGCGAGAAGCCCTCTTCGTGCACATCGTCCGCGAACCCCTGTTGGCTGAGATGGACCGCATCGGTCATCAGAAACATGACTGTCTCCTTGTCCGAGGCGACGGCGGCGTTGGCGACGACGAAGGCGACGGTCGCGCGGTCGGTGTCGGTCTTACCGTAGGTGAGCGTCACGCAGAACTTGTTCGACATGGGAGGCCTTTCAAGGAAGTGGTGGGTCCCCTTACGAAGGGGAAGCGACGCGGGGACCCGGGAGATCTGACTTCGATTCAAGGGGACGATGAGCGGTTCACCGTGCTCGCCGTGCTCGCCCTCGGACCAATGACTTGGGTAAAGGTCAACTTGCGGCCGACGGTGATCGACTCGCCGTCCGCCTCGCCGTACGCCTTCGGGTTCCAAAGAAGGGGCTCGCCCGCCTGGCGCGGGTTCTTCATCACGAGGTCGCGGCCGTAGTGCCAGGTGACGCGACGGTTCTCGAGGTTTCCGAAATAGTACTCGACGAGCGCCGGGTTCGGACCCTGGTAGCCGTTCGCCACGGTGAGGTCGGCGCGCGGGCGACTGTTCTCGTTCGCACGGAAGTCGGCGACGAACACGTCGGCGACCGCGACGTCGAGGGGAATCCAGCCGACTTTCGGGGCGTGGAACTCGATCCAGCAATGGTAGCTCTGATCCTGATCGACACCGTCGAGTGGTCCCTTGAAGAACGATCCGTACACCACACGGGTCGGAATCCCCGCTGCACGCGACACCGCCGCGTAGAGGGAGTGGAAGTCGGTGCAGTTGCCGCAGCGGGTCTCGAACGCCTTCAGGCTCGAGCCGGTTCCGGTCGAGTTCATCGTCTTCGCGGCATCGGGCTTCGGGTCCTTGACGTGGTACTCCATGTGTTCGAGCAACGCGTCGTAGATCTTGCGCGAGGCGAGGATTGGGTTCGTCTCACCACCGACAGCCTGGCGCGCCATCGCGCGCGCGTTTTCGTCGATGACGCTCATCCGCGAGGGAGCCAGGTCCTCGGCGAGCGAGGTGAGCTCCGACGCGGTGTGCGCACGGGTGGCGGAAGGGTCGAGTTGCGCGCGCACCTCCTTGCGGGTGAGACGAAAGGTGGTCGCGACCTGGAAGTTCCCCGCGGGGGGGGACTGCGCCTCGAGGAGGAGGAAGCGGTTTCCGCGCGTGTCGCGGACCGTGCGCGTCAAGAACGGTGTTGTGAGTGAGACGTCCACCTGCCAGTCGCTCGTGCGCTGGGCGGGCTCGTGGTCGCTCGGCATCGCGAACCACACGCGCAGTTGCTCAGTGTTGGCGGGGACATTCACGGTGAACTCGTGGCGAGCGTCGAAGGTCGCTGCGTTCTCGTAGGTGCGTCCCGGATTCGCGCCCGTGAAAGCGCAACCGGCCAATGTTCCGAGAGCCAGTGTTCCGAGTGCCAACATGAGAGCGGCACTCGTCGGAAAGCGTCGCATGGGAACTCCGATCGATACGGGGTACGTGCTCCGGGCTCCCGCCCGACGGCGGGTCCCAGTCGCGTGAAATCGAACTAGAAGTTGTAGGCGATCCAGACGCGCGCGCGCCCGGCATCGCCGTCGGAGACATCGGTGAACTCGGTGGTGAGTTGGGTGTACTCCCAACCGATGACGACCGGGTTCCAAACCTTGTACTGCGCACCGAGGTAGAACGCTTGGTTGAGGTCGCGGCCGTTGGGGATGCCGGTGAGGTCATCGTCGTCGGGGTCATCGGTGGTGAATCCGGCGAACATTTGAGTGGTCTCGCTGAACGCCCAGTTCACCTCGATCCAGTACCCCATCGAGGCGATCTCATCGCCGGTGGTCGCGTTGATCCCCTGGCCGATTCCGCCGCGGAGATCGTCCATGTTCTCACCCAGCCAGTACTCACCTTTGACGAGCCAATTCTCGACGATCGGGATGACGAAATCGATCCCGTAGGCGCTCGAGGTCCACGTGTCCTCCCCGGCGACCGGGGTGTCGGACTCCTCTTGGCCGACGACCGCCCACAACCCGAACTCGGCGCTCTTGCCGTTGATCCTTGTTGCGTAGGCGGCGCGGGCTTGGAGCTGCGGGATCCCGCTCGACTCCCCGTCGAGCACACCGGTCGAGGCGTCGCTGTTCTGTTGGTCGATCGCGCCTTGCACGGCGATCGCACCGAAGAGTTTCAGCGTGCTGTCCTCGCCAGCGCTCGGCGTGTAGCCGAAGCGAACCTGCGGTCGACGGTCCCCGGGGTTCCCCATGTTCCAGTTGAGCATGTCGGGGTTCACCGAGGGGTAGAGCGGGCTGAAGAGGTCCCAGGTCTGTCCCGCGAGGAGCTGCCAGTCATCTTTCTTGACCTCGAGGTACGCGTGACGGATCCGCGCCTCGTTCCGCGAGTCGGAGCTGTCGAAGCCGTAGAAGTCGATCTCGAGTTTTCCGGTCAGTGCACCCCCGTCCATCACCTCGCCCCCGTCGAACGCGAGGCCGAGTCGGGTGAGGCGAGTGTAGAGCGAGAAGTCCGCATCGCCGTGATCGGCGGTGCTGTCACTGGTCGCGAACGTGGGGACCTGCGTGTCGTTGAGCGGGTCGGTGTCGTAGACCGCGTCGATTCTCAGGAACCCGTAGAACGACAACGCGGAACCGAGCTTGGTGAGCACAGACGCGTCGTCCTGTGCCCCCGCGACCCCCGGAGTGGAGAGTGCGATCAGGGCCAAGAGTGCAGACGTGAGGGATACCTTGCGCATGCGAAACCTTTCGACGTGATTCGTCGAGAGAGCACTCTCTTGGTCAGGGTGCTTCCTCGGAGGACTCTCTTTCGGGGCGATGGGTCCCAGCTCCGGGTTCCCCTCTGGCCCGGGCGGGTGCTCCGCGGCGGCTCCGCGAGAGCTCTCTCGATGTGTGCAGCGAGGGACGTCGTTGACGCGGGATGGACACCGCGATGGTCTCGGGGGGCGGCTACGGCGCGCGCGATGCGCGACTCGGGGATTATCGTCTGGCGCCAGCTCGTGCAGTTGCCGCGCATCCCCGAAGTGCTCATCTTCGCGTT
>CALEHF010000443.1 GCA_937876125.1 uncultured bacterium
CGGGGGTCACTTCTCGGTGCTGCGTGGCGCGGCCGCCCAAGTTTCGGAAGTGAATCGGCTCATCGCTGGTCAGCGCGCTTCCGCAGTAGGCGGCAAGCCAGCCGCACGGTTGTAGCGCGGCCTCGAGGAGGATCGCGAACGGCATCCGGGGTTGTCGGCTCGCTTCGAAGTACCAAGCGTCCGGCGGCACAGAGTACTCGGCGACGCAGCGTGTCCCTTCTTGCTGGATCCACGGCGGCCCTTCGACCTCGGTGATGCCATCGATGAAGCAGTAGGGGGGCGCCGGGAGGCGTGCGATGAAGCCGTCGTCCAACTTGCGATACTCGTCTCCGAAGGCCTCGGATGGTTTGCCGAGGGCATAGGCGAGGATCGAGTCGTAGTCGTAGAGATAGCGCTTCTCGGCGGGGGGAGACGTGGGCGCTGCATTCCGGACCCACAGCGCATCGATCTTCTCGCTCGTCAGTCCAGGAAGGCGCAGCGACAGGCCGCGCATCTCGACGATCTCGCGCCCGTCGACCAGCATCTTTGCATCGGCTAAGACGTACGGTTCCGGCTCGAAACCGATCTCACGGATCGACACGTCGTAGCCGACCACCTTCGAGCTCGACACGACCTGTCCGCGACACCGAAGCCGACCCGGCTCGCCGATGACGGGGTGCGCCTCGAGTTCGCTCTCCTCACCGACCCACCCCATGCCCAGGAGTAGCACTCGGAGGGTGTGAAGGCAGCACTCGTACATCAGTGTGCCCGGCATCACGTTGTCGTCGGTGAAGTGGCAGGTGAGGAACCAGTCATCCGGGTGGATATCGAGTTCGCCGGTGACGCGCCCGAGTCCCCAATGACCGCCGGTCGGATCGAGGGAGGTCACCCGGTCCAAGAGGCGCATCTTGCCCCCCTCGCCCCCGGGAATCGTCATCGGTTTGGTGAGCGGCAAGTTTGCAAAGGCGGACCCGAATGCGGTGGCGAGATCTCCGGCGCGAAGCGCCCCGAGCTGGGTCGCGTCGAGCTGGGTCGCGGCGATTCCCGAAGGGTGCTGCCACCGGGGCGGTGCGATCGCAGCGGGGCGCGGCCGACTGCGGGGCTCGATGATTCCCCGCCCCGCTGCGAGCGCGGTCTCCGTGAAGAACCCCGCGCACCCGTCGCGCATGGTGAGCACCAAAACGCCGTCGACGGTCGCGTCGAAGCGGAAGTGGAACAGGATCGAGTCACCCTGCTCGAAGAAGCGGTCGATGTGAATGTCGTAGTGAATCGTCTCACCGACCCGCGGGAGGTCGCGGTGGAAGGTGACCTCGGCGTCGAGCAGCCGATACACGGCGTCACCGCGCGCGCGGAGATCCGCTCCGAGCCAAGCGCAGAGAAAGAGGTCCGCCTGACCGGATTCCACGGCGATACAGGTCGGGGCGCACCCCGCGTCGAGGTACCACGCGCCGGGGAGCACATCGTGCTCGGTGACCACTCGCCCGGATGACAACGTGAATGGCTCTCCCTCGACCGAAAGGATCCGATCGACGAGCATCAGCGGTTCGTCGGGGAGCCGGACCCGCGTGGGATAGGTGTCGATCTCGGAAAATCGCGGGTCGTCGAGTTTGCCGGCGAGCGCCCGAGCGATGCTTCCACGTCCGAACTCGAGGCAGAGATCACGGGGCAACCAGGCGTTGGCATCGGCGGGGTGCACTGGGCGCTCGGGAGCCGCCTTTGGCTCGGCGACCGGTGCCAAATCCGGAGCCACGCTTCCGAGAGGCCGCCCGATCTCCGCGAGCAGCGCGTGCTGTTTCTTGACCAGAGCGGAGAGCGCTTGCTGCTGCGCCTTGAGCGCGGCGGAGGCCGCGGAGATGACGGCAGTGATGCGGTGTCCCCCGCTGGTGATCGAAGTTTCTATCGGCGGCGGAACTGCCACCCGTGAAACGGGGACAGGGGCAATCTGCGCCGGTGGAGATGAGTGCTCTTTCCGCTCTCGAACCGGCGGAAGGTTCCTTTGGATCGGGGGCCCACTCCTCGGCGGAGCATCGGGAAGAGCGGGGAGAGCGAAGGGCACTCCGCCGCTCTCGACCACGATCGCAGTGTCGAGGTCGATGGTCTCTTCTCGGTGCGGTGAGCCGATGACGCGGTCGAGATCGATTTCGGCGCGCTCGGCCGAAAGAGTCGCCGCGATACGGGCGAGCGAGAGCTCGATCGGTTCGCGCGCCCGCTCGAGGCTGAGGGTACGGTGCGGACGCGACCCGAGAATCGCTCCGACCATCCGGGTGCACGAGCTCCCCGGTCCGGTCTCGATGAAAATGCGCGCGCCGTTTTGATAGGCGGTCTCGATGCAGCGCACGTAGTCGAACCCGTCGAGGCCTTGGGTCGTGATCGAAGCGACGATCGACTCGGTGGTCAATGCGTAAGGGGCGCCTCCCGCGGGGGAGTAGACGTCGATGCCTGCGGGGACGTGGACTGGGAATCGATGGAGTGCGCGATACGCGCTCTCCACCTCACCGAGAACCGGCGCGTGCACCGTGGTCACTCCCGGCACAGGGAAAAACTGCGCGCCGAGATCGCGAACGAGGGCTTCCACCGCGCGTGGTTCGCCGCCGATCACGCACTCGTTCGGCGTATTGATGATTTGCAGGTAGGTTCGGGCGTGCCTCGCGACGGCACGACGCACTTCTTCGGCAGGGCGATCGATCACTCCCGATTGCCAGCGAGCGGGTTCCCCCGCGGGGAGCTGCCAGTGGCGCGCCGCCGCGCGGCAGGGGCCGGCAAGATCTCGGGTGAAGAGGTCACTGTCCGAGAGCCGACGCAGCATCGCATCGCGATCACGCCAGACCCCGAGCGCAAACATCGAGGCGGTCTCTCCGAGGGAGTAGCCGAGCGCTGCGCTGGGGCGAACCCCCACGTGCTCGAGGAGCCCCGCGGCGAGGCTCGCGACCGTGACGTGTCCGAGGATCCGCTCGAGTTCTGTCGGTGCGAACACGGGACCGGGGTGGGTCGGCCACAGGGCATCGGTGGGGAGTTGGCTCCTCAGGCAGGTCGTTGTCGAGTCGAGCGCGCGCCAGACCTCCGGGAAGCGTGCCAGCAAGTCGCGCCCCTGTTGAGCGTGATCATTCCCCGAGCCGGGGAAAAGCAGTGCGACCGTTCCAACGTGTCCGAGCGGCGTCGCGTTGCCGAAGACGGTGGCTCCATCCTTGGGGTCGCGCTCCGCTTCCTCGCGGGAGATGGAACCGTGGATCGCAGCGCGCGAGCGCTCGATGCGCGAACGAAGTCCGGCTGCCGTCGGTGCGACGAGGGCGAGTGCGCGGGGGCGGCTGCGATCGACGGGGCGCTCGTCGAGCCAGCGACGGGCGAGGTCCACAACGGGCGCGTCGGGAGCGGCTGGAAGGCTCCGCTCGAGACTTTCGAGCGCGCGCAAGAGATCGCTGTCGCCACCGCCCTCGAGTACGAAGACAGCCGGCCGGGTCTCCACGGTCCGCAAGGGACTCGCTTGGGTGATGCGAGCCGCGGCGGGCCCCCCTTCGCGGAGGACCACCTGCGCCACATTGCCATCCAGTCCACCACAGCCGGCGAGGGCGCGGCGGGGTCCGTCGGATGTGTCGGTGAGCCACGGCTCGGCAGCGGGGGCGAGCCGATAGCGGCGCCCGAGCTCCTGCTCCCCGTTCCCGCGTAGCCGCGGTCCGGGGGGGAAGGGGGGAAGCGTGTCGTTCGCGAGTGCTTGGACCGCGTGCAACACCGAAACGAGGCCCGCGGCGGCCCCCGCATGACCGACCCGCTCGGCGGGGCTGGTCAAACTCGCGGGACGTCCCGTTCGGCCGAGGCGCACCGTCGAGAGCGCGTGGGCTTCGGTGGCATCTTCTTCGGGGGCGCCGCTGGTGCCGGTGACGACCAGACCGATCCGATCCCCATCGACCCCCGCATCGAGAAGGGCGGCGTCGATCGCGCGTCGCCACGCAGTGCGGCTCGGTCGGGGAGGTGTGATGCCACCGCCGCTCGCGATCCCGAGTCCTTCGATGACCGCGTGGATCCGATCTCCGGCCCGCGTTGCGTCGGAGAGGCGCTTCACGACGAAAGCGACCACCCCCTCCGACAGCGCGGGGCCGGTTCCTTCGACCGAGAAGGGGAGGGCGCCGTTTCGGGCTGCTGCCGGTACCACGCGTGCGCGGGAGAGCTCCGATCGTACGTCCCCTCCGAGATCGATCGCGCCGACCAGCGCGATGTCGAATTCGCCGCGTGCGAGTCCGCGGACCGCGCGTTCGAGGGCTCGGAAGCCGGACGTTTCATCGCTCGAAAAGGTGTGCGAGGGTCCCCCGGCGCGAAACTCCCGCGCGGCGCGGCTGGCGACGATACTTCCGAGCGATCCCATCACGCGATTCGCGGTGAGCGGGTCGGACAGACTGTCGCGCAGTTCTGCGATCCACGCGGCCCGTTGCTCGTCGGTGAAGTCGCGTGCCGCCGCGTCGAGCCACTGGGTTCCCCACACCTCCGCGAGCCAGCGCAGATGAAAACGCGTGGAGGCGAGGTCGAGGGCGATCCCCCCGAACACTGCAGCACGCTCGCCGAGGTCCGCGCGCTCTCCGAAGCCGGCATCCAAGACGGCGCGTCGCGCGGTTTCGAGGAAGAGCAGCTGCTGGGGGAGGCAGTCCGCGAGTTCGTTCGGCGGAATGCGAAATCTCCCCGGAGGGATAGCGACCGCTCCGATGCGCCGCGCGCGCGGAGCTCCCGCTCGCTCGGCGCTGCGCCGGAACCAATCGGTCGCCTCGACCCCGAACCACCGGGGCGGCTCAAGGGTCCCGGGACCATCGCCACCGAGGAGTCGCGCATAAAGTGCCTCGTCCTTCCACCCTGCGACCTGCGCGGCGACCCCGACGATCGCTACCGGCTCGCGGGAGCGCACTTCGATCGGCGCCGAGCTGGCGGGAGCGAGCGCGGCGGCGATCGGCGCCTCCTCCACGAGTAGATGCGCGTTGATTCCGCCGAACCCGAACGCGCTGATCGCCGCGCGTCGCGGCACGTCCCGCTCTCGGCGCAGCCAAGGAGTGGCCGCGGTGGGGAAGCGGAACGGGGAGCCGTCGGGAGTAATCTTCCCGTTCGGCGTCTCGTAGTTCGCGGTGGGAGGGATCTCTCCCGCCGAGAGCGCGAGGAGCGCGCGCGTCAAACTCGCAGCTCCCGCGGCGGTGAGAAGGTGTCCGATGTTTGCTTTGACCGACCCGAGCGCGCACTGCCCCGGTCGCCATCCGTCATCGCCCCAAAGAGCGCGGAGGCTGCCAAACTCTGTCGCGTCTCCGACGGGCGTGCCAGTCGCGTGACACTCGATCAGGTCCACGTCGGTCGCGTGCCACCCCGCACTGGTGTAGGCGGTTCGCAGCGCCCTCTGTTGCCCCGCACTCTCGGGAGCGAGAAGACTTCCAGCGCGATCGTTGGAGAGTCCGACGCCGCGGATGACCCCTCGGATCTCGTCCCCATCGCGGCGCGCATCGTCGAGCCGCTTGAGAAGGAAGACCCCACCCCCTTCGCCGACGACCAGTCCCTCGCCGCGGGCATCGAAGGGGTGACAGCGGCCGGCGGGTGAGAGCGCGCGCAGTTGGGAGAAACCCATCTGCGTGTAGAGCGCGTCGGGGCGTGACACGCCGCCGGCGAGCGCGGCGTCGATCCGCCCCTCGGCGAGGTCAGCACACGCTTGGGCGATGGCGTAGAGACTCGAGGCACAGGCGGCGTCGAGGGTCTGCGAGCCGCCGCCGAGGTCGAGAGCGCGCGCGAGAGCTGCGGCGGGGAGGCCCGCCCCGAGCGCATCGCGCGGATCTCCGACCGTGCTCCCTGGGGGGCGACGGTCGAGATCGGTAGGGCGGACCCCGAGGATCTGCTCTGCTACCGTGTCTCCGAGGATCGCGGCGCCCACTGCGCTCGCGCCGTCCGTTGGAAGAACTAGATGGCCGAGGTGAACGGCGACCCGGGAGCGATCGATCGACTCGGTGCGAGCGGACCGCCACGCCTCGATACCGGCGACCAAGGCGACCGCGATGGAGGGGTCGAGACGCGCAATCCAGTCGAGGTCGAGGCGGGTTCCGACGGCGTCGGCGATCGTCTCGAGGGGGATCCGATCGAGCGTGCAGGCTCGGATCGAGCGCACGCGATCGATCTCGGGCTCCGGGCCCCCCCGAATCGTTCGGGGAGGCACAGCCCAGCGTCCTACGGGGATCTCCCGCGAAGTGTCGATGCCGTCGCGCACTGTTTGCCAGAACCCCGCGAGGCCGGGAGCGCCCGGGAACAGCGCGCCGATCCCGACGATGGCGATCGGCGAGAAGCGCGGCGTACGATGCGAGGAGAGCGGCAGATCTCGGGTATCCCGGATCACGGCGAACTCCCCAACTGTCGAATGCGAAACGCGCGCGCGAGGGACGGGTCGATGACGCACTCAGCGCCGAGCAATCGGAAGCGCGGCTCGCCATCGGCATCGAGGATCTCGATATTCGCGCGCGCGCCGTGTTCTCCGCGATCGGTGAAGGTTGCGCGCACCAAGGTCGATTCGGGCAGCGGCGCACCTGCGAAGCGCTCGAGGCGCTCGACGGCACAGGGCAAGCACGGCGATCCGGTGTTCTGAGTCGACCAGAGGATCTGAAGTTGGAACGCAGCATCGATGAGAAGCGGATCGAGTACCCAACGCGAGCGACGCGGATTCGGCAACCAACTGCGCGGGTCGGGGGCGGGGCGACAGAGCGCCGCGATCCCCGACTCACTGCATCCGATCAATCGCTCGATGGTGCGGAGAGTCGGACCGTGGAAGAGATGTTCGTCGTACGCCTCGACCACGGTGCGCGGGTCGGGATCGAGCGGTGGGGGTTCAGCGGCCGCCGGCGTTGGCATCGTAAAGGGAGCGAGGATCGCGCTCCCGCGCGCATGGAGCACCTCGTGATCGGAATACACTCCGACCAGCTCGACCGGAACGCGGAGACGGTCCCCTTCGGTCGTTGCCGGTGATATGCGCACCTCGATCTGCGAGGAGCCTGAGCTGGGGACCACGACCCCCTTCAACACCCGCCACTTTTCGAGCGCTTCGAGCTGCAAGCCCGGGTGACGGTGGAGAGCGGCCTCGGCTCCCCACTCGAGCATCAGAGCAAACGGAAGCACCGCACGCCCATCGATCACATGGTCGCGGAGCACCGGCATCCGCTGGGGGTCGAGTTCGAATCGCAGGACGGTCTCTCGTGCGGTCGGCTCTGGTGCGCGGAGGCGGGGGTGAAGAGCGCCGTCGTCCGTGGTGGGCGCTCCTGCGGTCTCGGAAGGAGCGACGGATTCCCGAACCCGCTGAGGCTCGGGCTGGCTCGACTCTCCCTGGGTCTCGGCACTGGGAACGACGACGGAGGCCGTCTCACGGTCGGAGTGATCGACGACATCTTCACGATCATCTCCACGATCGAACGGCGCCTCGGCGCGGGCGAGGGTCGGCGGCGGGGAGCCGTCGGGCGAAGGGCCGATCAAGGTGACCCAGGCCGGTGTGCCCGGGGCGAATGCCATCTCTCGGAGACATGCAGCGCTCCCGGCCTCGAGTCCGATGAGACCGACCCCTTCTCGCGCGAAGAGTTGCGCGAGTCCAGGGGTGACCATGCCGCCATCCCAGGGGCCAAAACCGAGTGCGGCAACCCGACAGTTCGGGCGACGCAGACCTTCGCGACGTGCGATCCGGTTCAGTGCCTCGTTGGCGACGGCATAGTCCACTTGCCCTTTGCGCCCGTAGCGGGCGGTCGAGCTCGAGAACAAAATGATCGTGCGCGCCTCGTCGGGGGCGAGAAGTGCCGCGATCGTCTCTGCGCCATCGACTTTGGTGCCGACGACGCGCGCGAAGCTCTCCCGCGTCTTTTCTTCGATGGTGCGATCTTCGATGACACCCGCGCCATGGATCCACCCGCGAATCGGACCCGCGACGCGGCGCGCATCATCGAAGGCGTGGGCGACCGCACCTTGATCACGGACGTCGAGTTGTGCGTACAGGGGGCGCCCGCCGACCTCCTTGATGCGGCTCAGAGTACTCTGCAATTCGCGTCCCGCAAAAATTTGACGCGCGCGCTCTCCGATTTCCCGTGGCGCCAGGTGACTCTCCTGTTGGAACAGCGCTCGTTTCAGGGTGATTTCGTCACGACACTCCGCCTGCCAAGAGGGTTCTTCGGGAGGGAGTGGGCTGCGGCCAAGAATCAAGATCGTGGCATGAGTCTGGCCCGCGAGAGCGATCGCGCACTCCGCCGTCACTCCGCGGCCACCGCCGGTGACCACGACCAACTCACCCTCTGCGATCGGTGGAGTCCCCTGGGGAAGCCCCGAGTAGGGCGCGTCACGCTCTTCGAGGATGATCGTTCCCTCCCGGCGGATCCCGATCTCGACCGGCCCGTCGGCGAGGACCGCGGCGGCGAGTTGGGCGAGTGAGGCGGAATCCGACTCGATCGCCGGGTCGAGATCGATAGCGCGCCCATCGACCCCGGGCCATTCCCGGGGAACCGTTTTCGCGAGCCCGGAGAGCGCGCTCGGAAGAATGTCGTCGGCGTCGGCGCAGTCGCGCAGTCCGAACGCGCCGTCGAGGCGAGAAACGGTGACCACCCGGGCTCCCCCAGATTTTCCGGCGGCGCGGAGGGACGCCGCAACATCCTGCAACCGTTCGAACGCGGTGAGCACGCCCTCGAGCCCCGAGTTGGGAGCCGGCACGAGAACCAGCAAGCGTACGAGTCGATCTTCCGGTAGCTCACTGAGCATCGAGACCGCGCGAGCGGGAACTCCGAGTGCCCGAAGTTGCACGGCGAGGGACGCGGGGAGTGAATCCGCGGGATCTCCCACCACCCAGACGCTTCCCGGTCCGGGGATCGGAAGACCGCCCTCCATGAGGCGCGGCGCGAGAACGGCGTCGACGATGCGCCGGTGGATCGTCCCCTCCGGCCCTACGAGGGACGCAAGAGGGTCGGTCGTTCTGCCAAGAGCTGGGGTGTTTCGTGGGATCACTGAGGGCGCTGGCTCCACGAGTGGCTTCGAAGCCGGGTGGGCCCTCAAGAGCTCGTTCTCGAACCACGCCGCGATCTCATCGAGAGTCCGGAGCGTCCCCAACAACTCGGGAGGCGGCGACGGAA
>CALEHF010000444.1 GCA_937876125.1 uncultured bacterium
GCGATCCCCGATCGCCTCGGGGAATTCGTCGAGGGGATGGCGAAGAGGCCGCTCGCGAGCGCCATCGTCGTCGCCGTGCTCACGGTTCTTTCTATCGGCGGCAGCTTGCTGCTCATGCCCCAGGCGGACTATCTCCCTTCCGGTAACCGCAACCTGATCTTCGGCATGATGATCCCGCCGTCGGGGTACAACCTCGATCAGAAGCTCGCGATGGGGAAACGGGTCGAGGAGACCATGCGCCCCTTCTTCGAAGCGGGGGCACTCGTGCCGGGAACTCCGGAGTACATCGAAGCGAAGCGCGCGCTTCCCCAAATTCCCACGGTTGATTTTCGCACCGGGGAGCCGGGAGAACCGATCACTCCCCCTCCACTCGAGAACTACTTCCTGGTCAGCTTCGAAGACATCATCTTCCACGGAGCGATCAGTCGCGAACCCGAGCGGGTGGTCGACATTCTGCCCTTGTTCGGATACGCAGCGCGACCCGATGTCGTACCGGCAACCTTTGCCTTCCCGTTCCAGGTCCCGCTCTTCCGACTGGGGGGCAATTCGGGGTCCGCGGTGAAGATTCAGCTGTCGGGCGAAGACCTCGATCAAGTCACCCAAGCGACCGGCGCGTTGTTCATTCAACTGATGCAGCCCCCCTTTGGCCCCGGGATGGTGCAACCCTCCCCGGCGAACTTCATGGTGCCCGGGCCGGAGCTGCAAGTGCGTCCCGATTCGCTCGCACTCCAGCGGATGGGAATGACTGCCGATGATCTAGGGCTCGCCGTGCAAACGAACGGCGACGGTCGGATCATCGGGGATTATCGACTCTCCGGAGGGAAGACGATCGACCTGAAGCTACTCTCGATCGCGGCGGTCAACGGCACGCAATCGGTCTCGACTCTCGCCGAGGTGCCGATCGCCACCCCGACCGGCCAGATCGTTCCGCTCGGTTCGCTCGCCACCCTCGACCGCGTGGGCGCCCCCCAACAGATCAACCGCGTCGCCCGGCAGCGCTCGGTGACGCTCCAGCTCTCCCCTCCCGCGGGGATGCCCCTCGACTCCGCGCTCCAAACCATCGAAGAGCGGGTCCAAGCCTTGCAAGCTTCCAATGTGATCCCAGCCACCGTCGAAGTGTCCTACTCCGGATCGGCGAGCAAGCTCACGGCGGTGAAGGCGGCACTGCTCGGGGACGGCACCTTTGCTGGCACCCTCGGGAGCTCACTGATCCTCGCGCTGCTCGTCGTGTACCTGTTGATGTGTGTCCTCTTTCAGAGTTTTCTCGAACCACTGGTGATCCTCTTCAGTGTTCCCTTGGCTGTCCTCGGCGGGTTCGCCGCCTTGCGCGCCGTCTCGGTGTGGAGCCATATGGATCCACACCTCCCCGTCCAGAACCTCGATGTCCTGACGATGCTCGGCTTCGTGATCTTGATCGGGGTCGTCGTCAACAACGCGATCCTTATCGTGCACCAGTCCCTCAACTTCATGGGCAAGAACAGTGCGCTCGGCGGCAGCGGGGACGAAGACCCCCGCGAAGCGATGGAACCGCACGCCGCGATCGGCGCCGCCGTGCGCAGTCGTGTGCGCCCGATCTTCATGGGCACGCTCACTTCGGTGGGAGGGATGCTACCCCTCGTGCTCCTGCCCGGTTCGGGCTCGGAACTCTATCGCGGACTCGGGAGCGTGGTGGTCGGCGGACTGTTGGTCTCGACCCTCTTCACGCTGATCGTGGTGCCCCTTCTGCTCGGCCTGGCGATCGACCTGCGCGCGCGAATGACGCGCGCGGTCGGCATTCCAACGGCTCCCGCGGCCAGCATCGCGACCTTGCTCATCCTCGCGCTCCCCTTCCTCGCCGGCTGTTCGATCGAACCGCCGCGTCCCAACGCGAGCGAGCGCTTTCAAAACCTCGTCGCCGAAGTGGTCAGCCGAGAGACGACTGCGGCCGATCTTCGCAATGTCGCTCCCCGATCGCTGACCCCGACGGGGACACCTGTTCCTCCGGGACTCGCGGCGCGGGCGGACGACCTCGAACGCCTCGGCGGCGACACCGCGTTCTTTGGGGTCGACGGCGATCTCGGCCTCGACCTGCAGGGAGACCCGACCGCGCGCGATGAGATCGGGCTCGCAGAGTCGGTGCGCACCGCGGTCGAGCACGGCCTCGGGGTGCGGCTCGCGAGGATCGGGCCGGAAATCGCCGCGACGCACCGGGACGAGGCACGGGCAGAGTTCGATCTCGAGTTCTTCTCGAGTGCTGCGTTTCAAAAGACGGACGAGCCGACGCGGGTTCCCGTGCTCGGTGGAGTGGTGCTCGGGCGCCCGACCAATGCGAGCGAACAAGAGCGCTTCTCGGCAGGGGTGCGAAAGCGCATCTCGACCGGCGCGACCCTCACCGCCGAGACCCGTCTGGAACGCTTCGAGAACGACACGCGTGGCATCAACTTCCAGCCTGATGCCGCCTACACCGCGGTCCTTTCGGTCGGCATCAGCCAGCCCCTCTTGCGAGGGCGGGGAGCGGAGTTCGCAACGGCGGACATCGCCATCGCCGAGAACGACCATGCCCGCCAGCAGCTGATCCTTCGCTCCGAGGTGATTTCACTGACGAGCCTGGTGGAGGAAGCGTACTGGGGGCTCGCGTTCGCAGAACAGCTCGTGTTGGTGCGCGCCCGGCTCCTCGCCCAAGGGGAAGAGGTCAGGCGCGTGCTCGAAGAACGGAGCAGTTTCGACGCGCGTCCCGCCGCCCTCGCCGATGCCGCCGCGACCGTCGAAGAGCGCCGCGCGGCTCTCGTCTCCGCCCGACGGACACTGCGCGGGGCGAGCGATCAGTTGAAAGCGCTCCTCGATGATCCAGCCCGCCCGGTCGGAGGAGAAGCCGTGCTCGAGACGGCGGAACCGCTCCCCGAAGCGGCGCCGGAGTTCAGAGTGAACCTCGCGCAGGCAATCGCCACGGCGCTCGCCGAACGCTCCGAGATCGAGGCTGCGGTGCTCGCGATCGACGACGCCGAGTTGCGGGAGCGGGTGGCGAAGAGTCTGCGGATGCCGAGCCTCGACCTCGAGGCAGAAATCGGTTTAGTCGGCCTCGACGACAACTTCGGCGAAGCGGCCCGCGATTGGACCGCGAACCGATATGTCGATGGTCTGATCGGAGTCAGCTTCGAAGTGCCGATCGGCAACCGTGGTCCGCGCGCGGCGGAGCGCCGCGCGCGCCTCGAGCGTTCCTCGGCGGAGATCGCGCTTCGCCGGGTCGTCGATGGCGTGGTCGAAGAGGTGAAGAGCGCGCTGCGCGACGTGCGCACTCAGCAAGAGTTGCTGATCGCGACCCGCCGGCTACGCCTCGCCCAGAGCGAAAACCTTCGCGCGCTCCTCGCCGAGGAAGAGTCGCGCGCGGCCCTCACCCCAGAGTTCCTCTCGCTCAAGTTCCTCCGCCAAGATCGCCTCGCCACGGCGCGACTCCAAGAGATGGATGCCCGTGCGAGTGTGCGGCAGGCGGTCGCGCGCTTTCGGCGTGCCGTCGGCGCGCTCCCCCCTCTCGAAGAGCTCACCGAGAGCGTCCCAACCCGGGAATAGAGCTCGATGCCCATCGAGCTCTCCCCGGCGAGCTCGGAACGACCTATTCGGCCGCAGATTTCCGCGGGTATCTTGTCGGAGCACTGATCGCCCTGATCGCAGTGCGGTGCGCTCTGGGCCCCGCCAGAAAAACAGCGTGAGCAGGGCCCACGCCCATCCGATGGCTGACGTATCAGAATTCAAACTTTAAGGTGAAGGAACAGAGAAGGGCGGGTGGGGTGTGTCGGAAGTGCCTCTTGCGTACGAAATCACGGTGAACGAAGAAGACCCGATCGTTTGCGGCTCGGCGGAGCTCGAGGTCTTGAGCACGATGCTGACCGCGGTCAAGGCGCGCGGCGGAGCGGATCTCTCCGTGGCGGGATTACTCGTTCAAGAGGGTGGAGAGCACGAGCACTGGCGGTGGCTGTCGAAGCCGCTCGAAATCGGCGATCAGGTGACGATCCGAGTCGTCGAGGGGCACGAGTGTCTTCCGCCGGTGAGCCGTGAAGTCATCGATCCGACTCGGCCACCAGAAGAGTGAAGTCGGACTTTCGAAACTAGGCTCACGGAAGGATCGGAAGGAGCTGTGCGCCCCCGAGGGCCAGACTTCCGACCAGCCAGAGGATTCGCACGCGAAGACCTCCATCTCTTGAGTCGACGACTCTTTTCGAGGGAAGAAGAGGATGACCGATCTCCGGCGGCGTCACTAGTCGTCGGTGGAGAGGCGCCCCGAGGAGAGGCCCGCTCCGGGGCGCGAGAGTGCCGACAACCGAACTCGCGACGAGGCGACTCCTTCGTCGAGCGCGAACGGATCTTGGCCAAGAATCGGCTCTGAGGCCAAATCACCCCACTTCTCCACGCATCCGGAAAGCCCCGAGTTCGCTCCGCAATTCCTTAAAACCGTCGGTACTCGACGCGGCCAGGCCTTTCCGATTGCCCTGGAAGTTGGGCGCTAGTATCGTTGAACGGGTATCAGTCGAAGCAGGCTCCAGGCTCAACAACGCGAAGGAGGAGGAATGTCTCGTCTCGCTCTCATCGGCCTTATGGTCGTCGGCATGTCCGGCGCAGTTCTCGCTCAAGGCGCTCCCCCCACTTTGCCCGGCATGCCCGCCGGCTGCGGCATGGTTTCAGGTGACTTCGAGATCACTGAAGCCACCGACCTCGCCATCACCGGATCGCTCACCGGCGACGTCGAGGGTGCGCTCGCGGGCACGGTCACCAACTCGAACATGATCTCCATGGGCATCGTCACCATCTTCGTGGCGCGCTTCTCGGGGACGGTCACCAACGCCGAAGGCACCTACGAGGTCGTCGGCCGTTACATTTCGGTCGCATTGACGCCGCCGATGGGGGGGCCGCCGATCCCGCTCGGGTCGATCGAGGGCCTGAAACTGTTGATCACGGGTGGCACCGGAGCCGCCGAAGGATCGATGGGAGTCCTGACTGGCTTCCACTCCGAGCAGATGAACCTGCCCGCCGGATTCCCGAGCGGCTATCACGGTGTGGTCTGCACGCCTGAGCCAGCCACGACCCCCTGATTCCCGACCGGAGATCTCGAACGAGATCGCGGCGCGCGCGTCTCTGAGTCATGACGAAATCAACGGGGGGCGGGCTCGAGTACGAGTCCGCCCCCTCAATTTTCTGGAGTTCCCGATGTCCTTTGAAGCCTCCCGCCGAAATCGTTGCACCTCGCTCCTCTTCGCTCTCGCGATTTGTGCGGGCTTCTCCGCGATCTTTCCGAGCAAAGGGACTGCCCAGGTTGCAGGAGATGAATGCGCGTCGGCGATCGTGGCGCAACTCGGGTCCAATGCGGTTTCGACGATCGGAGCGACGAACAGTCTCGATTTCGTCGATGCAGCTTTCTGCCCCTTCGGGGGTCTCGGATTCGTCGATTCGGACATCTGGCTCACGTTCACCCCGACGACAGATGGCTTACTCACCGCGAGCCTCTGCAACTCCATCGATTGGGATAGCGATCTCGTGATCTACCAGGGGAGTTGCGCCAATCTCACCCAGATCACCTGCAGCGGAGACGCATTCGGTTGTCTGTTCACCTCTCGCATCGAGAATCTCGCGGTGACAGCGGGGTCGACCTATTTTTTCCGGGTAGGAGGATGGTCCGCGGCAGATACGGGGAGCGGGACGTTCGATCTCACGCTCAACGTACCAGGCGTGGAAGTTGGAAACTGCGCGGACGGCATCGACAACGATTCCGACGGTTCGATCGACTGCGCAGACTCCGACTGCTCCGGCGATCCGCTCTGTGCGACGCCGGACCCGACCTTTCGCCGCGGGGATTGCGTCCCGTCCGGCAACCTGAACATCGCGGATGCCATCGGGTTGCTGCAATACCTCTTCGCCGGAGCCACGCCCCCCGCCTGTGAAGATGCGTGTGATTTCGACGATGGCGGAACTCTCAACATCGCCGATGCGATCACACTCCTCGGCTATCTCTTCTCCGGCGGTCCCCCCCCCGCGCCCCCCGGCCCGACCGATTGCGGTGTGGATCCGACCCCGGGCGATCCGCTCACCTGCACGACCTCCCCAAACTGTCCCTAGCAGCCTGTTGAAAAAGTCATTTCGATCGAGAAGCCGAGCTTCCTTCGCCCAGCACTCCCGGCCAAACTCGAAGTACGACCAGTACGACGTCGTTTGGCCGGGAGCACTGGACTTGAAATCTCGCCCTCTCGATTCGAAAGCACTTTTTCAACAGACTGCTAGGGCCAATCAAAGAATTCTTCGCCTTGATTTGTCGTAATTCAGTAAAATAGGTCTACGGCTCACGATCCATTTCAGTTCAGCACTTCTGCGCACGCGGTTCTCTGTCCAGAGACCGCTCGAGCGGAGGTGCGTGCCCGATTCGAGGAGGTGTTCGATGCGTCTTGTTCTGGTGACTTCGCTCGTGCTCACCGTCTCCCTCGCAACTTTCCTCCCTGTGGTCCACGCCGACGGCGGCGCCAATCACCAAGCTGCCCAGGCGGGACCGATCGCACTCGGCACGTCGGGAGGAAGTCCCGAAGATACGTCTGGCCCGTACTGCTGTGGAGGCACTCTCGGGTCGCTCGTCGTCGACGGAGCGGGGAACTACTTCATCCTGAGCAACAACCACGTCCTGGCGCGATTCAACAGTGCCGCGATCGGCGAGGAGATCCATCAGCCCGCGCTCATCGATACCGGGTGCATCGAGAATCCCGCAAACTTGGTGGGGACGCTTTGGGATTACGTCGCGATCTCCGGGAACGGGATCAACTCGGTCGACGCGGCGATCGCACTCGTCGAACCGGGGGCGGTCGATCTCTCGGGCACGATCATCGACATCGGTCCCGTCAGCAGCACGACCCTCGCCCCGACCCTCGGACTCGGGGTCCAGAAATCGGGACGCACCACCGGTCACACCCAAGGAGTCATCGATGCGGTGAACGTGACGATCAATGTCGCCTACCGCAAGAGGTGCAACGGCGGGCAGCAGGTGGTCGCGACCTTCGCGAACTGCTTCCGTACGACCACCGGATTCAGCGATGGCGGAGACTCCGGTTCGCTCATCGTCGAGAACGTCGCGAACAACCCTCGCCCGGTGGGCCTGCTCTTCGCGGGAAACACGGCGGGTGTGACGTTCGGGAATCCGATCGACGCGGTGCTCGACGCCTTCGGGGTGACGTTCGTCGGGGGCTCTCCTCCGCCGCCCCCCGCGACCGGCAGCCTCTCCGGGACCGTCACCAATAGTGCGACCACCGCGGGAATCGGCGGCGCGACCGTGAGCCTGGACACCGGTCAGTCAGCCTCGACCGCCGGGGACGGATCCTACTCGTTCGCCGACGTCGCGACGGGTGGCCGCGTGGTGACCGTCTCTGCCACCGGCTTCGGCGGCAGCAGCGGGTCGGCCACGGTCACCGAGAATCAGAACTCCGTGCTCGATTTCGCGCTCGACCCGGTCGCGGCCGGTTCCGCAGTCGTTGTCGAGTGCGTGCGCTATCGAACCTACGGCGGCCAGGCGCCCGGAAAGCACCTCGAAGTGATCGTGCGCTGCGCCGATGATCTCGGATTCCCCGTCTCCGGGGCAAACGTCTCGATCGAGTTGCTGATCAACGGAAACCCGTCCACGGGCAGTGCGACAAGCGATGCGGCCGGCGAGGTGCGCTTCACACTGAACAACGCGGCGAACGTCTGCTACTCGACGACGGTGACAGCCCTCTCCGCTGCCGGACTCAATTGGGATGGAACGACTGTGCCGAACGGCTTCCAGAAAGGCGCGGACGCCTCACCGAACGAGGATTGCATCGGCAGCAACGATGGCTGCAACGGTGCGGCGCCGACCGCAGGGGTTGCCGGCGGACCGGGCCTCCCCTCGACCGCGGCGCTGCAAGCCGCGATGGCGACCCAAGACCTCAACGCTCCGGGCCTGCTCGGAAACCCCGACGTCGTCGGACTCGGAACGAGCTGGAACTCGAACGGGGATCCGGTGATCGAGATCTACGTCAGACGGAACGGCCCGGCGGGGATCCCCGCGAATCTCGGTGGATTCCCCACGCGGGTCGTGGTCACCGGAGAAGTCGAGGCGTTCTAGCAGCCCGTTGAAAAGTCATTTCGATCGAGAGGCCGAGCGTCCTCCAATCGGATAGCCTCATGAAGCGACCGGGGTCGATGCGCAGGCATCGACCCCGGTCGTTTTTTTGTTCAGTCCGCCCGATCTCGATGGCTCGTGATTCAACATCTTGGTCACGAAATTTTGATCGCTGTCTCCTGATCGAGCGAAGCAAACCCCCGCCTCGTGATCGAGGCGGGAGCGAGTTTCACCGGCTTGAGCTCACGGGCTGCGATCGATCAAAAGAAGCAGAAAAAGATCCAGTCGCAGATGATGTACGGGCAGTCCCCGAGGCAGTCCTCGAGATCGCTCTGGGCGGAGTCGACGGCTGCCTGGAAGTTGTTCGCGATCACTTGCATGTTGGTGATGTTCTGCTGGTTCTCGTTCGCCACTCCCGTGTCGTACGCACCCTGCGCGGTGTTTACGGCTGTGGAGTAGTTGGTCTGCGCGGTATTGGTGGCGGTGTAATAGTCACTCAGCGCGTCCCCCACGCAAGTCGCGACCGCCGCAGCGACAGCGATCGAACAAGGCACAGCCGCGACTCCGAAGCTGAAGAATGCGGAGAGTAGACAGACGGCAGATCCAGCCACGCCGCCCGCATAGCAGAGCTGTGTCTGATTGTGGTGGTTCACGTCTGCATTGTAGATCTCGGTATTGTAGTTGTTCTGCGCGGTGGTCATTGCGCCGGTCAAAGTGTTCTGGAGCTGGTTCAGCACACCGGTGTGGCGTGCGTCCTCATTCGCAGTGTCGAGATCTCGCTGCTCCTCTGCGTCCTCGATCGCATCGTCGTAGGCGTCCTGGCAGTCGTCTGCGCAATCTGGATCAATGCAGAAAATCGGAATGGGGACACAGAACGGGAGGGGGAATGGGCCATCAATGATGATGATCCCACCGTCGCCGCCCGCAGTCGCCGCGAGAGTCTCGGTGTCCTCTTGAGCCTCCCCCGCTTTCGTGGACACCCCAACTGACGTCATAATGGCGTCGA
>CALEHF010000445.1 GCA_937876125.1 uncultured bacterium
GGATCGATCGCGGTCGATTTGCTGTGAAGAAAAGAAAGAGCCGAGTCACCCGCGCGGGTGGCTCGGCTCTTGTTCGTTCGGGTGAGTGGTGGCGGCAGCGGTCAGCGAGAGCTTGCTCATCGACCCCTCTACTCGCCCCGCGCGGTCCGATCCCCCAGAATCTGCTCTGCCGCGAGCTTCCCCGGGCCCCCGGTGATGCACCCTCCGGGGTGGGTTCCCGAACCGCACTGGTAGTACCCCGCGATCGGGGTGCGGTATTGGTTCCAGCCCGGCGCGGGACGATTGAGGAACAGTTGGGATGGGAACAGCTCGCCGGCGAAGATGTTGCCTTCGCTCAGCCCGATCTGCTGCTCGATGTCGAGGGGCGTGACCACTTCGCGATGGAGCACGAGCTCGCCGAAACCGGGGAAGAACTCCTCCACTGTCGCTTGGACCGTATCGCCGAGGCTGGTCCGCTCGGTCTCCCAATCGCTCTTCGCGAGTTGATAGGGCGCGTACATGACGAAGCACGACATGATGTGCTGACCGGGGGGGCTCATGTCGGGATCGATGGTCGACTGTACGCAACAGTCGAGGAAGGGGCGTCGGCTGAAACGCCCCTCTCGACAATCGGCGAACGCCTCCTCGAGATAGTCGATCGAGGGTCCAAGGTTTGTGAATCCCTGGAAGATGTCTTCGCGCCCTTCCAAGCCGGGAAAGGTGGGGACTGCCGAGAGGGCGAAATTGACTTTGGCCGCGCTCCCCTGAAACTTGTAACTACGAATGTGATCGACCAGATCTTGCGGCAGATCGTCGGGGTCGACGAGCCGGGTGAAGGTCTGCCGAGGGTCGAGTGCGCTGACGACGAGGTCGGCGTACAACTCGGACCCGTCTTCCAGTCGCACGCCGCTCGCTCGATCTCCATCGGAAAGGACCCGTTCCACTCCGGCGTGGGTTCGAATCACTCCCCCGAAGTCCTCGACTGCGCGAGCGAGGACCTGGGTGAACGCGCCGTTTCCCCCTTTGTGGAATCCCCAATTGCCGGGGACCCCGTCGAAATCGCCGAGCTTGTGAAAGAGCCAGATGAGACCGGACTCTTTGTCGCGCGCACCGACCCGGCTCCCGATGATGCCGCTCGAAGCGTAGAGCGCTTTGACCAGCTCATTCTCGAACACCTCGTCGAGAATTTCGGCGGCGCTCGAGTTCATGAACTTCTCGAGGAGGGAGCGCACTTCGGGGTCAAGACTCTCCATGTCTTCCTGGAGCTCGGCCATCGCGGCCAGTTCGGCGGGATCGGAGCTCAGGCGATTCGGCGGAATGCGATCGACCCACGGCTTGAGTGCGCGGACCAGTCTCGCGATGCGGTGGTCGAGGTCACGCGCGGCCTCGGCATCCTCGACGGAGTGGCGCGCGATCTCGTGGTAGTTGTCGTCGGCGTCTGCGCCGAGGAGGAGGTACTCACCATTGAGCCCTGGCTGAAACGTATTGATCAGAGGCAGCACCATCAGCCCGTGCCTCACCAGGTCGAGATCGTGAACGATGTCGGGGCGCAGGAGACTGATGGCGTAGGAGAAGGTCGTGAACTTGAAGCCGGGCACAAGCTCCTCGGTAATCGCGGCGCCGCCGACCAGGTGGCGACGTTCGAGGACGAGCGTCTTCAAGCCCGCCTTCGCAAGATAGGCCGCATTGACCAGTCCGTTGTGACCGCCACCGATCACGATCGCATCGTAGCGCTCTTCGGCACTCGTCGGTTTCGTACTCATCGGTTCACCCCCTCGTCGACCGGTGCCGTCTTTCGTGGTGGGTTGAAGAAGGGAACGGGTTCGACGCGGGCGAGAACGTTTTTTGGTTGCCGGATCACCGGGATCTCGAGATCGACCTCGGTTCCCCGCTTCGCAAGATCGAGAGGGAGTTTGGCGAGGGCGATCGGCTTTCGGAGGATGGGCGATGCGAGGAAGCTGCTCCCGTAACCGGCGTAATCCCACTCCTTCGCTCCGCGTCGGTAGATGCTCATCGTCGATTCGGAGTAGAGCTCATGCCGCGGCGCGATGATCCCGGCCTCGGCGTAGACACGTTCATAGTCGTAGGGATCGACGGCGATTCCCACCGTCTTCCAGCGACTGGTTCTCTCGTTGATCTCCGCTTCGATCGCTCGGCGTCCGATGAAGTCGCGATCGTCTTGGCCAAGCCTTCGGAACATCCAACCCCACCCGAGCTCGTGGGGAGTCTCCCGTTGTGCATCGACCCAGGCGAAGCGGGAAGAGTGGAAATCGGTGCCCATGAGGAGGAGCCCCGCTTCGACTCGCGACATCTTGAGCGCAGTCGTGCCGATCGGAGTGATGTTGAATCCTCGCCCCGCCGCCATGAGAGCATCCCAGAGAGTGAGGGCGTCCGCGGATCGCACCCACAGTTCGTAGCCGAGATCGCCCGTGTAGCCGGTGCGCGAGACGGTCACTTCACAACGCGCGATCTCGGTCTGCATTACTCCGAAGTAGGGCAGTGAATTCGCGGCGTCGGTGAGCTGGGCGAGAACGTGGTGGGCGTGCGGACCGGAGAGCGCGAGGATGCCAAATTCTGAGGAGATGTCTTCAATGGTGGCGTCGGCGAGCTTCATTTCCCGGGCGAGTGCGCGAAAGTAGTGAAGAGTTGGTTCTGCGGCGGTGAGCTGATACTCACCCGGCGCGACGTGCAGGACGACTCCGTCCTGCAAGACGAACCCGCGAGCATCACACCAGCAGGTGTACTGCGCGCGTCCGACGTCGCAATCGTCGATGTTGCGGACGAGGGCGTGCGAGAGCAATCTCGGAGCGTCCTGGCCGCTGAAGCGAAGCTTGAAGAGGGGGGACGTGTCGAGCAGGGAGACCGCGTTTCGAATGGCGAAGTACTCGGCGTTCAGCGAGGGCTGATACTGCGGCGCGACGAGGTAGCCAGACCAGTGCTTCCAGATGCCGGTCTGGTTCAAGGGCGCCAATCGAGCTTGAAACGGAGTCGTCAGGGGCATGGTAATCTAGTTTCTTCGGGGGCTGAGTGAGCGGCAAAGTACCCGCAAAGCACCTTAGGATCACGTGACTCCTCCACCCGCGATCCGCTTGGGGGGAGCACCCTTCCGCTCTGAGTACGCAGCGAACAACACAGCTGGAGCGACGAAAAACCATGGAGCAGCAGGCTGTCTGCTGTCATGCCGTTTCGC
Organism: uncultured bacterium; assembly: GCA_937876125.1. Lineage (GTDB taxonomy): Bacteria > Planctomycetota > UBA8108 > UBA1146 > UBA1146 > JAFMMO01. Next base: position 3,170 of record CALEHF010000445.1, read on the forward strand.
TACCTTGAACGCGAGCACTCAGCCATCGGACTTTTTCGTTCCGATCTTGTGCTTCGGGTACGAGGCCCGGGGCACCCCCCTAGATTGTCCGATACGACCGCTGGGGTATAGTGCGCACTGTGATTCCAGAGACGCCTTGAGTGAAGAGGAACGGAGGAGCGGATGACTCTCCGGAGCCAGATTCTGGTCGGCGCGGTGTGGGTGGCGCTGTTCGCCGGGTTCGCCGGGGCCCAAGATGAAGCAGGGACGGAGAGTTCGGCGGACCAGAGGTTCCAGGCCCTCATGGCGGGCGTTGAAACGGCGCTGAATGAGTATATCGCCGCTGGGTATCAAAGAGACGCGGACTGGAACGCGGCCGCCGCGAAGGCCGCGGGGGAGGGAGTTCCGCCCCCCTCGATGCCCGAGCCGATGGAGTTCCCTCCGAAGAGTCTCATCGCAGAACACGTTGCCCTCTTCGAGAAAGCGGCTTTGGAGCTCGCCGGAGACGACGATGCTATTCAATTCTTGGGGACGGTCATTTCGATGGGCGAGCTCGCCGGGATGAAGCAGAACGTTCTCGACGCGTGCAAGACGCTATCGACGACGTACGCCAAGAGTTCGAAGATCGGCGACGCTCTGATCACGCTCACCCGCTGCGCGAAGTTCATCGGTAAGGAAGAGATCGATCGAACGCTTCGAGCGATCGAATTGGCCAACCCCGATGGCGACCTTCAGGCGCGTGCGATCCTCATCCGCATCGACTCAGACCTCCGAGATGCGCCGGTGAGCAGTCCGGAATACGTCGCCGCTCGAGCGGAAGCAATGCGTGCCGCCACACTGGCGAAGGATTCGAAGATCAAGAGTCAAGCACGGCAGTCGATCGCCGAGCGAGAGAAACTCGATCGCGGAATGAAAGCAACCGACATCGCTGGCGTCGATCTCCATGGTCAGAGCTTCAGGCTGAGCGACTACAAGGGCAAGATCATCGTGCTCGACTTCTGGGGCGACTGGTGAGCTGCCTGCAAGGCGATGTACCCACACGAGCGGTCGCTCGTGGACGAAATGAAGAACCGCCCGTTCGCGCTGATCGGTGTCAATTCGGATCGGGATCTCGCCTCGATCCAGAAGATCGTCAAGAAGAAGAATCTCAACTGGCGTTCATTTCAAGACCGGCCCGAGGGAGCGAAGGACTCGATTTCCAGCGTGTGGGCTGTCAACGGCTGGCCGACGCTCATCGTCATCGACCAGGAGATGAACATCGTCTACCGAGGGAACAACGGTACCGCGGCGATCAACCAGGCGAAGGCGCTGGTGAAGGAGCTCGAGTCCGCGGACTAATGCATGACTGCAGTCCGTGGGTGAGTCGTCGGTCCGAATGAGTTTTCCGACGACTTTCTGGCCTAGGTCTAGTCCACCGCCCCCTCGACCCGATACGGCTCGAAGGTCGTGTACCCCTCCTCACTGAGGTCACCCGCGTACCACGACGCCATGTCGGCGAGGGGGGCGAGGGGCCAACCGTTCCGGTAACGCTCGACCAAATCGGGGTTCGCGATGTAGGGACGGCCGATCGCGATCATGTCCGCGGCTCCCGAAGCGATCGCCACCTCCGCGCTCGCCTGGTCGTACCCACAGTTTCCCATCAGCGGACCGTCGAAGACCGCGCGGATATCGGCGAGGGTCAGCGGATCCCCGAGCTCATGAAATCCGAACGCGAGTCCATCCACGATATGGAGATAGGCAAGCTCGTAGGAATCGAGCTCGCTCGCCACCTGGATGAAACAGTCACGGTATTCTGGTGATCCCATGTCATTGAACACACCGTTCGGGGAGAGTCGCACCGCGACTCGCTCCGGCGGAAACACTTCCCCGACCGCCTCGACCACTTCGCACAAGAGGCGAAAACGATTCTCGATCGACCCTCCGTACCCATCGGTGCGGTGGTTCGTCTTCGATTGGAGAAATTGGTCGAGGAGGTATCCGTTCGCAGAGTGGATTTCGACGCCATCGAAGCCGGCGTCCCGGGCACGCTTCGCCGCTTGGGCGTAGTCGTTGACGACTCCTGGGATCTCGTCGATCTCGAGCGCGCGCGGAACCTCGTAGTCCTTCTTCCCGAGCGGGGTATGGACGCCATCCCCCTCGAGCTTGACCGCGGAAGGGGCGACCGGTGGTTGGCCGCCATGGAAGTCGCTGTGGGAGGCTCGGCCGCAGTGCCAGAGCTGGAGAAAGATCGGCGTCCCCTCGGCGTGAACGGCCTCGACCACGGGCTTCCAAGCCTCACCTTGGGTATCGGTGTAGATGCCGGGTGAAGCGACCCACCCGTTCCCCTGCTCGGAAACGGTCGTCGCTTCGGTAATGACGAGGCCTGCGTTCGCGCGCTGGGTGTAGTACTTCGCCATGAGGGCATTCGCCTCGCGGGACTCCCCCGCCCGTGCCCGCGTCATCGGCGCCAGTGCGATGCGGTTTTCGACATTCAAGTCCCTCAACGAAAACGGTGTCAGGAGCTGGTTCGAACTCATCAGGGCGAATCCCTTCTCAGAATGCTCATGGAAGTGTGTGGGGGCCGGGGGGCGAAGGGTCAGTGTTCCCGATGGGTCTCCGCAAGGGGGGGGAAAGAGAGGAAGACGAGCAAAAAAGGCGAGACGAGGCAGCGTCTGAGAATGCTCGCAAGTGCGGTCAGTAGTACCGATACCAGTTCCGGTATCGAAACCGGATCCCCGCCTTCAGTTGAACATCGAGGTCGTCGTCGGAGCGCGCGAGGAGTTCATCTACCCCATCGGGGCGCCATCCGTAGGAGCGCAGATCGGCGAGCAGCGCGCGCGCCTTTCCGTGGGGACCGAAGACCACCAAGACCCCCTCGGGCTTGAGGGTATGAACAACGCTCTCGTAGAACTTCTTCCGGGCGCTCTTCTCGACATGGCTCGCCACATCATGGAGCACCGCGATATCGAGAGTGTCTTCGGGGATCTTGACGTCATCGGCGTCGGAGTGGATCGGAACGATGTTCGCGATTCTGCGCTCGCGCATTGCGTCGACCCACCGAGCGTTGATCTCCACTGCATACACGCGCCCGGTCTCTCCGACAACCTGGGCGATCGCCACCGAGAGCCAGCCTCTCCCGCAGCCGATGTCGGCGATCGTTTGGCCCGGTTGTACATCGAGAACCTCGATGACGTGCCGGGCCCTTTCCTCCCTGCCCTGGGCGAGAATTGGAGTCGTCACCAGAATCGCGAGCCCGAGGGGGATCAGTGCGCATCGGAGCACATGCCTCCCTTCCCGCGGAATCACGAGGCTAAAGAACGAGGAAGGTCGATCCAACTTCTCACCGAATTTCATCCGACTCGTTCCATCTCGTCCCCTCTGGTCCCACCGGGCCCCCATCGCGATACATTCGTCTCCCGCTTGAGCTGGGTCGCTCTGCCGTTTGCTCCGTCGCTTTACCGGAGCAGCTCGAAGATGGCGAACGCAGCCTGATCGGCCAGGAACCGGTTCCCCGTCGGGTTGAGATGGACCCCATCCGTCGTAAGGATCCCCTTCGCCTCGTCCCGGGGATTGAGGATACGAAGGTAGCTCCGGCTGGCGGTGCGCAGATCACAGAGATGCACGCCCGTCTCCTTCGCCACGCGGCGGCTGATGGCGGCGAACTCCTCGAGCATCGGGTCGAGCTCGTTCTCCCGCTTCTCGCCGATCACCGTGGGGGTCGCGAGAATCACCTTCGCGCCCTTCGCTTCGATCCTGGAGATGAGATCGCGCAGACCGGACTCGTACTCTTCCTTCGGAGTTCCCATCCCGCTCTTCGAGTGCCAGACATCGTTGATCCCGATGTAGATGAACACCACGTCCGGATCGTGAGCGAGGACGTCCCGGTCGAGGCGCGCCTGAAGGTCGGGCACCTTGTGGCCGCTGATCCCCGCGCCGATCAAGGTGGCGCTCTCGTCGGAGATCGCTGCGTCGAGAAGGTGGATGTATCCACCGGGCCGGACCGCCGCCTCGGTGATGGAATCGCCGAAGAACACGATCTTCTGGCCACCCTTCAAGGGGGATGCGGGGCCGGTCAACGCGGTGAGTCCTCCCGCGCGCGCGGGATCTCTCCGTTGTTCGAAGAGCCAGCCGATCGCTCGGTCCTCCTGGTAGGCGGGCGTCCACGAGTTGTGACCCACTCCCGAGAGTTCGTCATAGCGCGGCTTCCCTCCCCAGTGGCCGAGTGTCTCGACGAGAGAACGACTCCGCTCGGCGGGGACCACCGAGTCGTCGGCACCGTGGAACACCCAGAGTGGAAGATCGAGGAGACGGTGCACTCGGTTCTTCTCCCCTCCGCCGCAGATCGGAACCGCCGCAGCGAACCAGTCGGCGTGGGTTGACCCGAGCTTCCAGGAACCGAACCCTCCCATCGAGAGACCAGTGAGGTAGATGCGACTCAGATCGACCGGGTGCTCGCGCACGACTCGCTCGAGGGCCGCGATCACTCCATCGAGGGGCGCTCCATCCCAGTTACGTCCTTTGGGGCATTGGGGGGCGAGGAGGAAGCACGGGAACTTCTCTCTGAGGGGGGAGCGACCGAGGAGGGTGGGCAAGTACGCGAGCTGCTTCTCGTTGTCGCTTCCGCGCTCCCCCGCGCCGTGGAGGAACAGGACCAGGGGATAGCGCTGATCGGGGTCGATCTCGGCGGGAGCGAGCAGCCGGTACGGGAGGGTGAGCTCCCCCACGGTCACGGTCCCGGCCGAAAAGAGCGCCTTCTCGTCGGTCGGGGCGGCCGAGAGCACCGTGCACAGGAGACTCAGACAGAGATACTGCATGGCCATCGTCCTTTGCGTGGAACGGGGTTCCTCAGAGATAGACTCTGTTCCTCGTTTGACGTCGAGTCAAGAGCAGCCAGAGGAGCAGAACCCCCATCGATCGGGCAAGTGACGGGGTTGTCGTAGTTCCCGTTCCCATCATCCCTGCCGCCTCGTATCGTCCGTTCAAGGGGCGGGGCTTCCTTCCCAGCGATCCCACACCGCGCGAACGCATCAGGAAGCAGAGACTCGGCGTGAAGGAGAACCATGCAAATCAGACCACCGATCGTGTTCGTGCTGACTCTGCTCGCGGGTACCGCCTTCGGGCAGGAGGCCGGCGAACCGGTGACCACCCCTCCGACGAAGACACCGATCACCGCGCACTCGCGTGGGCTGCACGGTTACATCGGCTACGGTGCTTCCCTTCCTTCCGATCGGGTGGAGTATAGCGCGGGCATGGGCTTCTATGCCGCGGTGTGGTCCCTGGTCGAAGAGCCGATCTCTCACTTCCAGATCGGGCTCCCGAGCGCTTGGATCACGCCCGACAATTCCGACAACAAGGACAAGCCCCTCGCCCCCGAGGGAACCCTCGCGCGCCGCTGGGCGGAGCGGGGACCCACCTGGTCGAGTGTCTTCCAGACGGTCGAAGGTGGACTCGGCTACTGGGCGGGGAACCACTTCCGCTACGGGCCACCGAAGTTCAGCATGAACGCCACGCCCCAGTGCTACGACTACGAAGTCGGTTCACCGGGTTGGTCGTTCTTCTACCAGAACGAAGCGCTCCCCGATGATCGGTTGGGGATCGCGCAACTCAGCAACCGGCTGCTGATCCCCCCCGACGCTCTCCCTTTCGACGGCAAGCCGAACGGTGAGTTCCTCGGATACACCTACATGACCTTACCGTTCACCGATCCGGTCGAAGGGGACCCGGCCCGTGGGGAACCGCCGACCGGTGACCAAGCTTGGACTTGTTTCCTCGCCGCAGCCAATTTCAAAGGCCCCATCGCCTACTACATTCCCGAGACCTGGAGCAAGATCGGGAAGCTGTTCGAGGAACCGTTCCTGTTCGGGCGGGGGCTGGATGCACGCCGCGGCAAGATGGGGGGTGGCGCCATGGAGATCAACACGGTGCCGCGCTTCGACGCCAAGGACGCGCAGGGGGTCATCTACTCGAAGATCCCAGCGCTCCGGTTCCCGGTCGACGCCGATGGGCGCACCCGGCTGGTCCAGGAGGTCACCTACTACTCGAAGGCTGCGTTGTACGACGCGTTCCGAAGTTGGCGCGCGGGCGGAGAGGTCTGCTCGGGGCAATTCGATGCGAAGGGGGCTTGGAAGTCGACCTTGACCGCGCACGCCACGCGCTACGACCAGGGGGGAAAGGAGATCGAAGGCGTCGAGCGCTCCTTCGACAGCGAGGTGTTCGAGGGAAACGTGTGGGGCCTGCGGTGGTCCGCGGAAAGCCCCACTGCGCCCGGTGCGTTCCCGCAGTATTTCAAGCATGTCGGAGAGAAGCGCGTCGCCATTGCCGAGGCCGAAGTTCCTTCTGAGACCGGCCTTGGAGCCCAGAAATTCGAGAGAGCAGGACCGGGTGCCCCGTACACGTCACCCAAGACGGGCGCGTGGACAACACCGGGACCGACTCGAGGGCCGTTCACCGTCGACTTGGCCGACGGGTCTCGCGTCACCTATTCCTGGTATCGCTTCGTCGATCAGCCATCGTTCCAGCAATACGCCTTTAGCCCCGAGAAGAAGGCGCAGCTCCAGTCTCTCGTGGAGAAGATCCACGCCGAGTGGCCGATCGACCGCGACTACATGGCACCGCCGACGAGGGGAGCTCTGGTCAGTCTCGACCCGGCTCTGCTGGTAACTCCTCCCGATGGACTCGAGGTGGGCTTCGTCCCGATCGTGACCCGTCAGGAAGTCGCGCCCCCCGATCAGCATTGAGTGCTTCGATCGGTCACTCCCGATCCCCGAGGCTCCCCAGCGCTCGGTAGATGCCGTTTCCGCCGATGAGAATGAAGATCGGCCCGACGAACCAACCTTCTCCGTAGAGCCACCAAGGGATGCCGTTCCGCCGAGCGAGGATCGCAAAGACGATGACCAGCACGCCCGCCGAAAAGAAGAGCACGCCGGTCCAGATGTCCTTGGGGGTCCACTTTTCATCCGGATCATCCACGACGCGCCTTTCTGAGTTCGATGGTCTTTCCTTCCGATCCGTCCGAGCGACGGGCTCTCACACCGAGCTGAACGAGATCGCCGCTCCCCAGCTCCCCAGCTACCCAGCTCCCCAGGCAGAGCCCGGGAGGACCGAAACGAGCGAGGGGCAGAGTTTGACTCATCGAAAGCCCAAAAACTGCTCAGAATCGGCCCGCTTTCGCCTCCGCCCCTTGCCTCTTCTCTGACGGGTTCGGGTAGGATTCTCCGTCGTTGCGACTCCCGGAGGCTCTACGCCGTGCCTTCTGGAAACGCACCTGAGAGGTGGGCGTGGATCTTCCCCACTTTCCCGTCTTCGCGTCGGACGCATTCTTGCCGGGGCTGCTCATCGCAGCAGTGGCCATCACTCACGTCTTCCTCGCGCAGTTCGCGGTGGGCGGTGGCATCCTCGTTACCTTCTTCGAGTGGCGCGCCGAGAAAAAGGGGCACACCCTCCTCCGCGATTTTCTCCATCGATTCTTCACCACCCTCGTCCTCGTGAGCTTTGTGCTCGGCGCCGTCACCGGGGTCGGAATTTGGCTCGTCACCGCCCTCGTCTCGCCCCGACCCCTCCTTCTCCTGGTGCGAGAATTTCATTGGATCTGGGGCGCGGAGTGGTGCTTCTTCTGCCTCGAGGTCGCGTGCGGCTACGCATACTACGTCCACGGTCGCACCCTCGGTTTCCAGAAGCGCTTCTGGCTCGCCGCGGGATACTCGTTCAGCGCGTGGATGAGCCTGTTCTGGGTCAACGGCATCCTGAGCTTCCAACTGACCCCTGGGGGTTGGCTCGAGACGGGGAGCGTCTGGGCCGGCTTCTTCAATCCATCCTTCTGGCCGACCTTGTTCGGGCGCACGTTTGCGTCGATGGCACTCGCTGCGATCGGCGCGACGATGGTCGCGCAGCTGATTCGGAGTTACGACGAGAGCGATACGCGGGAGATCGTGCGAAACGCCGCGACCCTGCTCTTGCCACTCGCACTGATGCCGGTGGCCGCAGTGTGGTTCCTCGCCGTCGTGCCGGAAGAGTCGCGCCGCTACGTGACCGGTGCCAACGTTCCGATGACGATGTTCTTTGCCCTCGCGGCGCTCTTCTCGGTCCTCATCGCAGGCACCGCCATCTTCACGCTGTTGAAGAGACGTCCCCTCTTTCACCTTCCAGGCACCGTTCTCCTCGCCGCGCTCGCATTCTGCGCGACCGGCGCGACGGAGTTTGTCCGAGAGGGGATTCGCAAGCCGTACGTCGTGCATGGGGTCCTCTACTCGAACGGGATCGCGGTCGAAGAAGTGCGTCGGCTGCGGCGGCGGGGGATCGACAGCCTCGACCCGTGGCCCCTCCGCGATCCTGAGAAGTATCCCACTCGCACGGTGCGGAACGGTCGGCGGGTCTATCGCGAGTTGTGCTCGTCGTGCCACACCCCCGCGAAGATGAACGGGCTCGTCCATCTCACGGCGGCGTGGGATCGGCAGATGCTCGAGAGCAACATCAAGAAGCTTCATCTTCTCAAGACCTTCATGCCCCCTTTCGCCGGTGACGACGAGGATCTCGAAGACATCGTCGCGTACCTGATCTGGCTGCGAAAGGGGACCGAGTGATCAGTCTCCTTCCCGAGCTCGATCTGTATCTCGCGCTCTACCTGATCACTTTGATGGCGCACCTCGCTCTGATGTCGTTCCCGCTCGGGGGATCGGTGCTTCTTTGTCTGTTCGAGATCTTCCGCGGCGAAGAAATCACCAATCTCCGAAACCTCATCTCGCGCCACCTCGCATTGTCGGTCGGGCTCGCGATTACCGCGGGGGTCGCCCCGCTCCTCTTTCTCGAGGTGGTGCACCCCAAAGCGTTCTCGAATGCGGGGGCGATCCTCGGCGGCTGGCGTCCTGCGCTGCTGATTCCACTGACCATCGCTTTCTATCTCGCGTACCTGCAGAAGACCGAGTCCTTTCGCCGTTGGCCGGGAATCTTGCGATTGCCGATCCGCCTTATCGGTCTGGCGGCGCTCGCGGCGGTCGGCACGGTGTGGATCATTTCGCGACGGGTGGGGGAGCACGCCGAGCTGTGGCACGACCGCTACGTGAATCTGCAGATGGAGCAACTCATCTGGGAGGCGTTTCCGCTCATGGGTCTGGTCCTCGCCGCGGCGACGATCGGCTGCACCATCGGCTGCTTGTGGCTGATCGGAGGCGAGCAGCGGCGCGGGCGGCTCTCTCCCGGCGAGCGCTTCCTCGCCGAAGAGACGCTTTTGCGCCTCGCCATCTTCGTGGCGGTCGGTTTGGCGGTCGTGTGCGAGATCTTGCGGAAAGATCGCCCTGTCGATATCGATTGGTGGATTCTGAGGAGCGCGCTCTTCGTCATGATCGCGGGCTTCGGCGTTCGGCTGCACCGCATCGGTCCCGGGCGCGCGTTTGCGACCCTGGGTGCGGGGGTCGCGCTCTTCATCGTGCTCGTCATGCGGGAAATCGCGCGCCGCGAATTCCTCGTCGAGGGGGGCGGCCTCGACATGCAAACCCTCGAGGTCGCGAAGACGCGGGAGGGCTTCAGTGCGTTCGTGGGGTCCTTCATCTTCTGTGCGACCGGAATCGTGCTCGTCCTCAAGTTGGTGCGCCGTACCCAGTCGCCCCTTCCGCCCGATGACGATGACGTTGTGGTCGAAGAGAAACGTGCGTGACAACGGAAGTGCCGGGTCACCGGGCCGCCTCGCTCCTCTCTTTCGGGTACGATCTCCGTTCGACGCTGCGGAAACGGACCCTCTACGGAGCAACGCCCATGCTGACGGAACTCGCGATCTATGCCGTCGTCGCCGGCTGCGCGCTCATCGCCGCGTTCTGGGTCCAAGGGTTCGTCGATCGCCGCCGCGCCGCGCGAAACGACTGAAGCGAGCTTTCGATGAACCGCCGGAGAGGAGCTTCCCCCCTTGCAATTCTCAGATGACGAATCTCTCTCTTGGGCGGACGCTCTGCTCGAGTTCTCCTTCCTCTCTCCGCTCCCTGAATCGGATCTGACCCTCGCACGCTCCGCGCGATCGGGGGGGGTTCTGTATCTCCTTCGGCTCCGCCCTTTTGCGGGCGCGATCGTCGGCTACACTCTGCTCGCCCGTCGGACCCAAACGTGGAGCGCGCGCGCCGTCGTCCGCGCCCCCGGTCTCGAAGGGGGCCCGCCGGCGGGCATCGATCCCGATCCGCGACGCGCGGCCGAGTTGACCCGTCCCGACGTCCTCGAGCCGTTGACGGGTGCCCTCGCCTGGTTACAAGTCGAGGGACCGTGGCGAGTGATCGGGATCAGCCGGGCTGGCGAGGTGAGCACGGTCGAAGCGATTCTCGCGCTGGGAGCCCAGCTGTTCCCGCTGATCTCGGAGCCCGATGAATTTGCAGGTGGGCTCGAGTGGAACATCTGAGCGCCGCACCGCTGATCACGAATGTAGTTTTTCACTAGAGGAGATACGCGTGGAGAAACCGCTCGAAGGACGCACCGTCGGCTGGATCGGCACCGGAGTGATGGGGCAATCGATGGCGGGGCGCCTCCACGCCGCGGGGGCTCGGGTGACCGTGCATACGCGCACCCCCGAAAAGGCCGCGGCGCTCCGCGCATTTGGGATCGGCTGGACTGACGATCCGCGCACGCTCCTCTCCGACGCAGAGGTGGTTTTCACCATGCTCGGCTACCCGAGCGACGTAGAGGAGGTCTACCTCGGCGCGCGGGGGCTCGTCCCCGCCCTCGAGGGGGATTCGCCCCCGCTGCTCGTCGACATGACCACCAGCTCTCCTGCGCTCGCGGCGCGCATCGCCCTCGCCGCGTTCGACCGCGGTGCCCTCCTGCTCGACGCTCCCGTCTCCGGCGGCGATGTCGGCGCCCGCGACGGACTCTTGAGCATTATGGTGGGAGGGGACCTCGAAGGCTTCGATCGTGCGCGCCCCTTCTTCGAGGTGCTCGGGAAAACGATCGTGCGCCAAGGGCCGCCGGGGTGCGGGCAGCACACCAAGATGGTCAATCAAACCCTGATCGCGACCAATATGATCGGCATGTGCGAAGGGCTCCTCTACGCGCGAAAGGCGGGTCTCGACCCCGAGGGAGTCCTCGCGTCGGTCGGCGGGGGCGCGGCGGGATCGTGGTCCGTTGCGAACCTCGCACCGCGCATTCTCCGCGGTGATTTCGACCCCGGTTTCTACGTCGAACACTTCATCAAGGATCTCGGGATTGCGCTCGAAGAGGCTCACAACCTCGGTCTGGAGCTACCCGGTCTCGCTCTCGCGAAGCAGCTCTACGAGGTGGTCAGCGCCCAAGGGCACGGCCGCTCGGGAACCCAGGCGCTCTACCTCGCCCTCGCGACCTTGAGTGGGGAGTCGGCGAGCGGAGCATCGTGAGCCGAGACAGTGAAACTCTGAAGCGTGAGGCTCTCCAGATACTCGCGGAGACGCGCCGCGACTTCCCGCACTACAAGAGTGACCTCGATCGGGTGCAGGTCCGACTGACCAGCCGGCTGACCCGGAGTGCAGGGAACGCCGATACGCGCACCGGCATCGTGCAGCTCAGCGAGCCGATCTTCTCCCTCGAAGAGAACGCCCCCGGCTATCGCAACACCGTCCTCCACGAAATCGCCCATGTCATCGCCGGCCCCGGCGTGCAGGCGCACGGAAGGGTGTGGCGCGCCATCTTCCTGGAGATCGGCGGAGACGGGAACCGCACCCACAGCTTCCGCGCCGCGCGGCAGCACAAAACGCACCGCGCCCGTTGCGGGAAGTGCGGCGGAGACGTCGAGCTGGGGACGCGCCGCTATCACCGATTGTTGGCTGGGGCACGCGACTACATCCACGTGGGGTGTGGGGGGGCGATTTTACCCGCGGGGGCGGGAGCGCCTGGGCCCCTCAAGTCGGCGACCCTCCCGCCCTCGATCCCGCGCGCTCGTCGGCCGCGCTCTACGCAAGAGGCGCTCTGTTCTCGCTGCGGAACGAAAGTGGCGCTCGGCCCGGTGCGCTTCCAACGGCTGATCACGGGCGAGCGACGGTACCACCACAAGCGGTGCGGTGGGGTCATTGTGAACCCCGAGGCCGATGGCGATCTCGAGCAGGGGACCCTCTTTCGATAAGGGCGAGGCTCCTTCGAATACTGAATTCTTGCACCCCACGCAAGAGACCGGCCCGACCAGAGCATTTGCTCTCGCCGGGCCGGTCTTTGCTCCAGTCCCTCGGGACGGGGGCTCTTAGAAGAGCCCCTGCACCTCACCGTTCTCATCGATATCGATGTTGAGGAGCGCCGGCTGCGAGCCGAGCCCCGGCATCGTCATCATGTCTCCGCAGAGCGCGTAGAAGAAGCCCGCGCCCGCGCTGACGTGCACGTCGCGCACCTTCACGCGGAAGCCGGTCGGCGCACCGACGAGCTTCGCGTTGTCGGAGAAGGAGTACTGGGTCTTCGCCATACACACCGGCAGTCTGCCCATGCCGAGCTTCTCGAACTTCTTCATCGCCTTCTTCGCCTCAGGGGTGAAGTCGACGCCGTCGGCGCGATAAATCTCGGTGCAAATGGTCTGGATCTTCTTTGCGATCGGCATCTCGTCCGGGTAGAGCGGGGCGAAGTTCGACGGCTCTTCGCAGGCTAGGACGACCGCGCGGGCGAGATCCGCTCCCCCTTCGCCGCCGCGCGCGTGGACGTCAGAGACGACTGCGGCACTCGCGCCGGCACGCTGGGCGAGTTCGACCATCGCAGCGATCTCGCCGTCGGTGTCGGTGGGGAAGCGGTTGATCGCGACCACCGCCGGGACGCCGTGCTTACGGACGTTCTCGACGTGACGGAGCAGGTTGCCGATTCCCGCCTCGAGCGCCGGGATATCCTCTTCGAGCATTTCCGGAGGGAGCGGCTTGCCGGGTCGGATCTTGTACTTGCCGGAGTGCACCTTGATCGCGCGCACCGTCGCGACGACGACCGCGCAATCGGGCTTCATGCCGGAGACGCGGCACTTGATGTTGAAGAACTTTTCCGCGCCCATGTCCGCGCCAAAGCCACTTTCAGTGACGACGTAGTCGCAGAGGCGCAGGGCGATCTTGTCGGCCACGATTGAAGAGTTGCCGTGGGCGATGTTTGCGAACGGGCCGGTGTGGACGAAGCAGCCGGTGCCTTCGAGGGTCTGCATGAAGTTCGGGTGGATCGCGTGGGTGAGGACCGCGGCCATCGATCCCGCTCCGCCGATTTGGTCCGCGGTGACCGGGTTCCCCTTCTTGTCGAAGGCGACCACGATCCGTCCGAGGCGGACGCGCAGATCCTTGAGGTCGTTCGCGAGGCCGAGGATCGCCATCACTTCCGACGCGCTCGTGATGTTGAACCCCGTTTCGCGGGGGACGCCGTTGCCACTGCCGCCGAGCCCGACGACGACGTTTCGGAGCGTGCGATCGTTGACGTCGAGACAGCGCTTCCACGTGACCGAGTGGGGGTCAATGTCGTGGGGATTCCCCATCAACATCGAAGTGTCGACCCACGCGGCGAGCAGGTTGTTCGCGATCCCGACGGCATGGGTGTCGCCGGTGAGGTGGAGGTTGAAGTCCTCCATCGGGATCACCTGGCTCATGCCACCGCCGGCAGCGCCGCCCTTGATTCCGAAGACGGGGCCCATCGATGGCTGCCGGATGGTGGAGACGGTCTTCTTGCCGATATGGTTCAGGCCGAGCCCGAGCCCGATCGTCGTGACCGTTTTCCCTTCTCCCAAGGGGGTCGGGTTGATCGCGGTGACGTCGACGTACTTCCCGCGCGGGTTCCCTTCGATGCGATCGAGAATCGAAAGTTTGACCTTGGCCATGTGGTGGCCGTAGGGAATGAGATCTTGCTCTTCGATGCCGTAGTTCGCGGCGATCTTGCGGATGTCTTCGAGTTTCGCCTTCCGGGCGATTTCCAGATCGGATGCCATCGGGTCTCTCCTCTCCCGCGCCCGCGGGCGCTGTGACTTTGGGCTGGGGAATCTGGTGGGAGCGGTCGCGCAATCAAGCGACGGGTCCGACACACCGGAGCGATCATAGGAAGCGCAGAAACTACCCTCAGGGGGGGCGAGGGGCAATTGGATGCCAGGAATAGGGTTATCGGTGCCGTACGAGGTGCGCCATCGAGACCCCCAGCTTCTCGCGATGGGGCTCGATATCGGCGAGGAATCGGCGCCCGTCCTGCACATAGCCGGCGGTCTTCTTCAGGTCAGGGAGGTGCCCGATCCACCACCGATTGAAGAGGCGCATATGGAGCTCGCGCACGTACTTCGCGGTCATCGAGGCGAGGGCGGTGGGGAACGACTTGTCCTCGCCCTCCTTCTCGAAATGGATTTCGAGGGTGCGGGTGCCTCCGCGCTGTTCGATCCGATACGCCTGACTCTCCCGATCCTGCTCGAGGACCTGAAAGCGCGTGTCGGGAAAGAGCGGGGCGAGAAAGGGCCCATAGCGCTGCCGGCCGCCGAGCCGATCGCTCCACGCCTCGGCGTGGGTCCGCTCGGGGTGCCGCCAGAGCCAGGAGAGAAAACGGCCGATCGCCCACGCGTTCACATCCCCCTTGGTGCCGTGCTGCTCGAGCGCCCCGTTGAACTCGAGAACCTCGAGTGGAATGGCGCGCACCTCGGAGACCGCCATTTCGGCCCGATCGAGGGCGCGTTCGAGTTTACGGATCTTTCCCGTGAGGGTGAGCGGTGAGGCGCTCACGGGGAGCTCGAGATCGGCGCCCTCGTACCACGGATAGTCGGCGAGGTACTGGCCGCGCCCCACGGTGAGATGTTCGATCAGCTCGAGGAAGGTCTTCGGCGGTTCGGCGGGCTGGCCGAGGCGCCCGCGCTCCATCGCGATGAAGCCGAGCACTCCCTCTTCGAGGCCGGATAAATCGCCGGTCGCGGGGCGGTGCAGCCTCTTCGAATCGGCGACCGCGATCCCCTTCTTGTCCCGGCTCGGAGGTGTCGCCGCGGGGGCGAGGGCGGTCCAGGGCAGGTCCGGGGCGATGGCGACCCGGCTCTCGAGGGTGGCGAGGCCGATCACCAGGGGGCCGAGCAGAGGACCGTAGCCCGCCTCATCGAGACCCGACAGCCAGTGTTGCATCGATGTCCCTCCCCGCCTGCTGACGCGCCGATCTGCTGCCATCCGGCCCGACTCGGGTCTTTCCGTCAACCGTACAGCGCCACAGAAGCGCTATTCCATCGCCCCGCTCGCTCGATGGAGCGCAGGCGGCGACATCCCCCGGAGCATGTTATTCTTCTTCGGAGCCCAGTCCCCGTGGCGGCTTCGTGGAGGAGAACAGCGTGAAGCACACGCAGACCACATCCCGGATCTTGATGATTCGCCCGGCAGCCTTTGGGCCGAACGCTGACACTCTGGCGACGAATTCGTTCCAGGGGAAGCCGATCGGCAACCCGGAGCAGATTCACAGCCAGGCGCTGGCCGAGTTCGATGTCTTCGTGGGCCGCATGCGGCAGTACGGCATCGAAGTGTTCGTGTTCGAGGACACCCTCGATCCGCCGACCCCGGATGCGATTTTTCCCAACAACTGGTTCTCGACCCACTCCGACGGCACCGTGGTCATGTACCCGATGCAGCCGAGGTCAAGGCGCGGAGAGCGAAGACCCGACCTGTTCGACTCGCTCGCCGAGGATCACTTCTTCCAAATCGCGCGGTTCATCGATTTCACCGACGGGGAATCCGCTGGGCTGTTCCTCGAGGGGACCGGAAGCTTGGTCCTCGATCGGCTGGGCTGCATCGGATACGCCGCCCTGTCCGCGCGCACTCGCGCGCCGGTTCTCGAGCGATTTGCAGGTGCGTTCGAGTACGAGATCGTGTCGTTCCGTGCGAGTGACCGAGGGCTGCCGATCTACCACACAAACGTCATGCTCTCCTTGGGGCGCACCTTCGCGGTGCTCGCCGAGGAGACGATCGACGACCCCGCTGAGCGCGAGCTCGTGAAGTCGAAGCTGCGCGAAGGGGGGCGTCGGATCATCCGCATCAGCCGTGAGCAGTGCCGGGCCTTCGCGGGCAATGTCCTCGAGCTGAAGAATGGCAAGGGCGAGCCGATCATCGTCCTCTCGGCCCAGGCGTGGGGCGCGCTCGACGAGCGCAGCCAGGCGAAGCTCAAGGAGCACGGTCAGATCTTGACCGCCAAGATTCCGACGATCGAGCAGTTCGGCGGGGGCAGCGTCCGCTGCATGATCGCTGAACTCTTCCTCCCGAAGTTCACTGGCCGCCCGGAAAGCCATATCCGGAAGCGGAGCTCCACTGGCGGCGTATCTCACCAAGGGTGATCCCCGCCGCGGTCGTCACGTTGTGACTGTGCTTCGAGCCGAACATCGGAATCTCCACCTCACCATCCGACAGATGGAGGACCTTCTCATCCACGCCCTCAGTCTCGTGGCCGAGCACCAGGGCGAGGGGGCGGGGAAAAGTGGTCTCGAAGATCGAAGCGCTGCGATCGGTCTGCTCGAGGCAGATCACGGGGACCCCTTGGTCGTGGAGGAGCCACACCGCCTTCGCCGGGTCGGCGAGGGACTCGTACTCGACGGTGTCTTCGGCCCCGAGTGAGATCTTCGCGATCTCGGGGCGAGGCGGGGACGGCGTGATCCCGCACAAGAAAATCTTCCGCACTCCGAAGCCATCGGCCAGTCGGAAGATTCCCCCGACGTTCGCCAAGCTGCGAATGTTGTCGAGGACCAGATAAAGGTGCTCTCGGGGGGCTTGCTCTCGTTCTGTGGCGTGCACCCGATGGTCGTCGAGCGTTCGTTTGCGACTCACCGATCGACTCCCTCGGCTCCGACCGGAGCACTGCTCGAGACCTGAGACTCATCCTGGCGCACCTCCTCGATTTGTCGAGATGCGAGGGAGCAAGGTATTCTTTCTGGGGTCCAGAAGCGACCGCGGAACTGACACTCTGTCGGAACAAGCGTATCGACCCTCAACCGACAACCTGGCGACCACCGTCCAAAGCTGCCTCTGCGCTCGCGGGAGCCCCGCCCCTCCCCGCATCGCGCCCGAGGTCGGTCTTGAGAGCGCCCGTTCGTCGCCGCGCTGGCGTCACACCGAGGGAGAAGTATGCCGACCGAGCCCCGTCCTGACCGAGTCGACCGACGCGCCAGCACCGATGCCTCATTGGGATCTGCTTCGAGCGTCGACCGCCGCCACCGATCGAAGCTCGAACGCGCCCTGCGGAGGATGCTCGCCGCGGACTCCTCCCCCCAGGTCCCTCTGCTCCTTTGGGTCTCCGGGCCACCGGGGTGCGGTCGCGCGACTCTCCTCCGGGAGATTCGCGGGAAGCACGAAGGGGATGGCGTGCGCTGGATCGAGGGGAGCGCGTTCCCCGGCACCGGAGAGATTCTCGAGCCGATCCTCCGCGGCGTGCGCGAATTGGTCAACGAGATGAAGTCCCTCGCCGACGGCGGCTTCGATCCCTGGCGCGACGTGTGGAAGAAGACGGTCGACGTGCGCGCTCCGGCGCTCTGTCGCGTTCTTCCCGAGGTGCCCTGGGGTAAGAAGATCACGCCGTTCCCCGAGCTCGAGCCGCGCTTCGAGCGCAGCCGACTCCTCGATCACCTCGCCGGCCTGGTTCTCGACTACGCCGAGCACGCGCCCCTGGTCCTTCAGATCGATGGTGCGGAGTTTCTCGATGGCTTGAGTCGTGACGCGGTCGCGACCCTGGTCCGTGTGCTGCGCACCCGTCGCCACGGCCGCGTCGCGGGGCTTCCGTTGCCACCGCCGCCCCCCTTGGCGTTGGTCCTCGTGAGCGGGGAGCGCGAGACGCCCCCCCTCGAGGGGCCCGACGGCGAGATCCTGAACATTCCGGTTCGCGGTCTCGACCGACGCGAGTTCGTGCGACTGATCGAATCGGAATACGGCGCGGAGCAACCGTTGTCGGTGATCGAGAAGCTGTACCAGCTCACCCGCGGCAACCGCTTCGACATCGAGCGCCGCATCTCCTGGGAGGCGCGCGAGTCGGATGGGGGAACCCCCGAAGACCGGGCAAAACGACTCCTCGAGTTCGGCAACTTCGATTCCGAGGTCGCAGCCCGGGTGCGCCGACGCGCCGCCCCCGAACGGGGCATGCTTCAGGCTCTCGCGGTGCTCGGCAAGCCGGTGAGCGTCACGATCCTCGAGCGCATGTGCGGAATTCCCCGCGAAGAGGCAGCGTCGATGATCGGCCGGCTCGCCCGCGAGGAGTGGATCGTCTGCGACCAAGGGCGTGTGGTGCGCTTGAGCCACGAGCGCCTCCGTTCCCCGATCTCAGACACACTCGACGATGACAGCCTCGAGGAGATCCACTGCCAGGCTGCCGAAGCGATCGCAGAGGAGTACTCAGGACGCGAGAACCGTCGCTTCCAAGAGGTGTACTTCCATCAGGCGCGGGGTCGGAAGGATCTCGGTGCCCTCGAGGCCGCCTTTCATGGGGCCGAGGAAGCACTGCGCTTGTATGACTTCGAGGGTGCGATTGCGATCTACCGCGACCTCTTGCGCATGATCGGTAGTTCAGAGCCGGCTCAAGTGGAGCGGGGCATCGGGGCGATCGCCGGAGTGCTGTGCGAGACCTCAAAAAAGGATGAAGCGCTGCTCGGCGCCCTCGAGAAGCTCCTCGAGAAGTCGGAGGACCACCTGACGCCTCCGGTGCGGGCAAGCCTCTGGCGGAGCCTCGGGCAAGTGGCGGGGACGTGGGGGCTCGGCACGCGCGAGCTCGATCTCTACCAGCGCGCCTTCCGCGCCTTGAGCGGATACGGGCGAACGCAGGAGCGGATCAAAGTGTATGCGTCCCTCGCACGGGCATTTCTCCACCGGCGTCGCCTCGACGAGACGATGAAGTACTGCCGCCAAGGCTTCGACCTGGTCAGCCTGGAGAAGCTCTCGAGCGATCCGGAGTTCCTCGAACTCTGCTTCGTGACCGAGCAAGTTCACTTCCATCGCAAGGAGTACGTGGAGGCTCTCAGCTTCGAGGAGCGATATCTCAAGATTGCGACCCTCGATGGGTCGCCGATCTTGCAGATCGAGTCGCTCCTGAGGCTTGCCAACCTCCATGAGCAACGCGGAGAGTTCGAGTCCGCGCGGACGCGACTCCTCGAGTCGATCCCGATCGCGCGGGGGAGTGGCTCGCGTCTCCTCGAGGCACGAACTCAGGAGCGGATCGGTCACCTCCACGCGAAGAACGAAGAGTGGGTCGAGGCCAGAGACGCGTTCCAGCGAGCGTTCGAAGTGCAGTCAGAGATCGGGGATGAGCATCGTACGATTCGAATCCTCGGATCGATCGGTCTCGTCTCTCTCGCCTTGGGAAAGGTTCTCGAGGGGGCGCACGCGTTCCGTCTGTACGCCCTCTACCACCAAGATCGAGTCCGCCCCGAGGTACCGCCGCCCTTGCCGGGATTCCCGGCGGAGTACCGCAATCGCTCCGAGCGCGACGAAGAGATTCGCCGGCTGTGGATCGAGGTGGAGCGCCCGGGTGCGACCCCGAAAAAACGCTGCCTCGCCCTTCAGCAGCTCGGCGATCTCCATCGCGATTGCGGAGAGATGGAAAAGGCGCGCAGCTGCCTGCGCGACGGTCTCCGTCTCGCCCTCGAGCATGATCTCGAGCCGTCGCGCTTCTACTTGCGCTTCGGCCGGCTGTCGCGCCTGTGCGGCGACGCGTCGCAAGCGCTCGCGTCGCTCCAAAAGGGGCTCGATGCGATGGCGACCGATCCCCAGCGCGATCGCGTGGCGGAGACGCTGGTGCAGGTCGGACTGCTGCACTCCGATCGCGGCGACGCCAGAAAGGGGCTCACGTTCCTCGAGCGTGGTTTGCGCGCGTACCTCGAACTCGAGCACGAGGCGGGAGTCGCCCATGTCTTGATCGAGATCTCGAGGGTTCTCCAGGTGCTCGGCGAGAACAAAGCAGCCGAAGGATTGGCGCGCGCCTCGATCACCCTCTGTGCGAGCCTCGATCTGACGCGACTCGAAGGAGAAGCGTGGTTGGCTCTCGGTGCGTCACGCACTCACCTCTCGGTCGGCATGGATGAGTTCCATGCGGCGGGTGAGATCTTCACGCGCCTCGGCGTGCTCGAAGCGCGGGCACGAGTGCTCCTTTCGGAAGCGGAGCTGCGCGAGAAAACAAAGGACTCGAGCGGAGCGCGTGCGCTCTGCCAAGAGGCAACAGAGATCTGCCGCGACCTTGGCCTCGAAGCATGGCTCGCGCGCTGCCTTGCGCTGCGCGGGAAGCTCGAGGGGAGTACGTCCCGAAACTTCTTGGCGGCGATCCGCTCGCTCGATTCGGCCCTCGGGCATGCGACTGCGGTGGGGGACCGACGTCTCGAGGCGCAGTGCCACCGCTTAGAGGCAGTCCTTTATCGGGAACGCGGGAGCGAGCCGGTCGCGAACGAGCACGACGAGAAGGCGGAGCTCCTCGAGCGACACCTCGCCGAGAATCACCCGTTCCTGAAGCCCCAGGCAGCGCCCATGAGTACTCCGAAAGCGGTTCGGGTGGCGGCTCCGAAAGCCGCGGCAAAGAGTTCACCCGTGAAAGCGCAGAAGGCGAGCCCCGACGCCGCCACCGGTGGAACACCGAACTCGAAAGAGAAGACGCCCGCCCCGTAACCGGGCTGCCGCGAAAGATCGAATCAACAATGGGGGGGTGATCGCGCGAGCGGTCGCTCCCCATTTTCTTCGTCAACAGCCTCGCGCAAAAGAAGAGCGCCGCCCGACCCACGCTGGAATCGAGCGGCGCTCAAGGATTTGGATCGAGCTCAACAGCTGCGAGTCGCCATCGATCTAACGCGGATTCACTTCGCCGAAACTGAGGTGGAGCCGCGCCCCCTCGAGCTCCCATTCGAACCCGTGGGTGAGAATCGTCTCGCCGAGGAGCTGACGCAGCGTCGAGATGCCGCGTCTCCCTACGCGCTTCTCATCGAGAAGGCGAGAGTCGGCGAGCTCGGGGTCGACGGCGATCGCGCCCGGCTCGACGAGGTCGATCGCCGCGAACAGCGAGCGGACCGTGATCGGGTGGTGGAGCACGATCGTCCCCTCCTCCCGGAGAGATGCGGCCAAGGCAGCCTTCTGCGTTGCGCGGGGCTCGAGAGTCACCCGCACCTTGTTCGTCGCTCCGCCGCGCAGGGGGATCGAGAGTCGCTTACGCTCGTAGCCCTTGGCTTCGACGATCAGATCGAACGGATCGGGGTGCAAGCTGATTTGGTACTGCCCCGCCTTGTCGGTCGAGTGGGTCGATCGCCCCATGGTCCGCGCCCGTTCGAACGTGATGTTGGCCCTCGGGATCGGGTTACCCGCCTCGTCTTCGACCAGGATCTGGAGGTTCGCGAGGAGGCTCTCGGCGTAGGGAAGGCGCACGACTTGCGCTCCATTTCCCGCCGAAAGAGAGACATCGCGGAAGCTCCGGATGATCATCGACGACCCCATACGCTTCGCGACCCCAAAGACGTAGTGACCCGCCGGGAGCTCGGGCAGTGTGAACTCGCCGCTTTCGTTGACCGGCGAGTACGCCCCCCGGCGCGCGGAGTAGGTGCCGCCCAAGTGGTAGGCCGCGACGAGGAACTGACCCGACCGGACGGTGCCCTCTTCGGTGAGTTCTTCGGCGGGGAGATCGAGGTGCCCCTCGACGGTGACGGCCGGCGGAATCACGAGGTCGAGGTGGGCCTCTTCGCCCGCGGCGATCGTGAAGGTCTCTTCGAGCGCCGGGTAGACCCCTTCGGTCAGCATGACGCGAGCCCCGTACTCCCCGGGGGAGATACCCTCGAACCGCTCGCCCCTTGCGCCATTGATCCAGACCCGCTTGAGCAATCGCTCCTTCTGGGTCAGCTCTACGGAGACCGGATAGATCGCTTCGCCCGCCTCGTCGACGACGGAGACGGTGACGACCCCCGCGGTGGGTACCAGGAGAGTGACTGGGGTCTCACCAGTTTCGACCCACACAGCGACCGTCTCGATCTGCTCTCCTGAAGCGCGCATGAGGTACTGACCCGGTGGTAGGAACTCAAAGGAGAAGCTCCCTTCCTCGCCGCTCGTCGTGCGGGTTGCTTCGGTGGGGAGTGGCGAGCCATTGAAACTCGCGACCACCTCGACCACAGCCCCGACGATCGCTTGGCCCGTCACGTCGACCACGACCCCGGTCAGCGCTTCAGACTGGCGGAGGACCAGGTCGACCTGGGTCCGTTCGTCTGGGGTGAAGGGGACGGTCACCGGCGCCGTGGGCTGAAATCCCTCGAACAGGGCGGTGATCTCGAGCCCCGAAACTCGAGTCTTCTCCGCCGCGACGAAGTCTTGCTCCCTCACAGTCTTGAGTTGGGCGTCTTCGAATGCCCAGGTCACCTGCGAGGCGACCTCCTCGGCAACAATCAGCTGATCTTGTACGTCGCGCGCTGCTTCGTAGAGTTGCTTCTCCTTCGCAATGAGCTCGAACGAGACCGCCTCGACGCGATCCCTCGCCTCAAGCTCCACTCTCCCCAACTGCCGGGTCCGAAGTTCAGCTGCGACAACGGCTTCTTCGGCGAGCAGTCTCTCGGACGTCGTCGGAGAGGCGAAGTGGACGGAGCTGAGCACGTCGAGAGCGCGGAGTCTCTCCTCGATGAGGTGGTCGACAGGGACCACAGATCTGGCTTCCACGAACGTCGCAAGAGACGCCTCGTAATACCCGGCATCGTCCGCGATCGCGCTTAAGCGCTTCGAGGGGCTGCGACGTTGACCGGGAAGTTTGATCGAGACGCGAGCTCCCGCGACGGGGTCCCCGCGTTCGTTCCGAACCCAGCCGAACAGAGCGCCGGTGGCCACGTCCGAAGGCTCGGCGACCGTTTCCGGCTCGGGGGTGGCAGCGCCGGGGGCGGGGAGGTCGAAGGAACTGGGATCGCTCGGGGTTTCGCTCGATGCGTCGCCGCTCGAGTCTGTGTCCCCTCCCGACGCGATCGGTGCGAACGAACCGGGTGAAGCGAGGTCGGAGTTCGATTTCTCCGAATCTCTCGATCCGCCGACGATTCCGCCGGCGAGCACCACGAGCACTCCGACGACGAGGAGTCCCGCGGCCCAGGCCGCGATGGGGACCGAGCTCGACGTGGCGGGAGCGGCAGAACCCCCAACTCCAGCACCCCCCGCGAGCTGTCCGTCGATCGAGTCTTTGATCCTTTCGGTCAAGCCATCGGGGGCCGGCAAGTCCTTCCCCGACTCTAGAATGCGTTCGAGATCGTTCATGGTTTCAGAGCTCCATTTCGCTCGAGGATCGATTGAACTTTCGACTTCGCCTGAGAAATCCGCGTGGCGACGGTCCCGGGTGGACAACGGAGCGCTTCTGCGATTTCTCGGTACTTGAGCCCCTCCTGGTAGTGGAGGAGCAGCGGGAACTTCAACTCGGTCGGGAGCGCGTCGACCGCTTTCCACACGGCACCGTCTCGATCAACGGGCTCGTTGGCCGAGCACTCACGGTCTGAGTGTTCACGGGCGGTGCGCTCCGCCCAAACCTCTTGCCGGATGCGACGATTCTTCTCGCTGCGCAGGAGATTGCGGGCGGTGTTGAGAGCCGTGATCGCGAGCCAGCCACGCGGTTCCGTCACGGAAGCTCGGCGCCGAGCCTCCACGAACTTGACGAACACCTCTTGAGCAATATCTTCCGCGTCCGCGCGGTTGTGCACGACCCGCAAGGCGAGTCGAAACACCATCGCGCCGTGCAATTCCGCCATCCGGTGTAGCTCGGCGCGTTCCGTTGGGGATTGCGTGTTCCGCGTCTTCAATACCACCTGAGCCTCGCCATTTGCCCAACCTCGCTAAATGCCCAACCTCGTCAAAACCACAATACTGTCCGTCTTTCACGATGGTCCTCGTCAGAGGGCTCACTACAAGGAGACACTGCGGGGAGGGGGATTCTTTTGGGTTTTTTGGCCCGAGAGAGGGAAGCGAGGCGGTCTCGGGGGGGGACCAGCCTCGCGTCTCGAGGCTCAATCCGATTGCAGAGCGAGTCGAATCCTCGGAAACTCCTCATTCGATACGGATCCACACACTGTCTGACCCAGGGGAAACGGGGAACGCGATGTCCGAGGAAGAGGCCGTAACCGACAAATTCCTCCTCGATATCGATGAGCGGCGCGTGATCGGCGTGCTCATCGAAAAGAGCCTCACCACGCCGCAGTACTATCCGCTGACCATCAACGCGATGATCACAGGGTGCAACCAGAAGTCGAACCGCGACCCCTATCTGCAGTTCGTCGAGCGCGAAGTCGAGGATATTTGCGCACGCCTGCAGAAGCGCGGACTCGTCACCGAGCACTACGGCTCGAGCGGTCGCACTGCCCGGTGGCGGCAAGAATTCACCTACGAGCTGGAGCTGGATGGCCAACAGATGGCGGTCGTCGCCGAGCTGCTCCTGCGCGGGCCGCAGACGCTCGGAGAATTGCGCACGCGCGCGAGTCGGATGAAGCCGATCGCCGACCTCGATGTTCTGAACGGCATCATGAAGACCCTCGAGGTGATGACGCCCGCAAGGATCGTGCGCCTCTCTTCGCCCGAACAGAAGCGCGGGGTTCGGTTCACCCATGGCTTCTATCCCACGAAAGAATTCGCCGAGGTGCGGGCGAACGAGGCGGTGGGGGCGACCCTCCTCGCTCCGGTCCGTGCTGCTGCGGCTCCCCCCCCCGCGGCGGATCCCGCGGTGATCGACGAGCTGAAAGAGCAGATCGCGGCCCTCGCGAAACGGGTGGCGCACCTCGAGGATCAACTGGGAATCGAGAGTCCGCGCGCAGAGAGCGGCGCCGGCGACACTAGGTCTGAGTTCTAACTATCCGACAGCCTCCTACGAACCCCGAGGGCGCGGCGCACCGCAACCTCCGACTGAACGCAGTGCCTCGACGGACTGCCCGAAAGGACCTCCCCCATGTCGACGAACATCTCGGTCAAGACCAACGGCCCCTTGCGCATCGAAGGTGAATTCAAGTTGCTCGATGCCGATGGGAAAGAGTTTGGCCTCGGCGATCGCACCGCGATCTCCCTCTGCCGCTGCGGCAAGTCTGAGAATCTGCCCTTCTGCGACGGCACGCACGGTCGTGATGGGTTCGTGTCGGCGTGTCCTGCGCGCGATCTGGGATAACGGCTTGTTCCCAGTCTTGAAGAAGTGAGGACCGCCGGCGAGGCTGACTCGCCGCGGTCCTCTCTTTCGTTCTCGGGCTTGCCCCCCCGCTTGCGCTTCCTCGATTCTTCCCCGAGGATCTCTTCTGTCCACCGATCGCCGGATGGGAGAAGGAGCTGCATGACCGATTCCGCCGAGCAGGGTTCAGAGAGCATTCCACCCCCGAAGAAGGCCCTCCGCAGTCGGTGGCTCCTGCTCATGGTGCTCGTCCCCCTCGCGTTCTTCGATGGGTCATCGATTTGGGTTTGGGTCGCCTACGGCGAGCCCGAGCCGATCCTTGCGGGATTTCAGGTCTCCTTCCTCCGCAGCTCTCTCCTCCCGGGCAAGCGGCACCGCGTTCCTCTGCAGCCCTGTCCCGCCTGCCAGCGAGGCGGCCATTCCCGCTGCACCTCGCGGACGAAAGGGATCGAACTCGATCTCGACTTCTCCAAGCGAGGTTCGATGCGACTCGACTACTCGATCAAGTGGGATGCCGAAGACGAAGCGGGGTCGACCGTCGATGGCGTGAACTATCATGTTCTTCCCACGTTCCTCATCGGGTCGACACCCGTCGATGCCGATTCGTTCGAGTGCCCATGCTGCGAAACCGAGACGAATTCGGGAGGTTGAACGCACCGACCCGGTTCCAAGGGAAGCGCCGCATATGGCTGATCTCGATCGCGCTCATCGTGCCTCTCGGACTCTTCGACTGGGGGCCGATCTACGAGTGGGTCGCCTACGGAGAGCCGCGGGAGACGATGGGGATGATGATGAAGTACAAGCGGGTTTCCTGGTTCCCTGGGGCGGAGATTCGGCTTCCGGAGCAGCCATGTCCGACGTGCTGGGAGGGCAGGCATGACAGGTGCTCCCAGCGCACGGGCAAGGTCTCCATCCCTGCCGGGTTCCCCCGCGGCACGCAGCACGCGTACGAAAATCGAATCGAGAGCAGTTCTTTCCAAATCAACGGCGTCGATGTTGCCCCGAGCGACTTCACCTGCCCCTGCTTCACTCCTGAATCGGGGCACTGAACGCCGCCAGTGGGTCACCCGCCTCACGACGCAGCAACGGGGAGGCGATCGACCGCTCTCGTCTCTCGACCCACCGGAACCTCGACGCTACGCCCCGGTCGGGGCAGAATCACTCCCCCGCGATCTGAACGGCGGCGCACTCGCGGTCTCCTCGAGTGCCCAACGGAAAGGAACCGATTGCAGCGACTCCAGCTTCTTCGGGGCTCCATGCTTCTTGTGGCCCTCCTCTGCGCACCCCTCGCTCCGGATGGAGGCGGCGCGCGACTCGACGCTCAAAGTGCTCCTCCCCCTTCCTCTACGACCCTCACCCCCTCGACGATCGTCTCGACGACCCTCTACGCGTCGAGCGCTCGCGTCACCCGGGAGGTGGCGATTCCGAGCGCCGAGGGAATTCACACCGTGACCATCGGCCCCTTGCCGGCGAGGCTTCTCGACGATGGAGTGAAAGCGGAAGGAGCCGAGCATCACCGGGTTCTCTCCGTGCAGGTCGAACGGGCCGCGGGGGGCGATCAAGCGACTCCCGCCTACCGCGCCCTCGAAGCGACCATCGAAGAGAAAACGATCCTTCGGGAGGAGCTCATGCGCCGTCGCAACGTGGCGGTCGATCGTCGGAATCGCTACTACGCACTCCAAGTGGTCGCACCGGAGAGAGAGAAGGGAGTCGCGGAGCCTTCACCGGTCGACCCGACGAAGTGGCAGCACTTCATCGATCTGGTCGAGAGGGGCATGTCGACCGCGTGGACCCAGGTCGCGGGGTTCGAGGCCGAGATCGAGAGTCGCGACCGCGAACTCGACCAACTGCGCGGTGAGTTGGCGACGCTGTCGAGTCCCGACCGCCACGAACGCGCCAGCCTCATCGTCGTCGTCCAGAACCTCACCGGCGCGCCCGGCATGCTGCAGGTGACCTACGAGCTTCCCGGCGCCCTTTGGTATCCGGAGTACTCGGTGCGGATCGATCCGGCGGCGCTCCGCCTCGAAGTCTCGTGCTACGGAGTGGTGCACCAAGCGACCGGCGAGGATTGGCCGGCGGCGCCGGTGCACTTCTCCACTTCGATTCCCGCAGCGGGAGCGACGATGCCGGAACTCGCGTCCCACCGGATTCGGCGGGAGCGGTTCGAAGACTCCGAATCCCTCGATGTTCTCTTCGAGGAGGACCTTGCCCTGAGGCCCGCGCGGAGTCGGAAGGACGCACGGCCGAGCGCTGCGCGAGGTAACGCGAGACAGGCGGAACCAGAGCTCGCCCACCTCGAGAAGGAGTTGACGATTTCACTCGGAACCCTCTCGGATCAGGCGATCGAAGGCGTGCGATCGTTCGGAGACAATCAAAGGCTTCGGGGCCTCCAGATTCGCGAGCAAGTGAGTCGCGATCCTGACCTCTACCGCCCCTTCATGTACGATATTTCCCGCTTCGCCACGATTCCGACCGCCGAAACGACGCGCGGATTCCTCCGCACCTACTCGTCGGCCCGCCCCGAGCCGGTGCCGAGTGACGGCGCGCCCCATCGCCTTCTGATCGGGCGGATCGAACTCCCGTTCACGGAAGAGCGGCGGGCGGTCCCGGAGCTTGTCGAGCGTGTGTTTCGCCGCCTGCGTGCCCCGCTCACCGGGGATGATCCCTGTCTCGCCGGAAGTGCCGCGGTGTTCCTCGATGGGGCTTACCTCGGGACGAGTCGAGTGCCGACCACTGCCCCGGGAGAAGAGATCGTGCTCGATCTCGGAGTCGACGAGCAGATCGTCGTCGTCCGGCGGCAGGAGGATCGCGAGGATGAAGTCGGGGTCTTCTCGAAGTCGCGCCGCTACCGGACCACGGTCACGCTCGAACTTGTGAACCACCACTCGGAGGCGAAGACGGTCGATCTCCGCGAGCGGATTCCCTTCACGGAGTCCGATCGGATCTCGATCGAACTCGACGACGACAAGACGAAACCGACGCCGGACCGTGTTCGAAAGAGCTCCGGGTTGGTCGACTGGACCCTTCTGATCCCCGCCGGCGGCAAGCGCACAGTGACTCTCCGCTACAACATCAATGCGCCGCGCGCTTTGCAGTTGACCCGAACCCCCGCTCCCCAGCGCCTCGAGGAGGATGACCGATGAACTACGCAAGTTCGTTCCTCGTCGCAGGGGTCGTGTGGCTGTTGAGCGGGTCTCTGGGGATTGCGCAGGATGCCCCCGAGGGGGCGGCCTCAACCAACCCAACATCGTCGTCGAGCTCCATCGATCAGGTCACCGTCTTCGAAGATCGCGCCCGCGTCGATCGCACCCAGCCCGCGACCTTGGTCGCGGGTGTGAATCGCATCGAGTTCACAGAGCTTCCGATCTCTCTCGACCCCAGCTCTGCTTGGGTCGAGCTGAGTGGCATCGGGGCGAATCGACTCGTCGCGAGGGTCTTGGGAGTACACCTGAATCGCGTGGTTCACGAGGAAGACATACGAGCCCAAGTCGCTTCTCTCGAAACGGAGTGGGATGCGATCAGCCTGCGTGACCGCATGCTGGTGGCCACCAGGCTGGAACAGTCGAAAAGGGGCGAGTTGGCGCAGCAGTTCTCGAACTACCTGCGCACCGCGATGCTTGAACGGAGCACTCGTACCGATCCACTGGAGACGGAGAAGCTGATCGAGGCGGAGGAGTGGGTCTCGGAACAATCCCTGGCCGTCGAGAGCACTTTGGCGCGGCTGGCGAGAGAGCGCAGCGAGTTGCAGCGTCGGCTCCATGAGGTGCAGGAAAACCTCGCTCGCATGAAAGCGGGCGCGGGGCGTGTGACCTTCACCGCGGTGGTCCAGATCGAGTCGACCGAAGGGGGCGAGGCGATCTTGCGCCTCGGCTACGACGTTGCCGACGCGCGCTGGCGCCCGGTCTACGAGGCGCGCCTCGACGAGTCGAGCCGCACGGTGATCTGGAGCTACGGGGCAGAAATAGAGCAGCGCTCTGGCGAAGATTGGGGAGGCGTCGCATTGGTTCTCTCGACCCAGCGCTCGAGCCTGGGTCTCGCGCCGCCGACCCTCGTCCCGATGCAAGTCGGGGGGTACGAGGTGGGTCGTCGATCCGCGGGGTTGGTGAGTCGCGAGGCGACCGGCTCCGCGGCGGCTGCACCCTCGGAGGAGTCGCAGCGTGACTCCGGCGATCTCTCCTCCGCCGAGATCGAGGGGGCTGGCGCGGTGGTGCGCTTTCGCGTTCCCGTGCGCGCGTCGATTCCCACCGACGGCCGTCCCCACCGCGTTCCCATCCTCGAGTCGACGCTTCCCGCGGATCTCGCGTTCGAGTGCGTCCCCCGCTTGTCCCCGCACACCTACCGCCGCGGAAAGATGGTGAACCGAAGCGAGGCTCCGTTCCTCCCCGGCACGGTCCGCGTGTTCCGAGAGGGGGCGTTCGTCGGGTCGACCGAACTCAAGGCGGTGCCGGCGGGGGGAAGTTTCAGTTTGAGTTTCGGCGTGGATGGAAGGATCGTCGCCCGTCGCACCGAGCTCGTCGATCGGGAGCGGATTGTCGGGACCTTCCAGAAGGGGCAGCGCCGTACCCTCGGTTACGAATTCGCGGTGCGGAACATGACTCCGGAACCGGTGACGCTCTCGCTCCTCGATCAAGTGCCGGTCTCCGAGATCGAGGGTGTCGAAGTCAAGCCGACGAAGGCGTGCGCACCCGTGCCGGAGGTCGACGCTGACGGAATCTGTCGCTGGCAGCTCGAACTCCCCTCGGGCTCCATGCGAACGGTGGTCTTCGAGTACGAAGTCACCGTGGCGAGGGGGGTCGACTTTCCGGTGGAATCGGTCGAGTAGTCTCGATTCACAAATCACACGAAGGAGGCCGCGGACCCGAGTGGGTGCGCGGCCTCTTTCGTGCCCCCTGTCGGAGTCCCTGGGCGCGGCGACTACGCGCTCGGGGGGATGTCGGTGGGGTCTTCGGCTCCGGAAGCTGCGTCTTTGGAAGCTGCGTCTTTGGAAGCTGCGTCACTGGCAGCCGGGTCGGCGGCGACGCTCTTTGGAGGGGCGGCGGGAGTCGATCCCAGTCCACTCGCATCGTCTGCGATCCGACGAAACTGCCCACGGAGCAAGTTGATCTTCCCGGGCTTCAGTCCACGGAGCTGCGCCTCGAGAACTTCCGCGAGCCCGTGTCGGGCGAGCAATGCGGTCACCCGTGCGGCGACGCGGGGGCTCGGATCGCGGAGCGCCGGTGCGAGGGCACGCGCGTCCTCAGCACTGGTGGCGTCGGGGAGGATTTCCTTCAGCAGCTTCTTTCGCTCGCGGCCATCGGCGGCGAGGAAGGCGGCAATGCGCTCAGTCGAGATCGGCAAGGGGGGACCCGCTACTCCGGAAGGGGTTGCGCTTCGACGTCGGCGTGACCGATCACGTCGTCCGAGTCATAGATGATTTCGAGTGTGTAGCGTCCCGGCGCCGGAAAGTGGAGCGGGGGAAGATCGAAGATGCACTCGTGGTGCTCCCGACGATCTTCGTGGACGAGATCGAACGCGGGGCTCTCATCGAGGATCTCTTCGTCGGCGAGTCGCTTGAAGCGGAACGCAATCGAGTGCTGCCCGGCGAAGTCGCTGAGGTTCAGATAGATCGATGCAGGCTGGTACGAGCCGGGAAACTCCTGGAGAAACACACGGTTGAACGTCCCCGCGATGACGCACTTGCCGCTGTCCTCGTCGCGGTAGATGTGGTCGCAGAGGATGACGGCCTGCACGTGGGGGAGTATCGAACCGCTCAAAAATAGCTCCATTCGTTTGTGGTCAGAGCATTCTCAGCTAATCGGCTCGATCTGTCACGAGGAGTCGGGGGTGCGGCGCGGAATCGCTTCGATCATCAACGTCCCCGACGCGGGTTCCCCGCGCTCGGAGCGGGTCCGGGAGGGACTGCGTCGGGGTGATGGCGACGCAGGTAGTCGCGCAGGGCATCGTGGGTGCTGTAGAACGCGATCTCGTCCCAAGGGAGATCGTGAGGGGGAAAACTGCGCACTTCGGAGACTTCGTCGAGAGGTCTGGGGGTCCCTGTCGCAATTTTGCCCTCATACATCACGACGACCGAGGTCCAACCCTCGTAGGAGTAGACCCCCAAGAGATGGGTGAGCTCGATCTCGACCCCGGTTTCTTCGAGCGCTTCGCGCGCAGCGGCCGCGGGGACCTCTTCGCCGCGATCGACGAAGCCCCCCGGGACGGCCCACATCCCGAAGCCGGGCTCGATGGCGCGCCGGATGAGAAGAATTCCCTCATCCGTTGTGTAGATCACCGCTGCGGCCACTTTGGGATCGATGTAGGTAATCGTGCCGCAGTCGGTGCAGATGGGGCGCACCTCGACGGGTGAGAGGCGACGCTCTTCGAGAACACCGCCGCACTGTCGGCAGAATGCGCAGACTTCATGGTGCGGAATGGGGGCCTCCTCCAACAGGCTGCTTTGGCGCTCGCAGGTGCAACCAGACTACTCTCGCCAACCCATGAGTCCACGCCTTTGACTCGGCTTCCTTGACACCCTGGTCCCCTGGACGAGAATACCGCCGGTGGTGACCGGCTGCCAAAGACGCCGCAAGATCCGGTAGAGGAGCGAACGGAGAACCAGGACCCGAATCCAGCCGTGGATCCGGGTTTTTGAGCGTGGAATCGTTCCGCCTCGCAGCCGGGCTCTGCCCGGGTGGTGTGTATCCGTCAGCACTCGGGGAGGCGGCCTTTGCGCGTACTCACGATCCGCGAGTCGACCTGGTTGAATGTGACGCCCGGTGCGGCATGGCGCAGGATTCTTTCCGTCGAAGAGTGGCCCGATTGGAACGAGGGGATTGCGGAAGCGCGCTGGCTCGGCCGACGCGGTTGGCAAGAAGGTCACCGGCTCCGGCTGGTGCCATCGGGCCCGCGATTCTCGTTTCTCAGTGGCGGAGTGGTCTCGCGCGTCGAGACCGATCGCGAAGTCCGCTGGATCGGCCGGTTCCTCACGGTGCGCGTGGAGTTCACGATCGCGGTGCGGACCGACGGTGTGGGATCTCGCGTCGATTTTGGCACCACGGTCCGCGGACTCGCGGTGCGGATCGTCGGGCAGGACACTGTGGTGCGGGCGCTGAGCAAGTTCCAACGGCGCTACCTCGCCGCCTTGCGGGAGGCCGAGGAGCGCGTCGGGGTGTGATCGACACGGTCGGTCCATTGCTTCGCGTCCCCCGGCACGTCTGAGATACGACACCAGTGACTCGGAACGCGAGCAGGAGCAGCGACCGCATGATCATCTCGACGCATGAGATGCGCACCATTTGGTACATGGGCGCGAAGACCCGCATCTGCCCCGACTTCATCGAGGGGGCCGTCGCGGACCTGCTTCCAGAGGGGAAGACCTTGCTTGACGTCTGCGCCGGTACCTCCGCGGTGGCGCGCACTTTCGCTCCTCGCCATCGAGTCTTCGCGAATGACGTCCAGCACTTCTCCGCGATCATTGCGAGTGCACACTTGGAAGGGGACGCGGAGTGGCGGGAGGCCCTCGAGCACCTCGACCCCGAGGTCGACCTCTCCCGCGCGACCGAGAGCAATCGGAAGTCTCTCGAGAAACTCCTTCCCTTGGCGGTCGAGCGGGAGGGATACCTCCTTCCGCGCGTGATCTCCGAGCTCAGTTCCAATGCGAAAGAGACTCCGGCATGCGATGAATATCGCGGCTTAGTGGCCGCGACTCCGGAGCCCACACTCGAGTCTAAGGGGAAGCCGGACAAACGCTATCAGCGCTTCGCCGAGGGGATGCCCGGAATCATTCGCGAGCGCCAGCGCGATCCGAGTACGCGACCCTATGCGCTGATCACCGCCTACGCAGGGAATGTCTACTTCGGCCTCGAGCAATCGATCACCCTCGACTCCCTGCGCATTGGGATCGACTCGATCCCAGACTCCGATCCCCTCCGCGACCGCAAGCGTGTCCTCTACCTCGCCGCTCTGGTACAGGCCGCGTCGGTTTCCACCTCGGGTACGAGCCACTTCGCGCAGCCGCGCAGCCTGACGAAGGATCGCGAGCTGCTCGCCGTCGCCCGGAGGCGATCGATCGACATCGAAGTCGAATTCCATCTCTCCCTCGATGCGATGCGTCGAGAGTGGGGGAGGGCGCCGCGCAACGATGGAAATCGCGTCTTCCGCATGCCCGCGGAAGAGTTGCTCGGTGAGGAAGGACCGTTGGTCGGGGAGGAGATCGGATTGATCTACCTCGATCCGCCCTACACCGCCGACAACTACTCGCGCTTCTACCACCTGCTCGAAACCTTGGTCGACTACGACTACCCCGCACTTGCGATGCGCGCGGGCGCGCTCACCCGGGGGCGATATCCAGTGAGTGAGAAGCGGTTCCAAAGTCGCTTCTGCTCGAAGGACGGGGTCGAAGATGCGTTCCGTTTTGTCATCGCGCGCTCCCACGCGCTCGGGGCGAACCTCCTCATCAGCTACGCAGCGGATCACGGCTTGCTGATGAAACGGATGCGCGAACACGGAGTCGAGAACCCGGTCGCGCGGTTCCGTGAGATCTGTCGCGAGGTGTACCCCAAGGTCGAAGTCAGAGAACGAGAATTGATGCATTCGGGGCAGGGGGACTCGAACCACGCAGCGCGTGAGCTGCTGGTCCTCTGCGAGCGTTGACCGATGCGCTACCTGGGGAACAAGCGCCATCTGTTGGCTGACATCGAGAGTGCGGCACGCGCCATCGGTTTCGAGCGTGGCACGATGTGCGATCTGTTCGCAGGGTCGGCGCGCGTCGGGCGACACTTTCGCGCGCGCGGGTGCAGAGTGCTCGCGACCGACCTGATGGCGTGCAGCCACGTCTTCCAAAAAATCTTCCTCGAACTTCCCGGCCCGCCATCCTTTGAAGCATTTCGGACCGCCCATGACCTCCCGCCCCCGGTGCCTGAAAAGCGCATCGAAGGGGCGCTGCCGTCCGATCCGCTGGAGTGGGAACCGACGCGGAGAGTCCTCGCCTATCTCGAGCAGCTCGAACCGAAGGAAGGTCTGCTCACTCGGCAGTACTCCCCTTCCGGACCTCTGGGACGGATGTACATTCGCGAAGAGAATGCAGCGCGGTTCGATGCGATGTTGGGCGGGCTCAGAGAGTGGCACCACGACGGATTGCTGACTGAACCCGAGACGTACCTGTTGCTCGGGACGATCATCGATGCGGTGGACCGGGTGGCGAACATCTCGGGCACGTATGGCGCCTATCTCAAGAAGTGGCAGTCGAATGCGATCGCCGATCTGTCGCTCAGGCTCCCCGCGATCGTCGAGGGACCGGTGGGGGCTGGCAACCAGCGCGATGCGAGTGAGTGGATCGAAGAGGTCGACGCGGACTGTCTCTACATCGACCCGCCCTACAATCAGCGCCAATACGCTGCGAATTACCATCTGCTCGACATCGTGGCGCGCATTCCTTTCGAGGCGGATCTCCCCACTTTCGAGTCCTCGATCTACGGCAAGACCGGGCTCGTTCCGTGGCGGGAGAAGGCGAGTGTCCTGTGCAGTCGTCGGGGGACAGACTGTCGCGATGCGTTCGCGTCGATTCTCGAACGAACGCGCGTTCCGCGTGTGGTGATCAGCTACAACGAAGAGGGAATCATCACCCGCGATGAGTTCGAAGAAATCCTCGCGGCCTATGCGGGCGTTCGGCGATCGAAGCTCGGAACGGTTCTCAGAGAGATTCCCTATCGTCGATTCAGAAGCGATGCCGACGGACGCGTCGCATCGACCGGCGCGGGGCGCCAATACCGCGAGCTACCGGGGAGAGAGCGCAACGAAGTACACGAGTGGCTCTTCTCGGTGGCGAGAAAGGGAGATCGATGAATCGTGCGCGCGTGATTCAAGGCAGCTCGTGTCTGTTCGCAGCGGGGGCGGTGATCTTCGGTGCGTTCGGGGCGCACTTCCTCAAAGATCAGCTGAGCGATCGGTCGCTCGAGGTGTTCCACACCGGCGTGACCTACCAGTTCTGGCACGCCATGGGGTTGTGGCTCGCCGGCGATGCGGTTCGCACCGGAAGACCGGGGGGAATCGCGTCTCTGTTCTTCGCCGTCGGGATCATTCTGTTCTCGGGGAGCCTGTATACCATGGCGATCTCGGGGGAGACTTGGCTCGGGGCCGTGACCCCCATCGGCGGAGTTTGCTTCATCATCGGGTGGGCGCTACTCGCTCGCGCGGTGTTGCACGCGAAGCACTGATCAGTCGAGGGGGCGAACCGCTCGCCGTTAGTCCTCTCCCTGAACCGCCTCGGCATTGGTAGGAGCGGTGTTGGGAGGAGCGGTGGCGGGAGGAGCGAGCCAAGCTTCGATCGTGGCTCTCAGGATCTTGAAGTCCTGGGTCGGCGCTTGGCAGACGCCATTCTCACAAAACCACGCCGTCGGACGTCCCGCGATCGGAGCGCGGTCCTTGAGGATCGGGATCATCTCTTCCGCGCGGACCCCCGCCTCCCCGATCGGGCGGTGCGCGAGCACTCGGTAGGGGATTCCCCCGCGCAGTGACGGCTCGAGGAACCCCTGCATCACAGGGTTCCGTAAGTCTCCAGCGATGACGATTTCAGGAATGCCTCGCTGTCGCATCAGAGCCGCAATCAGCAACTCCGGCGCAGCGCTCGGGGCCTGCCCGGTCGCCGCCAACGACTCGCGTAGAATTCCATCCGCCCGCGCCTGGAACCGTGCGTCTCCCGTGAGCGCGTGGAGCCGGAGCAAGTTGCGCGCATGCGTTCCGTTGGCGGAGGGGAGAGCCGACCCGAAGTGCGGCTTGCGACGCGGGACGATCAGCTCGATCCCCGCCGGGGTCGAGTAGTACGCACCCCCGTCCGCCGTCTCACCCGAACCCGCTGTCTCCTCCGATTCCGGCGCCCTCGGAGTACCGGCGAAATCGCGCTCGATCCACTCGGCGACCTCTCGGGCGTGTTCGACGAGAGCCGGATCGAACGACGCCTCATAGGTATCGAGAACCGCCTTGAGATAGAGGGCACAGTCGGCGAGCGCGGCCGGGTGATCGGACGTGC
>CALEHF010000446.1 GCA_937876125.1 uncultured bacterium
GGGAAATCCGACGGATCGACTCCTTTTGGGTCGAGAGATCGGCGGGAGTGCGCCCTTCCTCCCTGACCCTTCTCTGCGCCTGACCCTGATCCGCCTCCGAACAAAAAAACGCCCAGAGGGACGTGTCCCCCTGGGCGAATATTGAAGTGACCCCTAGGGGATTTGAACCCCGGTCGCCAGGATGAAAACCTGGTGTCCTAGACCTGACTAGACGAAGGGGCCACAGAGTTTCCTTCGAACGGCGCTCCTCGGCAGTTCCAGGGAGTGCGATTGGATTTCGAAGAGTGAGGGCTGCTGGACTCGAACCAGCGACCATCGCCTTAAAAGGGCGGTGCTCTACCAACTGAGCTAAGCCCCCGACGGAGGGAAGCCCCCCCCGAACAGACGGAGGATCATAGCAATCAGTCCGCAGTCGTCAACTCCGGATCAAGCGGCAATGGGCCATTTTGAGCTGAATCGAAGAGGCTGTCGGAAGGATGGAGGAATCAGACCTCCATCAGCTCCTCGGTCTTCTGCGCGAGCTCACGATCGACCTCGCCCTCTTTCTCCTTCGTCTTCCCCTGAATGTCGTCCTTGAGACGCTTCAGATCATCTTCGCTGAAGACACCGTCCTTTTGGGAGGCTTCTGCGTGCTTGTTCGCGTCACGGCGCACATTGCGGATCGCGACACGCGCCTCCTCCGCAACTTCTTTCGCACGTGAGACGAGCTTCTTGCGACGCTCCTCAGACAAGGGCGGAACTTGGAGGCGTAGGATCTTCCCGTCGGAGTTCGGGGTGATCCCGAGATCGGACTTGAGAATGCCCTTCTCGATATCGGCGAGGGCGGTCACGTCGAACGGCTTGATGACGATCTGATCCGCTTCAGGCACCGAAATGCTGGCGATCTGCTTCAGGGGTGTCGGGCTTCCGTAGTAGTCGACGCGAATCGGCTCGACGAGTCCGGGATGGGCGCGACCGGTTCGCATTCCGCGCATTTCGTTGCGGAATACATCGACCGCTTTCTCCATTCGGTCCTCGAGGTCGAGCATGATGTCATCGTAGTCCATGATGATCTCCTCGTGCAGCTTCGGGTCAGTGATTCGGTTCGGCGTGCACCACAGTACCGACGTCTTCTCCGCAGAGGGCGCGTTCCACGGTCTTCTTGTCCGTCATTGAAAAGACGCGGATCGGCATTCTGTGCTCGCGACAGAGCGCGACCGCCGCAGCGTCCATCACCTCGAGCCCCTTCTCGAGAACCTCGCTGAACGAGATCCTGGAAATCCGCTGGGCGGAGGGGTCCTTCTGGGGGTCGGCGGTATAGATCCCGTCGACCTTCGTCGCCTTCAGCACTTCCGAACACTCGAGTTCGAGTGCGCGCAGTGCAGCACAGGTGTCGGTGGTGAAGAACGGGTTCCCCGTGCCGCCAGCGAGGATCGCGATACCGCCGCTGGCAAGGAGCGCGCGGGCTTCTCGCGCGGAAAACAGGGTCGTTTCCCCTCCGGTCGGCCACGGAGTGTAGACCTCCGAGGACGCGCCAGCGCGCCGGAGAGCTGCGTTCAAGAGGAGGCCGTTCATCACGGTCGCCAACATACCCGCGGTGTGAGCGGTGGTCGCGGGAAGACCGGGGACCTCGAGGCCCCCGCCACGACAGAGGTTTCCCCCGCCGACGACGACGGCGACCTGCACTCCGGAAGCTGAAATGGGCGCCAGCATGGATGCCACAGCGGTGAAGGACTCAGGGTCGAGACCTTGTCCGGTCTCACCCCCGAGAACTTCACCGCTCAGTTTCAGGAGAACTCGCCGGCTCACCGACGCCCTCCCTCCGGACTCTCGCCGGGGAGCGCCCTCACTCGGCTCCCAGCTCAAGTCGCACAAAACGCTTGATCACGATGTTCTCGCCGAGCGTTCCGATGACTTCGGCAAGGACCTGCTGAATCGTCTTGTCGTTGTCCTTCACGAACGCTTGGCTCATGAGGCAATTCTCGGCGTAGAACTTCTGGAGTTTTCCTTCGACGATCTTCTCGCGTATGTTCTCAGGCTTGTCCTGCACCTGCCCGAGGTACACCTCGCGCTCGCGGTTGACGATCCCCGGGGCAAGATCCTCGGTCGAAATCGACAGCGGGTTCAGAGCACAGATATGCATCGAGATGTCGTGTAGGAACTCTTGGAATTTGTCGTTCTTCGCCACGAAGTCGGTTTCGCATGCGACTTCGACGAGAACGCCGATCCGACCGCCATGCACGTAGTGGCCAATGTAGCCCTGCTCAGTGGCTCGATCAGATTTCTTGGCTGCGATCTTGGCGTCTTGCTGCCTGAGCAAAACTTCCGCCTTGTCGCTGTCGCCACCGCACTCCGTCATAGCCTTCTTACACGCCATCATGCTCGCGCCGGTCTTCTTCCGAAGCGCAGCCACGTCCTTGGCGGAGAATTCTGCCATCGTCGCTTCCTGATCGTTTCGCGGAACCTAACGGCTCCTGGTCTCTTGCGTGATTTCGAACCGTTCGAACGGTGCCCGCGTCGAAGCGCGCCTCACGCCCCTACGGGGGGGCGCGCTGTCCTTCGGCCGCTGTCCTTCGGCCGCGCTGTCCTTCGGCCGCGCTGTCCTTCGGCCGCTGTCCTTCGGCCGCTGTCCTTCGGCCGCTGTCCTTCGGCCCCAGCGGGCAGAAGTGAGAGCGGGCAAGAAAAGAGAGGCCTAGCCCTCGTTCGTGCTTCCGGCGGACTCTGCAGGCTTCCCTGCGGCTGGCTTCACTGCGGCTGGCTTCTCTGCGGCGGGCTTCTCTGCGGCTGGCTTCACTGCGGCTGGCTTCACTGCGGCTGGCGCTGACGGCTTCGCCGGCGCTGCAGGCTTTTGAGCCGCGGGCGCTGGAGGTCTCGGTGCAGCAGGTTTGGCCGCCGCGGGCGCATCAGCCTTCGCCTTTTCCGCTGCGGCGGCGGCCGCCACGCGGTCTTGCGCCTTCCGACGGGCCTCGGCCTCTTCTTCCTGACGCTTCTTCTCTTCCTCGGCCTGGCGCGTGACCAGCTTGTCACGCCCCGACAAAATCGCATCCGAGAGGTGAGCGAGCAGGATTTCGATGGAGCGGAACGCGTCGTCGTTCCCCGGAATCACCAGGTCCACCAGGCGCGGATCACAATCGGTGTCCACGAGGCCAATGACGGGAATCCCAAGCGAGCGCGCCTCATTGACCGCGATTTCATCGCGACGGATGTCAGCCACGATGACGGCGCCGGGGAGGCGATTCATCTTCCGGACCCCCTCGAGGTTCCGGCTGATTTTCCGGCGCTCCCGACGAATGCTCGAAATTTCTTTCTTCGACCGCATCTGAACCGAAGCGCCATCCGCTTCGAGCTTTTCGAGCTCCTCGAGACGACGCAGCCTGGACCGAATCGTGTGGAAATTGGTCAGCGTGCCCCCGAGCCAACGGTGGGTGACCCAGTGCATGCCGCAGCGCTCGGCCTGAGCCTGCACGATTTCCTTCGCTTGAGCTTTCGTGCCGACGAAGATGACTTCGTGACCCGCCTCGACGAGGTTGTTCAGGAAGTGCGACGCGCGCAAAAGACCCTTCAGCGTCTCCCTGAGGTCGACGATGTGGATCCGGTTATGCTTTTGGTGAATGTAGTCTTCCATCGCTGGATGCCAGCGACTGGAACGGTGGCCAAAGTGAACTCCTGCTTCGATGAGCTCTTGAATCGATGCCATGCCCAAAGGGGGGCCCCTTCCTCCTGTGTCCGCCGTCACCTGAGCGATCGGGCGACGGCACACCCCATGTGTGCAGTTGCTCCCGGATCGCTCGGTCACCCGGCGGGGAATACCGATGGTATGTCGAGCGGTCATCCCGAACTGGAATACCGTGCTCGGTCCACCCCGATCAGTGTTCCTCTGAAATTTCTTTAGAACCCGCCTCGAAAGCGTGCGAGGAGTCTTCCTCTTCGGCGCGCAGGCGGTCCGCCTCCATGCGAGATTCAAGTCTCGGACATGAAATGCTTCTCGGGGCGGTACGGATCGTCAGCGGAATCGCCCAGAGAGTGGTCCCGGCAGTTTTCGAGGCTGGAGAGGATAGCAATGGGAGCAGAACCCATCAAGGGCAGGAATCACGACTTAACGCATTTCTCACGGCGCAAAGTTTGGAAAACATCGCACCACGGCTCACTCTACGCACCTGACTCGCCGCGCCCAACCGCGGCCCGGCGGGCCGAGATCTCGTTCATGACCGCTTCTGCGGCAGCCATCGCCCGGCGTCCTTGCCGCCCCGTCACCGCCGGGGTCCCGCGATCGCGCACCGCTTGGACGAATGAATCGAGCTCGGCGCGCAGAGGCTCGTACTCAGAGATCTCGAGCTGTTCACGGCGCATCACCTGGGCGAGGAAGGCCGCTTCCCCTTCTGGGGCCACCAATCGGCCTGAACTGTCGAGGAACTCCCGCGGGTCGTAACCGTCGGCCAGTGACAGGTGTACCCCCTTCCGCGCGACGAGGTCGAGGCTGATGTAACCCCCTTCGGAGAAGATGCGGATCTTGCGCGACCGATTCAGGGCGACGCGGCTCGTCTTAACCATCGCCGCCTGGCCGCCTTCGAATCGAAGCACGGCGACAGCGAGGTCATCGGTGGGGGAAAAAACCGGTGTCCCGAGAGCGGTCCAATCGGTCAGTTCATCCTGAATCACATGGAGAACCAAATCGATGTCGTGGATCATTAGATCGAGAACCACGCTCACTTCGGTCGAGCGCAAGT
This sequence comes from uncultured bacterium, assembly GCA_937876125.1. Classification (GTDB taxonomy): domain Bacteria; phylum Planctomycetota; class UBA8108; order UBA1146; family UBA1146; genus JAFMMO01. The sequence continues at coordinate 4,707 of CALEHF010000446.1, forward strand.
TGAAGGGGTGAATCCGATCCGCCTCGATGAAGAGAGGTCGGTCGATCCTCGGCAGGGCCGCCACCAAGCACGGATTGAACCGCTCGATGTGCCCCACCTGAAGCGTCGCACAGTGATCCTCGGCCAACGCCACCAGTTCATCCGCCTCTTCGAGCGTCGAGGCGAGGGGCTTTTCGATCAAGACCCCTTTTCCTGCTCGCAAGAACGGCGCGGCGCTCTTCCTGTGATGAGGAGTCGGTGTGACGACGCTCACCGCGTCGATCTCTTCGAGGAGAGCTTCCGGGGTCGCGAATGCACGCACCTCGTGACGCGTGGCGATTTCTTCTGCGCGAGCAGGATCGGCATCGAAGACGCCGACCAACTCGACCTCGGGTATCTCGCTGTAGACCCGAGCATGATGCTGCCCTAGATGACCGACGCCAACGACACCCACCTTCACGGCTGCCTCGCCCGTCCTTGTTTTCCCTCCTCCGAAGCGCGGAGGAACGAACGGAGCGAGAGCCCTTCTTCGGGCACGGCTCCATGTTTCTCGAGGAGTTCGAATGCCTCGCGACGAATGACTTTGTGGCTGTAGAGAAGACGCTGCGCCTCCTTCAGCCAGCTGATCGCATCTTCGGAAACTCCGGCCCGTTTCAGCCCGACCTTGTTCACGGCGCGGACCCTCGACGGGTGTCCTTCGGTGATCAAGTACGGCGGAGCGTCAGAGGTGACGCGCGTCATTCCGCCGATGAATGCCAGCTTGCCGATGGTGACGTAGTGGTGGACGGCAGAGAGCCCGCCGAACCCGACCCCATCCTGAACCATCACGTGCCCCCCGAGTTGCACTCCGTTGGCAAGGATGATGTGGTTCCCTAGAACACAGTCGTGCGCGACGTGGACTCCCGCGAGGAGGAGGCAGCCGTCGCCGATCCGCGTTTCACCCCCGCCGAGTCCCGTCCCGCGATTCACGGTGACGCCCTCGCGGAAGACATTGCGATCGCCGATGAAGAGCCAGCACTCTTCGCCAACGTACTTCTTGTCCTGCGCGTCTCCGCCGATGACGGCGCCAGGATGGATTTCGTTCTCGCGACCGACCACGGTGCGGGAATCGATGGTCGCATGGTGTAACACCCGCGTCCCCGCCCCCACTCGAACCTGTGGCCCGATACATGCGTAGGCACCGACCTCAACTCCAGCTTCGAGCTCAGCCGAAGGATGGACGATCGCAGTCGGATGAATGTCAGCGCTCAATCGAAGCTCCCCGTGCTCCACGGCGTATGCAGCTCACCGCCTGAGTCCGTTCCATGTCGAACTCCCCAGGCTAGCTCGGCCCGTCGGATTCTCTCGGTGTACGTCATCACACGAACGAGCGTGCTGTCACTACCAGTCGGTCGGCGTCGCGACATCCTACGGGTTACCGCCTGACGAACGCAAGCTTCCGGGCCCGCACACCCCGCTCCACCGCCAGAAGCCTCACCCCAGCTTCTCTAGAGAACGCGCTTCCCTAGCAGCCTGTTGAAAAAGTCATTCCGATCGAGAGGCCGACCTTCCTTCGCCCAGTACCCCCCCGGCCAAACTCGAAGTACGACCAGTACGACGTCGTTTGGCCGGGGGCACCGGGCTCGAAATCTCAACCTCTCGATTCGAAAGCACTTTTTCAACAGACTGCTAGATATCACGCGTCCCCATTCGTCACTGCGATCTTCGGAAACGGACCCAGCATCCTGCACCAAACTCACCGCGTCACGCTCTCCGGCTCTTCGGCCGTCGAGAAGCTCGCGATCTCCCAAGACCTTCAGTAGGCATCGACGATCATGAAACGAATCGTCGCCTCGGCGACAACTTGGTCATCGACGGACGCCTTGGCTTGGACTTGCCCAGTCCGGCTGCGCATCTTCTTCAACTCGGCCTCGAGAATCAGTTGATCTCCGGGGACCACAGTCTTTCGGAACTTCACGTTGTCGATGCTCAAGATGTAGGCGAGCTTGTTGATGTCCTCTGTGTTCCTGAGCAACAACACGCCCGCGAGTTGAGCCATCGCCTCGATCTGCAGAACACCGGGCATGACCGGCTGCCCCGGGAAGTGCCCTTGGAAGAACTCCTCGTTGTAGGTGACGTTCTTCAATCCGACCGCACGCACGTTGTCATGGATTTCGAGGATGCGATCGACGAGAAGAAACGGATATCGGTGGGGCAGGATCTTCTGGATCTGCCGGATCTCGAGTCCGCGGTGAGAACCGATCAAAATCTCTTCGACATCGCGCTCGCGTGAATAGACTTCCGAGAGCTTGACAGCGAGGTCGGAATTCAAAGCATGCCCGGATCGGTGCGCGATGAGATGGCCGCTGATCTTTGAACCGAGAGAATAGAGATCTCCGATGAGGTCGAGCATCTTGTGCCGCACCAACTCATCCGGGAATCGAAGTTCATTGTCGACCGGGCCATCGGGACCGATGACGAGAGTGTTCACGGTACTCGCGCCGCGCCCGAGTCCGCGACTCTGGAGCTCTTTCACCTCTGACTCGAGAACGAAGGTCCGCGCAGGCGCGATCTCTCGACGGAAAGTTTCAGCGTCGATGTTGAAGCTTTGATATTGCGTGATGCTCTGGGGCGCATCGTAATGAAGAGTGTAGCTGACCCGAAAGCGTTCATCGCCGGGAAGGGCGACCAGACTCGAGTTCTGAGCTTGCACACCGGTCGCTTCGCGCACTGTCAACGTCCGGCCCCGTAGCTCCTGGTCGACAACCCCTGCTGCCTGCACTCCGTCGAAAAACTCTGCTGCGCTCCCGTCCATCCCAGGAACCTCGACTCCGTCGATCTCGACGAACAGGTTCTGGACTCCGAGTACGTGCAGAACGGCGAGGAGGTGCTCAACGGTATGCACCTCGGCATGATCGACCGCAAAACTGGTTCGACGCGGATGCTCGCGACGATGCGCGAGATCGAGAGGAATGTGCACGGGGGGATCGAGATCGATGCGCACGAACACGATCCCGGTTTGCACCGGGGCCGGCTTCAGGCGAACCGTGTTCTCCTCGCCGGTATGAAGACCGACACCGGAGAACTCAACCTCAGTCCCGATCGTGCGCTGGTACCAACTCGCGGTCAACACAGCCTCCTGGCGAGAACTCTTACTTGAGAGCCGAAATGACGCGCTCGGTGATATCGAACTCCGGGCGCGTGTAGAACGCGGTGGTCCACGAAACCGGAGTCTTCGGAATCTTGAACTCCTTCTGGAGCACAATGTCGAATCCATCGGTCTCACAAACTTGAATCACGACAACCTCGATCTCCTTGAGCAGTTGCTCCTTCGCCCCGATGACGCGCGTCTGCATCTCGCGCTCCCACTGTTCCGACTGAAAGCGCAGGTCTTCTTGCTTGGTCGCGAGATCGCGGCGAATCTTCTGGTGCTCGGAACTTCCCGGCTTCACCAGCTCGAGCTCGCCTTTGAGGCGCTCGAGTTCAGCCTTGCCAGCTTTCGCGAGGGCGACGATTTCGTCTTCGCGCACCTGGATCTCAGCATCCATCGAAGCGAGCTTCGGCGACGAGTTGAAGACGCGCTCGAGATCAACGATGCAAACTCGGGCGGGCACGCCAGGGCCCGGTGCGTTCGCGCGAATCGAACCGGCGATCGTGATCAAGAACGTCGCGAGCGCGAGGATCCCGAGGCTCCACAGCACTCCAAGGGCGCCGGTGCGCTGGACAATGATGCTCATCTGTCTCCTCCTCCGGTGAGGTGTCTGGCTTACGGGTCTCAAAAGCTGTCGTCGTTCTTCGGCAGTGTCGTTCTTCGGCAGTGTCGCTGAAACGGGATCGACTGCGTTCATCAGGGGCGAGGAACGAGCCTCAAGCGCGACAGCCTCCTAGAATCCTTCTTGGTAAGACGAGAGATCTTCAAAGCGGAGCTGTTCGCCGATAAAGGCGAGCTTCACCGACCCGGTCGGACCGTTCCTCTGTTTCGCAATGATCACCTCGGCCTTCCCCTTCGACTCTTCCTTCTCCGGGTGGTAGTACTCGTCCCGATAGATGAGCAGGATGACATCCGCGTCCTGCTCGATCGCCCCCGATTCTCGCAGGTCGGACATTCGAGGCTTGTGATCTTCTCTCGATTCAACCGCGCGAGACAGCTGTGAGATCGTGATGATCGGGACGCTCAATTCGCGAGCAAGGAGCTTCAGCGAACGAGAGATCGTCGAGATCTCCTGTTGCCGGTTCTCCTGCCGCCCCCCCCCCATTTCGAGGAGCTGCAAGTAATCGATGACAATCAGCCCGAGGTCGTGCCGGTTTTTGAGCCGGCGGGCGCGGCTGCGGATCGCCATTGTGTTCAGCCCCGCCGCGTCATCAACGTAAATGGGCAGCTTTGAGAGGGACTGAGCCGCTTGCGCGAGGTTTTCCCACTCTCGTTGGCTGAGAGTGACCGAGCGAAGCTTCTGCGCAGGCACCTGACCTGCTCGGCAGAGCAAGTTGATCGCGATCTGACGTTTGTCGACCTCCAGGCTAAAAACTGCGACCGGGAGCCCTTGTCGCATCGCGACGTTGTGGGCGATGTTCATGCTCAGTGTGGTCTTCCCCATACTGGGGCGCCCCGCCACCACAACCAGCTCTCCCGGGTGGAGCCCACCACTGGTCAGATCGTCGAGTTCGCGGAATCCGGTCGGTGTGCCGGTGTTTCCCTTTTCCCAACTGTCGATGAGGTCGAACGACTGCTTCACGACCTCGCGCATGGGGGTCATCTGCTTCACGCCCTCGTCGCCGGTCAATTCGAGGATCGACACCTCGGCCTGATCGAGGAGAGTTCTCGCTGGAGATTGATTCTCGTAGGCATCCTGCAGCACGTGATCGCACGTTTCGATCAAGCCTCGGCGGAGGTACCGGTCGTGGATGATTTCAGCGTACTGCTCGGTGTTCGCACTCGTTTGGACTGATTCGGTGAGCCCGAGAATGTAGTCGAGTCCACCCGCGGCATCGAGGTTTCCACTGCGATCCAAAACCTCGCGCACGAGCACCGTATCGACATTCGCGTGCTCGCCATGCACCTCGCGAATCGCTTCGTAGAGCAGTTGATGTTGGCGGGAGAAGAATGATTCTGGCTTGAGTAGTTCAAAGATCCGGGAGGTGTCTCCGCACGCAATGAGGAGCGTCCCCAGAAGGTTCCGCTCCGCCTCGATGCTGTGCGGTGGACTGTGGTGCTTGGCCAGCTTCGGATCCAACAACAAGGGGGCTCCTTCGGGGTCGAGGCTCGTCAAAATCTCAGGGACGTGTGTGCCGTGCAGGCAAGCCGCGCGAGGGTAACCGAAGCTCAACCCCCCCGAAAGCAGTCGCAAGACTCCTCGACCGAAGAGGTGGAGAGCGCGGTACTTGGAGACGAAGGCAGCTGAAGAGACGGCCGAGATGCGCGGAATCACGGGCCTGGCCAGCAAAAACGGAGACGTCCGCACCCTTCCCCTCGAGGGAAAAGAGCGCGGACGTCCGTTCCTACCGGCGGTCATCTCGAGCTGAAAACTCCGGCTCAGTCCTACTCAGCCGGATCGAGTTGCGCGTGGTTCTCGTCGCCCTTGACGACCCAGACCTTGATCTGAGCAGAGACTTCTGCGTGCAGCACCACAGTCACCGGGTAGATCCCGAGTTCCTTGATCGGTGCTTCGAGCGCAATCGTCTTCGTCTCGACCTGGATTCCCTCGGCAGCGAGGTGGTCTGCGATCACTTTCGGTGTGACCGAGCCGAAGAGGTGACCCTCTTCGGTGGCACGCGCGATAATGGTGCACGACGTACCCTCGAGCTCTGCCGCGAGGAGACGGAGTTTCTCCTTGCTCTCCTCTTCCAGGATGATCAGCCGACGCTTCTGTGATTCGAACCACTGGAGATTCGCGTTGTTTACCGCGATCGCGAGACCTTGGGGGATCAGGTAGTTACGAGCAAAGCCCGCCTTTACCTCGACGATCTGCCCGAGGGCTCCGAGATCGGGAATGTTCTTCTTGAGAAGGAGCTTCATCGCTTGAGTCCCGTTCCTTTCGGGGTTGGCCTCTCGGCCTTCTGGATCCTTACGGACCGTAAGGCATGAGGCCGATGTAACGGGCGCGGTGAATCGCCTTCTTGATGCGGTGCTGCATCCGGGCGTCGCAGTTGATCTGGCGGCGCGCCATCATCTTGCCCTGAGCGGTCACGAGCTTCTGGAGAAGCTCGACATCTTTGTAGTCGATGTACTCGAGGCCCAGCACCAACGAAGGGCGCTTCTTTCTGACAAACATGCTCATGTGTTCACTCTTTCTGGTCACGCTCGCGACGTTGCGATTCGAACGGCAGAGGCCAAACGGCCCGCCCGCGCGCGCGGATCTCGATTTCCCGATCCCCTTGAGAGGTTTCCCGTTCGGTTAGAACGGGACCTCGGAGTTGAAGTCCTCCTGAGGTTTGCTGGCCTCGCTGGGGAAATCATCGTTGTAGTTCTTGCCGAAGCCCTGGGAACCCTTTGATCCCCCTGACGAGGACTCCTCTTCGCGTCCGCCGCCGCCGCCACCCGAGCGCGGGAAGAAGTTCACTCGATCCGCGACGATCGTGTGCTTGCTCCGTTTCTGCCCTTCTTGCGACTGCCACTCTTCGAACTTGAGGCGCCCCTCAACGAGGACTGAATTGCCCTTCTTGAGGTACTGGTTGCAGTTCTCGCCGCTCCGTCCCCACACCACGACATCGACGAAGCAGGTCTCTTCGACCATATCTCCGGTCTCGCCACCGCGACGGTAGCGACGGCTCGATGCGAGGCGCAGATCACAAACCGCAGTCCCGCCGCCGGTGTAGCGGAGATCCGGGTCCTTGGTCAGGTTTCCGACGAGGAAGATCTTGTTCAGTTCCATGTTGCTCTCAGTCCTTCGTCTCTCATCCGTGGATGCCTCTCGCCCGATGCTCAAATCGGGAAGAGGTTCCTCGCCAGCCAATCTGTGAGGCTAGCTGCGGATTTGGATGAGATCCAGAATCATTCTGCGGGCTTCTCGGCAGCCGCGTCCTCATCACCTGCGGGAGTCGCCTCAGCTGCGGGGGCCGCCTCAGCCACGGGGGTCGCCTCAGTTGCCTCTTCGGAGACGGCTTCACTGGGTTCCGCGGCTTCCTTGGTTTCCGCGCTCGGAGCGTCCGATGTCGCAGCGGGGGCCTCAGCGTTGCTCGACTCGCCTTCTGGAGTCGCCGCTGCCGGGGATCCGGCGCTCGCCTCGGCCACCGGGGCCGGAGCAGGCGGGGGCGATGCGGGCTGTTCTGCGCGGCGACGCGCTTGGTCCTTCCTGCGCTTCATTTCCTCATCGAGGAAATCCTCCTGGACGACCAGGAAGCGCAAGATTTTGTCGGAGAGCTCGATATCGCGGCGCAGGCCCGCAATCGACTGGGTCGGAGCATTGAAGTACGTCAGGAAGTAAGTGCCCTTCTTGACGCCTTTGATCTCGGTCGCGAGACGCTGGTCGGGCCAGCGCTCGGAGTGCTCGAGGCGAGCCTCGTTCTTCTCGAGGAGGCCAGTAATGTGCCCCTCGAGATCGGTCCACCCCTTGGAGGCCTCGTTCGAGTCGAGGAGAAACATCCCCTCGTACAGTCGCTCGGTCAACTTTGCTCCTTCCGTCGCGCCTCGAAAGAAAAAGGCACGGACGATCGCGAGAACTACCCCTTCGAGAAAGACTCGGCCCTCACCGGTCACCGGCAAGGCCCCTCCCTCGGAGGGGGTCTTCCACTTCAGGTCTCAAGAACGCCAGCGTCACTCCTCAGGCGTTGGTGCCAGAGGCGCAGGCGCGTCATCGGAAGTCGAGGATGATTCCTCGACACGATTGAATTCATTCATCGCGAACCGGATCCCCTCGAGAACCCAAGCCCGCACCGCGCGAACTGCGGTCGCCACCATCGCGTCAGCGATCGATCGCTCCGCCTCGGTGAACCGTCCGAGCACATGAGACTCGGTGTTCCCCTCGGTTGGCCTGCCGATCCCCAAGCGAATCCTGGGGAACGGTTCCGGCTTCGACTCCGCGAGGGAGTCCGCGTTCGGCTGCCCTTCCGCGTTCGGCTGCCCTTCCCCGATCTCCGCGAGTCGGTCGATCAGATCGCGGACCCCGTTGTGCCCGCCGCTCCCGCCACTCAGGCGCAAGCGCAGCCGGCCGAGCGGAAGATCGAGATCGTCGTAAACCGCAAGAATCCGTGACGGGGGTAGGCCGAATCGGCGAGCAACCTCCACTGTGGGCCCGCCACTCCGGTTCATGTAGAGCATCGGTCTCAACAGGAGAAGGGGTCTCCCAACTCCAGCCCCCGAGATCTCCGGATGAAGCGTTCCCCGCTCGAGAATCCCTCCGGTGAGGGGCTCCTCACAGCGACCGGAAAGCTCGGCGAGCACTCCCTCAACGCACTCAAAGCCAACATTGTGGCGAGTGCCGCGATACCGGTTCCCCGGGTTCCCGAGCCCGACCAAGAGGGAGAGCTGAGGTACTGTTGGTTCCATCGAATGTCTCTGGACCATCGAAAGCGGCCAGGGGAGCGGCTAGCTCTCCGTCTCACCCTCAACCGGCTCTTCATCTTCCTCGGGCGCTTCTTTCTCTTCTACGACGGCGTGGACCATAATGATCGCCTCTTCCGCATCGAGGAGACACTCGATCCCAGCGGGGAGCTTGATGTCGCCAACCCGGAACGAAGCCCCCAGAGCCAAGTCGTCGACTTCGATGTCGAGATGCTCAGGAAGGTCCCGCGCCTTTCCGCGCAGAGTGACGACGTGGTGCAAGATGTCCATCGTCCCGCCCTGGGCCACTCCCTTGGCTGTGCCGATCACGCGCACTTCGACGTTCGACTCGATCACCTCGTCCATCGACACACGAATGAAGTCGACATGGGTGATGCGATCGCCGTAGGTGTCAAACTGCAGCTCTTTCATCAACCCGACGTCCAGCTTGCCCTCGAGATCGAGTTGCAAAAGGTGATGCCCCCCGTGCGCGAGCTTGTTCAGCGCGAGCTGATCTACGAGGAACGAGACGTTCGCCTCGCCGTGCCCGTAGAGGTTCCCCGTCGCATAGCCTTCCAGTCGCTTGCGCCGTGCATCCGAGGTTCCGTTGCCGGTGCGGAGCGTTCCCTTGAGGACGATCTGTGACATCGTCAGTGCCTCCCTGAATCAGGCGGGGATTTCCCGCCCTCTGATTTTCTGTATCACGACGATCTGCCTCGCAGTAGAGGCCAGCGCCGAGCTCTTTACCTGCTGCCACCGACGACGTTCGCCGATTTGTGGATTTGGAGAATCGCCTCGGCGAAGGTCTTGGCGCTCGAGAGCACGGTGACCCGATCTCCTTCGTACTTTCCATCGATCGGAATCGTGTCGGTCACGATGATCTGCCCGGCGGGACTCGCCTCGAGCTTCTCGATCGCAGGACCGCACAAAACCGGGTGGGTGCACACAATCGTGACCGACTGTGCCCCCTTTTCTTTGAGAAGACACGCCGCCTGGGCGATGGATCCACCTGTCGCGATCACATCGTCGGCGATGATGGCATCCATTCCCTCGACGTCTCCGATCACGAAACCGATTTGCGTTTCTTCACCGCTGACGCGGCGCTTGTCGACGGTCGCCAATCTTGCGCCAGGAATCCCTCGCGAATAGGCCCGCGCCATCTTGATCGCACCGACATCAGGACTGACGACGACCGGCTGCGGGAGCCTGAGGTCACGCAGGTGATCCACCACGACGCCACCGGCGTACACGTGGTCCACTGCGATATCAAAGAACCCCTGAATCTGTTCGCAGTGCAAATCCATCGTCACGACGCGGTCCGTACCCGCGGCGGCGATCAGATTCGCGACCAGCTTCGCCGTAATCGGGACCGGCGCTCCGTGTTCCCGACGGTCCTGACGCGCGTACCCGAAGTACGGAATCACCGCGGTCACTCGGGCAGCCGATGCACGCTTCACACAGTCGATGAGAACCAGGAGCTCCATGAGGTTCTCGTTGACCGGCGGGCAGGTCGACTGGATGACGAACACGTCTTTGCCGCGCACGTCCTCCTGCAACTCGACCGCGATCTCCCCATCCGGGAAACGACCCACTTTGGCTCGGCCCGGTCGGGTCCCCAGTTGCTCGCAGATGTCTGCCGCGAGTTTCGGGTTTGCGTTCCCGTGAAGGACGACCAACCGCTCGTCGATGTCTTGACTCACTCGTGCGCTCTTCCCCGGCTCGGCGCCTGAACTCTGGAGCAAAACCGCTCCCGAGCTCTACGACTGCCCGAACTCACCTGATTTTGAGCCTGTTGGCTGAACGCGAAGGTGGGATCATTCACCCCTTTCGCGGCCCGAGAGGGTACCGGAGAAGATTCTCCGAGTCACCTTCAACTGAACAATCTGGGGGATTTCGAACGGGCCAGAGGGGCGCCGGCGGCGGGCGGAAAGACATCGCTCGAAGTCAGGAAGTGGCGGGATTTCCAGGGGAGGGGGGTAGAGCGCGGTTCGCAAGACTTCGGGCAGGGACCCCGACCACCGTCTCGCCGGGGGGAATGTCGCTCCCCCGCTTCACCACCGCACCGGCGCCGGTCTTCGCCCCGGCCCCGATTCGGGCGGGAGCAATAATGATCGTGCCAGATCCGATGAATACGTCGTCCCCGATCTCAGTCGTCGATTTGCGAACTCCGTCGTAGTTCGCGAGCACTGTTCCGGCCCCGATGTTGACCCGCTCCCCAATAACGCCGTTTCCGAGGTAGGTCAGGTGCTTGGCGCGGGTACCGCGACCGATCCGGGTCTTCTTCACCTCGACGTAGTTGCCGATCTTCACGTCGTCCGCGAGCACTGTACCCTCCCGAAGGTGCGCGTGAGGGCCGATCTCGCACTGCTCACCGACCACGACCCCGCGGCGGATGATGGTCCCCGGGTGAATCAGTGTGTCGGATCCAATCACGACGTCGCACTCGATCCAAGTCTGCTCCGGGTCGACGACGGTCACACCGGCAAGCTGGTGCTCTTCGACCAGCCGCGCGCGGAGCCGGTTCCCCGCCACACTGAGTTCGCGCCGGTCATTCACTTGTTGCAGCTGATCCACATCGGCAGCGGCAAGCTCGTGGTGCCGGACAGAACCGCCGGCAGCGGCGATCGGACCGATGATCGGGGGGAAGTAAATCTCGCTCGGGCCCGGGTCCCCACGCGCGATGCGCGCATCTTCGGAGCGGCACCATTCGTCGAGCGCGGGGCGTAAGGCGGCGAGCTCGACCGCGTACAGCCCGCCATTGACCGTCGTGATTTTCTTGGCCTCGGCATCGGCATCGGCATCTTCGATGACCTCGAGAACCCGGTCCCCCGCCACTCGCAAACGGCCGTAGCCTGCCGGGTCCTCACGCACGAGAGACAGAAACGTCATCGCAGCATTCGTCTTCCGGTGAGCTTCGAGGAACAGTGCGAGGGTCTTCGCTTCGAGAAGGGGAAGATCGCCGTTCACGATGAGGAGAGTGCCGTCTTTCTCTTCGATCGCGCGCAGCGCGCAGGCGACAGCATCACCGGTGCCACGGGGAGGGTCTTGGCGCGCGAAGGACACGGGGAAAGTCTCCCCCAGCTCCTTCCTTGTGACGGTCTCGACCCGCTCTGCCTGGTGACCGGTGACCACGACCGCCCGGTCGGCCCCCGCCAAGGCGAGTGCCCGCAGCGGATGAGCCAGAAGAGGAAGCCCGCCGAGAAGGAACAGGACCTTGGGATCGCGAGAGCGCATGCGAGTTCCGCGGCCGGCGGCGAGAGCGATTCCGATCACCGGCTGTCGGGCCACGCGAGACCCCTCTCAGGGAGCAGAAGCTGACTCGGAGCGTGGATCTGCTGCTGTAAGGAAGCTGCTGTAAGGAAGCTGCTGTAAGGAAGCTGCTGTAAGGAAGCTGCGGTAGGAATCAGCGGAGACAGCAGAACAAAAAATGGCAACCCGGCGAGGACTCGAACCTCGAATGGCTGGACCAAAACCAGCTGTGTTGCCAATTACACCACCGGGTTGCAGACCATCGTTGGTGCGCGCCGCGGTCGGCTCGGCCGTCGATGGCAGATCGCGCGCGCGAGGACGTGCCCTCTCGTGCGCGGGGTGGGATTCTAGACCGGTCTGCGCCAAGTTCCACCCCTCTTCGGGGAGAGCTCCACGATTCTTGGCGTCAGGCGAGTGCCGGGCTTACTCCAGAGCGAGAGATCCATGGACCACTGCGTGGATGGTCGGGCTCAAGAACCGCGACCACGTCTCCATCTTCTCGGAGAACAGGGTGAGGTCCCCCGTCGGAATCCACCGCCCGACCAGGTTCTCGGTTTCGCGGATCACCACCCGCTCGGGCACCTCGATCCGGCAGGCGAGTCCGAAGTGGACGCTCCCCACGTCGGTCGAGCGATCGCGGATAAAACCGAGCAACTCCGGAGGATCTGCCTGATCGAGATCGATCACGACCTCCTCTTCGACCTCTCGCCGAAGTCCACGAATGAGGAGGGGATCCTCTCCAGGGGGCTCCGGATTCACGTGCCCGCCGACGCCGATCGAGGTCTTGCCATGCAAGCGTTTCTCCCCGCCTTTCTCGAGTCGCTCGAGGAGCAACACCGATCCAGAGCAGGTCAGAGCGACGTAGGGGATGAGCTGTTGGAAGCTGGGATCATCCTCGATCTTGCTCCGGGTCCGAAACTCGCCGAGGACCTCGAGCCGCCGAGAGACCGCCTGTAGGGAATCATCCGCGGTTCGAAATCCGATCACCTCGCCCAGCGCCGCTTCGAGGGCGGAGGTCGTGACGCCAAAGACCTGCTCCATTGCATTCCCCATTCTGGCCGGCACAGCCGGGCAGCCGAAGAGTAACGCAGGGCAGCACATGTGGGGAGAGGAAGCGGAGTGGCGGAGACGAATCGGGACGGCGATGCGCTCTGCACCTCGTCAATCGTCAGCGCGGAGAATTGCGGGCTGGATCGCCCCCATCGCGTCACTCGAAGGTCCCCCCAGAACTGAATCTTCGAGGGCACCCGCTGCAATCGCGGGAACGGGGCGAGGGAACGCGCGGCCCTCATCGGAGGCGATCAAGAAGGGCCTCTCCGAGAGGGGCCACCGCCGGAGCGACACCTCGATGTCGCCGAGAAAGTCCTCTCCGCCGTACTGAACGAGGTGCTCGACCGCGAATCGGTAGACGTCGAGATCAGCGTGATCGAGCAGGTCGAGCAGGTGGTAGGGAAGGTTTTCGCGATCAACTTCTTCAATTCGACGAAGAGCGCGAACTCGCAGGTCCCAATGCTCTGATCCGAGCAAAGCTGCGATCGATTCGATGTGGTCCCGGAGGCGCGAGGTCCCGAGAGAGTCGAGCGCAGAGCTCACATGGCGGTACTCACCGGAACGCAGGAGAACATCGAGGGCGCCGGAGTCCTCGGGTCGGCCGAACGCGACGAGGGCGAGGATTACTTCGGGGTGCGGCGGAGAGTCTTCGCGAAATCGGCGCCTGAGGTCGGGAATGATCCGCGGGTCGCCGAGCGACTTCGCTCCGCGCGCAGCGACCGCGATCAGCGGTTCGGTTCGTTCGTTCGTCAAGTCGGTCCGTACGAGCTCATAGGCCCACTGACGATCGTTTCGGCGGGCGACGTCGTAGATGCTCTCTCGTACTCGGGCGGAAGGATCGGTAGCGCAGTCGCTCACCCGTAACCGTGCGACGCCGGCGCGAGTTTCGGCGAGATGCTCAACAGCGCGACTGCGCACCCGGGTGTCCGGATGTGCGAGACACGTAGAGAGGGCATCAAGAAATGCAGAGCCTGTTTGATCCCGAAGCTGGGCGAGCCGACCCTCGAGACGCGGATCGCTCTGTTGGCGAAGGGTGGTCGGCAGAGATGCGAGTTCGTCCACGAGGGAGCGGACTCGTTCGAAACGCCAACGAGCCTCAGCCGAGGTGGGACACCACTCGGCGGCGATGCACGACCTCCACCGATCGGCGGACTCGATGAGCCACAAAGTAGCCGACTCGCGACGGCGCCAATCGGGGTCATCGAGTGAATCAATGGCCTGGATGGTCTCCCCATCGAGAGATCCGATGAGGGCCGAGGTCCCCAGGGGGTCCTGGCCGTGAACGGCAGCGGTCACCCCGAGGAGCACGAGCCCCAAGTACAGGTTCATGAAGCATTTACGATACATGGGCAGGATCTTCCCGGCACAACGGCGGGGGTGTGGGAGAGGAAAAGGTGCCCCGATTGTATCACTCGGCCCCGAAATCGCTGGGCGCGGTTTGCCGGACTGGCCATCTCCGTACTACTCTTTGGAGACCGAAAGGATCTCCATGCCGACTCCGACCGAATCAGTGTCGACCGAAGCGCTCGTCGAGGCCTTACGAGCTATGGTGCGAGAAGAAGTCACCACAGTGGTCCGTGCCTCGATTGATGACGCGGTCTCCGACGCGATCGCCGAAATCCGCGCGACCGTTGCGGAGAGTGCGAACGCCCCATCCGGGGATGGCGCGGCCGCGACGCGGGACGAGATCATGGCTCTGGCCCCGGACATCTGTGCGCACCCAGAGTTTCAAACGGAGATCCGCAAACAGCTCGAGGAAGCCTTCCAGGGAGTCCTACCCGGACTCGTGAAACGCCTGCGTGGCGAGATCGAGAAACGGCTCCAGTCCGGCGACGTCGGTGGCGGGGGTGGTGGCGTAGGCGGCGCCTCGATCATGGAAGTCGTGCGCTCGAACGAGCTCAAAGAAGTCCTCGAGGAGCGCTTCCGCACCATGCTCACATACCTGCAGCAAGACGTGATTCCGAGTGCAATCCGCAAAGGCTAGATCTCTCCGCCGGTGATCCGCTCCGCTCGCCGAACCGACTTGCGCCCTCGCAGTGGCTCGTCGTTCGATCCCGCCCGCATTATCCCTTGGGACATTCCACTGCGCCAAGCTCACAGCTTTCTGATCCTCGCTCCACAGGCTCCTAGGGCTAGGCCGAGCCCCACTTCGAGTGCTGGGCGACTTCTCTCTCGATCGCGTGACGCGCGCCAGCCACCCCGTGACGCCCCCACCCGGGCATGTACGGAACCTCCGCGCAATACGCGCGAAACCGCTCCCCATGAATCTTCTCGAACCGACGCTCTTTCCAGATCGGGCCGAAGAAGCAGTACGCGGTGAGAGTCAGCGTCACGAACACGCGATCGATCGTCCACACCGGACCGGTCCAAGTGATCGCCGCAAAGGCGAGATAGATCGGCTGTCGACACACCGCAAAAAGTCCAGTGGTCGGCAACGGTCCGTAGTTCGGTTTCTTCCCCTGAAAGAGAGAGAGCCAGCCGAGAGCGCCGCTTTGAAGCGCGAGGTTCGCATCTGCCATCGACTTGGCGAGCAATCCCCACGAGAGGGCACTTCCGAACCAACAAAACGTCCTCAGGCTCCCACTCGCGACGAAGAACGGCTCGCCGATCGGTGACCAGGCCCGAAACAAGAGAATCACCTGCAAACTCGCGAGGATCACATAAAGCGTTGGGGCCAGTGTCGCCCGGTAACACGCTGGGGCGAGAAAGCGATTGACCTGACGCGACCCGCCGCCCAGGAGCCAAGAGTGCAAGAGTGGAAACTGCACGACGAGGAGCGTGTTCACGAGAATGGCGGCGATGCCATCGAGCCCTCCGCGCCCCTGAGTCATGCCCAGGATCAGCCCCCACGCCATCCACCACACCGCGATCGCGAAGAGCCCGTGACATACAAGACCGTAGGAGAGCGCGACGATGCGCCTCTTGAGCGTGTTTAGCATCGAGAGTCGTCCTTTCGGTAGAGGACGCTGTAGGCAACGGCGGTCGAGCGTGCACGCCGAAGGCGAATGGAGCGAGCGCGCAAGCATTGCAGGAGGTCGGGGCTCTCCCCCACGCGCTGGGTGCGCGCCAGCCCCGAACGAGTGGCAGCGGCGTCGAGCTCTTCTGGAGGGATGAACAATTTGGGGTCGTGTGTGCCTCGCGGGATGAACCCGATACCTTCGGCGACATGGACCACGAGCATCGTCGCACGCCAAGAACGATCGATCGTGCTCGCGTACAACCACCCCCCTGAACGCAGGACCCGGGCAGCTTCGGCGATCGCCGCCGCAGGATCCGTGACGTGTTCGAGGACGTCGGCGAGCAACACTGCGTCGAAAGAGGCATCCCGGGCAGGGATCGCCATCAGGTCACCACACACGTAAGAAGGAGCCCAGTGGCAAGCGCCGGCGTGATCCCGCCCCGCGCGCAGGCTCGGCCCGCTCCGATCCAGACCGATGACACGAGCGCCACGGAGAGCGAGAGGCTCGGCGAGGAGCCCCCCTCCGCAGCCGAGATCGAGAATCCTGCGTCCGGGGATCTCGCGACCCACCCATTCATCGAGGAGCGCGACGCGCAGACGGTTGACCCCATGGAGAGATCGAAAGCGCGGCGAACGCTCATCCCACCACTCTGAGCCGTGGCGGTCGTAGATGTCGAGATCGTTGCGCAGCTTCATCCGTGCGCTCCGTTGCCACTCTCCGCCTCAGAGAGTTGACTCGTGCGGCCGGGGCGAGGTCCCCGCCGCGGGAGGACTGCGGGGGCACACAAGAGCCGCAAGAGCGCTCGCGGCGGGGTGTAGTGGTTGCCAATCGCGCCGAGGAAGATCCGCATTCTCACGGGCGATCGGTCGAGGTACCGTCCGATCGCGTTACACCACGTCGGCCGTGCGATCACCCCCTGCAACGTGCGGGAAAGCAGCGCCTTCGGCCCGAAGCGTTTTGTCTTTCGACGGGCGAAACGGCGGAGCGCGGCTTCGAGAGCGACCTCGTTCCCCGTCTCCAAGAGCTCACTGACTTCCGCGGCGAGGGTCGCACCCGTCCACAGAGCGATGGTGATTCCTTCCCCCGTGAGAGGATCGAGGAATCCCCCCGCATCTCCGATCAATGCGGCCCGCCGCCCGATCGCGCGGCGCACGCGATGAGTGACCGGGTACGCCCCACGCACATCGCGAAGCGTGGTCCAGTCGTATCGTTCTCGCAGACGCGGGGAGCGCGCGACCGCGGCCTCGAGCGCCGCCACCGGTCCGCCATGCTTCTTCAACAAGTCACGGTCGAGACAGATCGAAACATTGACCTCATTCGGGGAGATCGGGTTCACCCCGACGTAGGAACCATCTTCACCCACGTGCATCTCTCCGCGTCGAGCGTGAATCCCGACCGGAGTGACGAAACCGCGCACGGAAACTCGTCGAGGACGATCAGCCAGCGTGACGCCGAGCGCCCTCGCCACCGGCGACCGGCGCCCATCGGCCCCGACCAAGAACCCGGACTCGATCCAAGTTCCGTCGGCGAGGTGCACCCGCCAGCCACGGTCGATCGACTCGAGTCGAGTGACCCGGACCCCGTACCGAATCTCAGCTCCCAGAGCTCTCGCGCGCACAGCGAGCGCTTCGATGAGTTTCTGCTTGTCGATAGCGACCCCAAAATGGTGATCCCCATCCCGGGGAAAATCCCCTTCGACCACGCGGCCATCCGGCGCGACCAGGACCATACCTTCAATCGGTGCGCACCCCTCGAGAAGGTCGAGCCAGCCGAGGTCGCCAAGGACAGTGACTCCCGAGGGGCAGAGGTACTCACCGCAGACGTGTCGCTTGGCGCCATCCGAGGCTTCCAGCACGAGGACCGATCGTCCCGCGGCTGCGAGACGCGCGGCGCAGGTCAACCCGGCTGTTCCGGCGCCGACGATGATCACTGGGGGCAAGGTGGAGAGACTCTCGGGAGAAATCGCACTCCGACGCTCGGAGGCATGTTGGGTCGCACTGTCCGACGCCGCCTTCGGCGCACGCTTCGCACTCATCTCCGCTGTGGAGGAGGAGAACCCTTCGACGATCCCCGAGTCACCCGATCCTCCCCGCGTGTCGATCTCAGACTTCTCTCTGAGCGCCCACTCGACCAGGGACGGCACGGCATGGAGGTCGAAGAGGAGGGCGAGCGCAATCATGCTGGCGAGGGTCACGCCGAACTCTCGGATCGGCAAGAACCCGAACGCGCCGAAGGAGAGAAAGCAGGGGATCAAGATCGCCCCACTCGCGAGGACCGGCTCGAGGGTCGAGCGAATGTATCGCTCGTCGACTCCGCCGGCCGCGCCCTCATCGCGCCGCCTCTCGAGGGCGTGCACGATATGCAGAGTCGAATCGACGATCATCCCGAGCGCCACACTTGCCACCATGACCGTCGCGACGTTCAGCGAGAACCCGAGAGCGGCGACGAACCCGAGGCCTCCGAGAACCGGGATGGCATTGGTCAGAAGGAACACCGCGACCAGTTTGAAACGGCGGCAAGAGAGCCAGAAGATCCCTGCGATGATGAGGGCTGAGAGCGCAAAGCTTTCCCCGAGGACCCGAATCAGCGCTCCCTGGGCAGAGAGCAGTTCGTGGACCATCCCCTCGTAAGAGAACTGCCACCCCGGTGCAGCACTGGCGAGTGCTTGGTTTAGCCGCTCGATTTCCAACCGCTGTTCATTCGCGCCGCGGTTCTCGGCAAAGACCGTGATCCGTTCCTGGTCCCCGCCGCCATACGCTTCCTTGAGGGGGTGAGGCAGCGCGGACCAGATCGCCATCGCAACGATCGGACTCCCGGGCAGATCTGCGCGACCCCCGATCCGTCGTTGCGCTTCGCGGAGGAGAGAAGATCGCGAAAGGACCCTGACCTCTCCGCCGAGCGTGTCATGGATGGTGCGAGTGACCCGATCGAGCGCCTCCAGTGATCCTTGTTCACCGGCAGTCGGCGTGGCGACGATCTCGAAGACCGGAGTCCCGAGGACCTCGACCTGGAGCGCGCGCACTCGCTCTGCGATCCCCGAGGAGGCCGGGAAATAGGTGAGCGCATCGGTCTCGATCGGGAGAGAACCGACCCCCCA
The DNA here is from genome assembly GCA_937876125.1 of uncultured bacterium. Classification (GTDB taxonomy): domain Bacteria; phylum Planctomycetota; class UBA8108; order UBA1146; family UBA1146; genus JAFMMO01. Next base: position 23,497 of record CALEHF010000446.1, read on the forward strand.
GAGACCGAACCCCGCGCAGGCGATGATCCCAACGGCCACCGCGCGCCCTGGCGGGCGATAGAGCGCAGCTCGGACCAGTCGCGAATGGGGCTTCAAGTGCGGCTCGTCTTCCGACTCCGCGCGCCGGGGCGCAGCGAGGATTGTCCAGAGAAGCGTCGTCCCCGCGGTGACCACCACGAGAAGCGCGGCGAGCACCCCGAACCGATGGATCGACTCGATCCCCGAGGTCATCAGAGCTCCGAAACCGACAGTCGTCGTGAGCACCATCAGCCCGATCGGGCGCGCTTTCTCTTCGAGTCCACGCCCCAGAGATCCGAGGGTCAGGGTCGCAGCGCGCAGATGGAGTGAGAGACCGAGGTTCAGAACGAACATCAGGAGCGGCACGATCGAAGACACCATGTCCATCGAACCGTACAGAGACTCGATCAGCGCCAACGAAATCCCGGTGGCGATCAGAGCGGGAAGGTAGACGACGAGTGCGGCGCGCAACTCTCGAGTCAGGACGAGAACGATCAGAAACCCAAGTGTGAACACGAGCGGAAACAGCGTTTCCCCGATATCTGACGAGTACACATCGAGCATCGCGCGCGAGTACGGCACACCCGCGAGGTCGATCTCGAGACCGGTCGATTCGTGAAGATCGAGAAGCGCAGCCACCAGATCGGCCCCCAGATCGGCCCGCAGCTGGCCGTCACCGCCCGCGGGCAAGATCGCGAGAAACGATTCGGCTCGAGCACTGTGAAGCTCCAAGAGCGGACGGGGGAGGTCCGCGGACCCTCGCACCGATTCCGAGGCGCCGGCATCCATCTCGGAGGCATTGAAATCCGGGAGAGCAGCGCTCGGCAGATCTCGGCTCGAGATCAGTTCGACCTCGCTCCGAGCGGCGAGGGCAATCACCGCATCGAGCCCCGCATCGAGACGAGACCGATCGAGAGCTGCGTCAGGGGGGAGCCGCAAGCGACCGAGCAAGGTCGGCCGCTCATTGAAGCGCTCACGGAATGACTCGTAGCGAGCGAGTCCTTCTTTCTCGAGGAACAGATCGAGGGAGTTGACCTGAACGAGGTCACGCGACCCCGCGAGGAACCAAGCCCCGACGCCGGCGAGAAGAAGAAGTGAAAGTACCCGCAACGAGAACACCGATCACCGCCACTCGAGGAGCAGCGTGTGCCCCATGAATCCCGGTCCAAAACTGAGCATGAGCCCGCGGTCCCCCACCGGATGCGCGCGTTCGAACGCGCGCGCCAAAATGAACAGAACCGTCGCGCTCGACATGTTGCCATGCTCCCGGAGGACCGCCTTCGAATCGTCGACGTTCTTTCCGTGCGGAGCGAGCAGACTTTCCGTGCGTTCGAGAATCTTGACTGAGCCCGGGTGAAAAATCATATCCCCCACCGAGGCCAGCGAGCAGCCATTGCGAGCGAGGAACGGCGCGACGATCGAATCGAGGTTCTCCCCGATCACGTCAGGAACCTCCTTCTCGAGGACGATCTTCAACCCGCCATTCGTCAGACGGTAACCCATCACACCCGCGGAGTCGTGGATATGCGTCATCTGCTTGTCGATGATCACCGGGCCCAACTCATCGCGCGCGCCCAGGATCACACACGCCGCACCGTCCGCGAAGAGAGCCGCAGAGATGACGTTCGCCATCGAACAATCTCCGAGCTGGAGGGTCAGCGAGGGGAGTTCACACGAGATCACCGCGACCTTGTGATCGGGGTACGCTTTCAGGTAGTCGGTGGCATAGATCAAGCCCGCCGTTCCCCCCGCGCACCCCATCTGCAAGACCGGAAGTCGCTGCAGTTCGCGCTTCATCCCGAAGCGGTTCGCGAGATGGGCATCGAGGGAAGGAATCATGAAGCCGGTGCAGCTCGTCGTCACAATGAAATCGATCTCACAGGCGTCGACTCCAGACTGAGCGAGCGCCTTTTCGAAGGCCCGCCCCGCCAAGTCGACGGCGCATTCGATGTACGAGTCGTTTCGCTCTTCAAAGGTTCGCTCTTCGAAAATCGCATCCAAGGGGAGAGCGCACGACCGGCGGTCGATCTGGACGGAGCGCGAAATCTTTTCCATTGCGGCGGCGGCGGTCGAGCTCCGAGTCGCCAGCCAGCGATTGAGGTACGGCCGAATCTCCTCCGTCGTGTAGGTGTAGTCGGGAGACGCGGTCGAGACCGCAAGGATCTTCGGTTCGGGATGGTCGTTCGACATAGTGGTCGACTCCTCGTGCAAGCTGTGTCAACTTTTGGAGTGAACAGGTGGAGTCCGCAGCTCTGACCCGCGGAAGGGGCGCAACGTGGGAAAAGCCTCTCGCCTGGTCAGTGCAATTCGAAGCGCCTGAGCACGACGACTCCCCCCGCGCTCGAGAGGCGCAGATGATTGCTCGCGGACTCGATCTCGATTCCCGAATCGGCATTGTCGAGGACCAATCGCCCATCGACGAGCTGCCACGTGCCGTCGAGAGTTTGATAGTGCAGCCCGTCATCCCCCACGATCAAACCTGCCCCTGTGTACCCTCCGACCGCTTCGGCTCCTTGCGAGTGAAAGATGTAACGCACCTCGAGCAGACTCGCGGCGGCTTCGCCCGTAATGGAAGTCGAAGAGTAGGCTCCGGGAAAGAGAGCTGCATCGACCGGCCCCCAAGGGAGCTCGGCGACGTCGACCACGACCGCGCGATCGCGATCTTCGAGAACGTTCGAGGGGTAGCAACCGACGGAAAGGACGAGCAGGCAGAGCCCCGCGGCAATCCTCGTGCCCGGGCACGAACGGGACTTCTTCACGGAGATCCTTTCGCGCTCAGTTGGGCGGGCCCGATCGCTCGGGCGCGCAGTTCGAGCCAAACTCTCACTGTGTCTTCAACCTTGATCATGCCGAGCTGGCTGGGGGGCGTGACTCCGAACTCCGACATCTTCAGAGGCAACTCGCCGGAAATCGCGACCCGGCGACTCTCATCCACGGAAAGCGTGACCGGCATCCGAACTTCCTTGGAGTTTCCCGCGATGGTCAGCTGCCCGATCGCCTCACCGGAAACCGTCATCGCGACCGGCTCGACGGTGGCCGGGACCAACGAAGTGAGCTCGAACGTAATCTGTGGAGCGGTCTCCGTCGCCAAGTGGTGGAGCATCTCCTTGTCGCGTCCCTCGACTCCGGTCTTCAAGGTCGCCGCCTCGACCGCGATCATTCCGTGAGCACCGGAACCGGGATCGCCGAGCGCCATCGAAAACTCTCCCGACACGCGAGAGGTCACACCGGTGAAGTCGTGGAGCGTGCTCTTCGCATCGAACCCGACTCGAGAGAGGGATCCGAGAATCTGAAAACGCTGAGGGTCGTCAAAGCGAAACTTGCCCGACGGGAGCTTGAAGGAGAGGAAGCCGGAGGACTTCGCGGGCGTGGTGGCGGCCACTTTCGGTGGCTCACCGGGGAGAGAGGCAGCCGGGGCAGGAAGTGGGTCAGACGGAGGTCGGGGGACCTCCCCTTCGCGGAGCAAGTCCGTGCGAGGCAAGTCCGTTCCAGCACCCCGCTGAGCGAGCGCCCCAGTCTCCCCGAGAGCCTCGATTTGCGCCTCGAGAACCGCCAGCCTCCACTCGAGGGCCGACCGATGCTCGAATCCGACCTCGTCCCAATGCGTCGAAAGGGACTCGAGACCGCTCCCCAGGGCAGCTCCAAACTCCTGAAAGTCGCGCCGGAGAGTCGCAACATCGTCTGCCAGGAGCCCGATGGGATCCACGGCGGTTGAATCGGCCTCTTCGGCGACCGTGAGGGTGATCCGGTCTTGAATGGTGAACACCCCCACCCCTACGAAGACGCAGGCGCAGACCATCGAAGCGAGCCCGATTCTTTGAAGCCATTTCTGTGACATCGTCATCCTTCCTTGAAAGACACTCGCTGGGCGTCGAGGAGAGCGGGTTCGCTCGCGCTCCGCCCGCATGGAAGGCAAGTCGAAGTCCAAAATGCAAAATTTGGAGTTCGTACGGATTCAGGGTGACACACGGGCAAATGCGACCTCGAAAGCGGCACTTTTGACTCCTCGATTTCAAGCACATCCTGCACGGGTGGATCGCAGTTCTTACAAACCAACGATGAGGGGCGCGCGTGCAGAAGATACAGGGGACTCGGCACTTCGTTCCGAGTTACTTCCTAAGATTGGGACCTCAATGTTGAGTTTTTCTCGTAGTTGCAACTCCGGGACGCTGATTTCGGAAGCGCGTCACACGACGCGACGAGCGTGTATTCTCTTCAGCGGGGGCGCGAACAAGAGCCCTCTCGGTTCACCGCGCGGAAGGAGCGACCTGTGATTCGTTTCGCTTGGCTGGTGTTGGCCATTTGTAGCCTGCACGGCGACTTGTTTGGACAAAGTGTGTCAGCGCCGACACTCGAACCGCGCCTCGCACGCGTGGGAGCGGTCGGGCATCGCGACGAGCGTCGCGTCGACTTCACCATTTCCAACCCTGGGTCGACCCCCCTTGTCTTCACGAAGGTGCACCCGAGCTGTTCGTGCATGACGGTCGAGTTTGACGACAAAACCCCGATCCCCGCCGGCGAGTCGCGTCAAGGCGTGGTGGTCGTTTCCTTCGGCCGAGGGTTCGGCGAATTCCACAAGCACGTCGACTTCTCCATCCGCGGCCTCCGCTCCCCGCTCGTCCTCCACATCTTCGCGAGCTTCCATCCGGGGGTCACTTGCAAGTCCCTTGAACTGGTTCTCGAGGGCTTTCAAGGGGTCGCGAGCGCGCCGGTCAATGCGGACAGCTCAGGAACGAAAGAACCGAGTTCGACAGCGATCCTCGAACTCGTCTCGGTCGTCCCGAAGGGCCCGCCCCCGACCGTCACCGACATCCGTTGGGCACGCGGAGGCGAGAACCTCACGACCCGAGTGCTCGAACCGGGACGCGATCGAGTGCGGATCGAAGTCTCTTACGGAAAAGAGCACCCCGAAGGGCCGATCAGTGGGGAACTGAACGCGACGGTCAACGGTCGCTTGCTGATCATGCCGGTGCGCGGACACGTCTATCGAGGAATTCGCCTCGTGCCCCCCCAAGCGAACTTCAACGTCGTCAAAACCCCCACCGATTACATCCAGACCATCGAGCTCATCCCCGCCGACCCGGAGACGAAGTTCGAAATCCTCAGTTCTCGCTACGAAGCGCGCGCCCGATCTCCGAGCCTCGAACCCACGCTGGAGAAGAAGCCGCGCCCCGGCGGAGGTTGGATCCTGACCCTGAGGATCAATCCCGAGGCGGGAATGAAGGGATTCGGCGGAAATCTGATTCTTACCACCGACCACCCGGACAAGCCGGAATTGACGGTGACGGTCTTCGGGCACGTTCTCTAAACTGCCAGTCCTGGGTGGAATTGCGCCGCAATCCTTGACGCCACTCCCCCCGCCGCGTTTCCTGTCCCCTCGGGGCGCTCGGTGAGGGCGTCTCATCTTGCGCTCCCGGGACGGGAGCACCGACAGTTCGATCGTGGGACATGGGGAGTCGCCGGCACCCCGATAACTCCCGATCGGGTCCGCGGAACCGGAGCGCTGCCAACGTGATGACCGCCAAGGAACTGAGTCGTCAGCTCGAAGCCGAGATCGTCGGAGATCCGGACCGCACGATCGTGGCGGTCCGCTCCCCCGAGTTCGCGACCGCCGAAGATCTCGCGTACATCGCGGATGACCGACAGATTCCCGACCCGGTGACGGCCGGGGTTCTCCTCATCGGCAGCAATCGCGAACCGGAACAGATTCCGAAGGACCTGACCGTCCTTCGGCATCCCCATGCTCACCTGGCATTCGCTCGCGCGATCGCGATCCTCCATCCACCGTACTCTCCCCCCGTCGGCATCGATCCGAGCGCAGTTGTCGATTCGACTGCCACGATCGGTGCGGAATGTTCGATCGGAGCGTGCGTCGTCGTCGGTCCCGGCGTGATCCTCGGTGACAGGGTGCGCCTCGACCCCGGCGTCGTCATTGCCAGTGAGGCCGAGATTGGCGCCGGCAGTCATCTCCACGCCAATGTCACGGTGTATCCCCACTGCCACCTCGGATCGTGCGTGACCGTGCTCGCGGGAGCGGTGATTGGGAGTGACGGGTTTGGTTTCGTCCCGACTCCCACGGGCCCGGTGCGCGTTCCTCACGTCGGCGGCGTGCGGATCGGGGATGGAGTGGAGATCGGGGCCAATTCGACCATCGATCGGGGAGTGCTCGGCGACACGGTGATCGGCCCGGGCACCAAGATCGACAATCTGGTTCATATCGCCCACAACTGCGAAGTGGGAGCGGCGACGATCTTCGCCGCACAGGTGGGGATCGCCGGTTCGACCAAGATCGGTTCCGGTGCGATGTTCGGGGGGCAGTCCGGTGCGGGGGGTCATATTGAGATCGGGGACGGAGCGCGGGTCGGGGCCCGCGCCGGGATCGTGGGCAGCGTCGATGCGGGGGCAGAAATGCTCGGCTTCCCAGCGACCGCTGCGAGCCAGGCTCGGCGGAGCTTCGTCACCTTCGCGCAACTCCCCGAGTTCCGGCGCAAGATCGAAGATCTCCTCACGCGCCTCGAGGCTCACCTTCCTCCGGAAACCGGCGAAAACGAGTCGCGCACCAAATAGCGCCCGGTTCAAGTCCCGTCACTCCCCAGCGACCACGGATGAAAAGAGCGCGTCGTAGCGCGGGGCCACCTCGCGCCAGGTGAACCGCTCGCTCTCCGCCACCAGCGACTCGCGCACTCCCCCCTCTTCCCCACCGCGAACCATCGCCAGTGCACGCGCAAGCGCCGGCGCACAGCCATCCGCGCGCCGGTAGAGATACGGAAACACGCGCGCTCGGGGCGGCAGAAGCTCGGGGTAGGAGAGATCATCGGGGAGCACGGGGAGCAGACCCGCGCGAATTGCCTCGAGTGCCGACAGTCCGAAGAACTCGTGGTGTGCCGTCGAGACGAAGATGTCCGCCTCCCGAACCAGCGCGAGGTAGGCGGCGCGATCGGGGAGATAACCGTCATCGAGAAGATCGTCCCCCAGCATGGCGCGCAGCCGACCGAGGGACGCAGGAACCGAACGAAACCGCTGCCCGAGCAGTCGAACCCGAAAGCGTTCCCCCCGCGCGAGGCAGGTCTCGACCGCCTCGACGAACGCGTCGGGCCCCTTGTCGTACTCCCACCGATGGCTCCAGAGCACAACGGGCAGATCCACCGGAGAGGTCACCGGCGAAGTCGGTTCAATTTCAGTCCCCAACGGAAGCACAACCGACCGGGCCGCGAGCTGTTCGGGGAGTGCGCGCAGATCGACGTCGGGCACCGGCCGAAGGAGCGCGGGCAATGCGATGAGAAACTCGTCGAGGTGATACGCGGTGTGAAAGACAGAGCGAGCCGAGACCAGCCCCGAATGAAGGTGGCTCCAGGCGAAGTGAAGGTCGCGGCTCTCCCCTTCCTGGAGCGGATAGGTGAGCTGGTTCTCATGGAAGTCGACGACGACCGGCACGTCGCGCCACCCGACCGGAAGAAGCGGAATGAACTCGGCCGCGGAGAGGTACTCGGAGCAAACCCAGAGATCGGGGGGTGATTCCCCGGCGGCGGCGCGAGCCGAGAACAAGCTGGCGAAGTGGAAGCTCGCGGTGCGCATCCGGAACTTCCACAGCCGGGGGGGAAGGGTCGAAATCGAGATGGAGTGGCGGCTGTGGGTGCGGAGGCCTTCCCAGTGGAGACGGTGGGAGACGGCGTCGTACGGTTCGAGAACCTCGATCCGAAGTGCGCGGTTCGCCGAGGCACCCGTCATGGGAAACACCCTCCTGGTGAGCTCTGGATTCTGTTGCCGGAGAAAGAGGGACCGACTATAAGCATCGTTCTGCTGACGACCAGAGCACAAAAAGTCCCCACCGGGAGCGCCCCAGCGGCGATCGTGAGGGGGGGGTCGGTGCGGTCGGAAGCGGGAAAACCAGATAAGCCAGGGCCCGTAGCTCAGCTGGGAGAGCGCTGCGTTCGCAACGCAGAGGTCGTGGGTTCGATCCCCATCGGGTCCAAATAGCATAACCCTCGTGAGCCGAATGGCTTGCGGGGGTTTCTTCGTGCCTGTACTCCGCTTGCCTCCGTGCCGATAACCGAGAATTCACTAGAGATGGAATCTGGTCCCTCGTCAGGAGGACTGATCCGCGGACTCGGGACCACCGGCGCGATCGGCCGGAGCCAGCCTGGAGGGAGTGCGCGGAACTCATCGCGCAGCTCTTGCGCGGTGCACTGCTGGTCGATCACAGTCCGTCCGAATGTCGGTGTGCCCCATCTCACTTGCTGGAGCTTGGTCACGGTCCAGTGGTTCGCAACTCTCGAGGTGCGAAGTGCTTCGGGAGCCACCCGTGACAGTTCGTTGTTCGTTTTTCAAGGAACGGTGTGTTTGACCCCTCCTAGGATCGTGCTCCAGTAGAGATCTCCCGAAGGATACGGCTTGTCGCGCACGACGTCGATCGCGAGGACACTCAGGTCACCATTGGCGTTCATGAGGCGAGGCCACGCGTCATCGGCGAGGGGCCAGGTCTTGTCGACACCGAACCCGATACCGTCGGCGTCAAGTTGGATGAGTTCAGAGAGGGTCAACGCTGGTTGACCGAACTTGAGCTCGGTAGAGCCACGCGAGGGTGTCTGGATCAGGAAGATCGCAAGCAGGTCGTATCGACCATGAATGAGGACTCGGGCCTGCCACCGGGCCGGGTGCAGGTGAACCCCATGCCTGGAATCTGGGAAGACATCTACAAACCGACGTACCGTCGTGGGCGATGAGAGGGCATGGGCTGTGGCGAGGGCGATGAATTTCTCTCTCTCCGCGATGTCCTTGGAGATCTTGGCTGTGTAGTAGTAACCCGCTGCGATCGCGATGATCAGGAGCAGTGCGATGATCTTCACAAGGGTATGCATCCAGTGATGCCTCCAGAGGACTTCGTGTCGCTCACCGGTTCAGAGTTCATCGAGGCGAGAACTACTGGGCAGTGTCGAGGCCCGAGAAGTCGCAGATATCTGCAACGAGATGATCGAGTACGTCACTGCGACGCCCCCCCCCTTCTGACTCGAAAGCGTTCTGTAACGCAGACTCCTCGAGAAAAAGTATGCGGCGCACACAGACTCGTTGAGCGATTGATTTCTGGAAACTCTCAACGGACCTCCGCAGCTACCTCCCTCTTACCCGTCCTCGTCACTGAACTGCTCGGGGTTCTGACGCTCTTCGGCAGCTTCCTTCGTCCGTTGCGCTTGACTGTCCCCTCGTCGCTTGAGGACCACGCGGACGGCCATGTTCGCGCTCAGCCCGAGTGCGATGCCGACCACGCCGGTCACCGCGATCAATTTGCAGACGAGCCCCGCCGCGATCGCCGCAATCCCCGCGGCGGTGAACCAGCTGAAGATGACCCAGATAGTGCGCGCGAGTTTCAAGTCGGCGTCGCCTCGTTGGAGGATCCGATCCGCAGCTCCCGTCGCGACCACCGCCGCGAAGGTGACATACGTCGTCGACACGGGAAGTTTGAAGCTCGACGCCATCGCGATCACGCTGGCCGACACTCCGAGAATCACGCACGCTCGAATGGCATCGTAATCTCGAATCTCATCGGTCCCGGGTTTCAAAGGCGATGGTGCGAGCGAGGCGGTTTCCAGATCACCGCGGCCGCGGAGCTGGATCATCTTGCGGGAGACGCGCAAACACCAACGCGGAGCGTACAGCGCCACGACGTTGGACATGCTCCCCGCCCCGATGGCCGCTTCCGTCACGCGGTGGGCGCGCTTGGTGAACATACCGGTCAACAACAAGAATCCAGAGGCGACGAGCATCCACGCCGGCAAACTGACTTCGCTCGCGAGGGCCACGCCTTCGTGGCGGTGCTCGATGAGAGCAAGCGCCGACAAACCGGGGGCCGCACAGTTGGCGAGATCGTTCTGCCCGAAGGCGAAGCCCATACAGAACGTGCCGAGAATCGCGAGGTAGGGAAAGAGCCGAGTCGCCACGCGGTGTCGAAACACGACCAGCGCAACGTGAATCAAGACGGCGAACAGTAGCCAAAGCCCGAGCACAACGGGGACGGCTCCGAACTCCTCGATCACGCCACCCTTGAAGGCCTTCACGATCGCAAGGCTCTTCATTCCTTTGATCACCATGAAGTAGGTCAACATGGCGAGCATGCCGCCACCGGCCCACGCCCCGTGCAGGAGCAGCGTAACCAAGTGCTCGCCTCGACTGCCGATCGCGCCTCGCACCGCTCGCTGAACGAAGAAGCTCGCCACGCCGCTGATCAAGATCGACATAATGATCGCGGTGACGACCTTCCCCGCGTTCGGCCACTGCACGATTTCCGATCCCCCCACCGCATACGATGCGCCGAGGAGCTCGAAGACGAGACATGCGGTCGTGCTGACCGGCATCCCGAAGGCGGAGTATCCGTAGAGGAGGACGGTGTCGACGATGTAGACCGAGATGTAGATCGCAATGGCGGTCTGCAACACTTGGTCGAGCATCGAGGGATCAAAGATCCCTTTGCGGGCGGTATCCACAACGCCGGACGAGAGACTCGCCCCGAGCACGACCCCGACCCCCGCCACCCACACCGCAGCATTGCGGGGAAGGATGCGGGCCCCGTAGGCGGCATTGACCAGGTTGGCGGCATCGTTTCGACCGACTTCGACCGTGTCCCAGATCAGCATTCCGATCGCGACGAAGAATGAGACCCAGAGAAACGTGGACATACCGGTGAAGTCGATCGCGGCGAGCGTGATCGAATTGAAGATCTCCATACCGGGCTATCGCGCGATCATACGGCGGAGTCTCTCCGCGGTCTTGTCGGCATGGTTGGCCAGCTTGCCGAGCTCCATCATGATTTTCGACCACAGATAGATGTCGGTTGGATGCATTTGCTCATCGGTCAATGCGAACATTCGTTTCGAGAGCGCGTATTCTTGCTTGTCCGACTCCCATTCGGCGTGCTCCGCCTTCTCGACCAATTGCATGATCGACCGACCGCGCTCGCCGATAAAATCGGACTCCTTCAGATCTGCGAGCTGGTCGGCGCAATTGAAGAGGATCTCGCAAACCTCGACCACTTTCGCTACGTACGCTCGCAAGTCATCCACGAGCTCTGCCGGGAGCGGCAGTTGCTTCAGTGTCAGAACGACGGCGATGTCTTCCGCCGTATCCGCGATGTCATCCTGGAGCTTGAGGTAGGCGAGAAGATCACCGCGAAAGAGTGGGAGGGAGAATGCGCGGGGCATCTGTTCGCGGATCTCGTTCTTGATCTTGTCCGCTTCGTGCTCGAGCCGGAACACTTGTTGAGCCCGTTCCTCGAGTTCGGTCCAGTTTCCGGCGAGGAGACACTCGAACATGGGAATGACGACGGCCACGCACTCCTTTGCCTTTGCCATGTGGAGGCAGAGGGGTCCGAAGGGCGAGTCTGCGAAATCCACGAACTTGGTCATCGGGCTACTCCCCTGTTCTGAGTGACCACCTGTCCCTTGCGCATCGAGTGCGTCTCGAGCTCCATCAACGATTGCGCTGGGCGCTTGCCGTCGAGGAACAGGTGGACAGGACACTTAGCACGATCTGTGATCTGGCGTCAAAACAACTTTTTCCTGTCGTTCGTGCTCTCCCGAGCCGGGATTGCTGTATCCCGCGGGCGGAGTCGGGCAAGCTACGCGTTTCCCCGCACGATCCCTTGCCATTCCCTCATCCGCCGGGGCGAATCGGCCCACCGACGAGGAGGTCTGCCGTGTCCGCCGAGGTTCCATTCTCGGAAATTCACTTCACCGTCGAGTTCGAGGTCCCACCGGCCTTCTTGGACAGGTTCTGTGAGCTCGCGGCTCGTCTCACTGACGCGACACGGAGCGACGAGCCGGGCACGCTGGTGTACCAATGGTTCTGGAACCAAGACCGGAATCGCGTCGTGGTTCGTGAACTCTTTCGCGACACGGCTGCCGTTCTCGCTCACTTCGAAGCACCCACGTTCCAGGCGTGCCTGCCCGAGCTGGTCGCCGGCGCGAGTGTCGTCAGATTCGAAGTGTACGGCGACGCCGGACCGGAGATCCTCGACGGTCTCGCTACCTTTGGAGTCTCCCACTACCGACCTTGGTTGGGGCTCTGCCGAGTGGAGTAGCCGCCGAGTCACTCTCGCGGTGACCCGAAACGAACCGCGCGGTGGACTGCTTTGGGCAATCCACCGCGCGTTTTCTCTATTCCAATTGATCGATCCGTCGGTCAGTCGATCGACGCGGCTCCGCCACAATCGACTGCGTGTAGGTCGAGCCGTTCCACCAACCACTCGGCCGTTTCGGTCACAGATTTTCGGTCGATCACGGCGATCGGTGGAGCCTTTCTCTCGCCATGGCGATAACGAGGATCGTAGTGTTCCGCAAGGAGCACTCCGACCACGGCGTCGATCTCTCCCGCGGCGAGCTGCGTTCGCAGCCGTTCCACCCCCGACGGGCCGATGCGCGGATACGCGGCCAGTGCCCCGATACGGTCCGCGACCGCGGCGATGGCCGCCTCTCCACCACTCCCCAGGTAATCATCGCGGAGCAGTTCGATGCGTTGGGTCAAGGTGGCCCGCAGTTCGATTCGGGGAGCCGCACGCATCTGGCGAAAGAGATCGGCTGGAATTTCTCGATCGCCGATCCGGCGTGATTCCGCCTCGATGAGCGTCCACGGACCTCGGAGGCGATCGACCGCCGCGACCAACTCGCTCTCGAAGTACTTCTGAGGCGCAGGGTCCAGACCGACATCGCCGAGGAGCGACGAACGATGCTGGGCGAGACCTTCGAGGTCGATCACTTGTCGAGGACGAAGCTCGGACACGGCGCGGAGGACCGCGGTTTTCCCGCACCCGGTCAGACCGTCGAGGAGCACTGGGGTTGGGACCGGCAGCTCTGTGAGTCGCTCCCGAATCAAGGCTCGAAAGCTTCGGTACCCACCTGTCAGCCGTTGCACGGGGTGGCCGAGCCCCCGGAGCAGGGTCGTGACCGCCGCCGAACGTTCGCCCCCGCGAGCACAGCAGATGATCCGGGGACGCCTGAGTGTCCTTGCCTGGGGAGTCACCTCGGGGAGCTGGAGCGCCTTCCGCAACTCGGCCACGAATGGCTCGAGCCGAGCGCGGACCTGCACATCTCCCCAATCGCGCGCATCCCCTTGCCCCATATGTCGAAAGAGAGTTCCCACCACGGCTCGCTCCCGATCGGAGAAGAGGGGGACACTCAGGGCACCCGGAATTCGGTCGGCCGCGAACTCGAGTGGTGCGCGGACGTCGACGATGATGCCCCCCGAGGCAAGAGCCTCCGCGAGGGAGATCTCGGACGCGGGGTCGACCGGCTCACTCGGGTGGTCATCGTCTCTGAGCGTCGCATCGGGCACGGACAACACCATTTCTTCCAGGAGCCATCCCGCTTGCGATGGTTTTGATTCGGTCAGAGAACCCCATCGGGGAGCCCGGCAGTATACCCTTGCTCCTCCCCGCCAAGATCGGGGCCCGAAAGAATGTTTCCGTAGCCGAAACCCCCCTTCAGGGACGGGGTTGTCGCAGCAGGAGGACCCTTGGAAGCGGATCCTGGCTCGTTAGACGACTTGGAATTGATGCGACGCTTCCAGGAGGGAGATGCCAGCGCCTACGAGGCGCTCGTGCGTCGATACCTCGACCTGGTGGTGCGGCATGCCCGACGGTACGTCGCAGACCTCGCGGGCGCCGAGGATGTCGGACAGGAGGTGTTTCTCCGCCTCTACCGGTCGCGAGATCGTTTTCGCGAGCCGAACAACTTCAAGGGGTGGCTGGTCACGATCACGACCCGAATCGCCCTGAACGAGCTTCGGACGCGCCGCCGGAAACGCTGGGTCACCCGCACGAGCATCGAAGCGGACGACCCCGCCCAGGAATGGCGCCCGGGGAGCGATGCTGGGGAGCCTCCCGAGGAGGCGACCCTCCGAGAAGAGCGCGTGGTTGCGGTCAGGAAGGCGATCTCGCGATTGCCAGACAACCAGCGGCAGGCGATTCTTCTCCAGAACTTTGAAGACTGGGACCTCGCACAGATCGGTGAAGCCATGGATCTGTCAGTCCCTGCGGTCAAATCACTCCTGCACCGTGCGCGTCGCGCCCTCGAGGCGATGCTCGGACCGGTGTTGGGAGAGGAAGCGAGACGCGCATGAACGAACGCAACACACCGGACGAGCTCCCTTCGAAAGGGTTCTCTGCAGATGCTGGCGAGGCTTCAGATGCGGGCGAGGTCGGTGATGGTCAGCTCGATCGGTGGCTCACCGAGGCCGCGGCCGCCGAGCGCGCCGAGACGACGGTGGATGCCGATCGCTTCATGGCCCGCTTGCGGATGCGCGTGGCGCCGATGGTGCCGAGCCCGTTCGCCGAGCGCCCTGGCATAGTGCGAGTGTTTGCGGTCGCCGCCATGATCCCTCTTTGCCTCGCCCTCTGGTTGTGCTTCGGGTTGCCGAACGACGGCGGCACCGTGCCCCCCGGAGGCGAGACCTCCGAAGAGCTGGCGCTGATCGATGATTTGGATTTGTTGGAGCTGCTCGACGATCTCCCCACGGGTGAAATCGCCGAGATCGATCCAGACATGATCGACCTCTACCTGCACCTCGATGTCATCGAAGAGCTGCCGGTTGAATTGTTAGGGAACTCCTGATGCTCTGCGTGTCCTTCCCCCGATCGATGTGCGCGGCACTGTTTGCCGCGGGGATTCTGCTCGTGAATCCAGCGCTAGCTCCCGCCCAGGATCTGGCTCTGGACCAGGCGGAAACTGAAATTGCCCCGGCGGATGTTCAGATCGCCCAGGCGGGGGGCACGCAAGACGAGGCGGAAGAGAACGACGAAGCGAACCGAACCGATGAGCAAAGGGCGACGCGCCGCGAGCGCAACCGCGCCCGTTGGGAGAAGCTGTCACCGGAGCGCCGCGACGAGTTGCGTCGAGTCCATGAGGCGCTGCGCAAGCTCGATCCCGAGAAGCGAGAGGCACTGAAAAAGCGCCTCCGCGAGCTCGATCCCGAGCGGGCCGAACGGATGCTCGCCAATCGCGCTCGGTTCCGCCACTCACCTGAGCAGGACGAATTCCGCCATCGTCACGAGGTGCTCCGGCGATTCCAGAGAGGACTCTCCCCCGAGGAGCGCCAACGCGTCGCTTCCCTCCCCCACGATGAGTTTCGTCAGTTTATCGAAGCGCGGATGGAGAAACACATCCTCCAGTTCCGCGACAGCCTCTCTTTGGAAGAGCAAGTGCAGTTCGACGGCCTCGATCGCCGACAAAAACTCGATCTACTTCGTTGGCGCCACATGCAGAAAACCCTCGCAGAGTTCCGCGAAGGACTCTCCGCCGAGGAATTGATCGCGTTCGAGGCTCTCGACCCGCGCTCTCAAAGGCGCGAGATGCACAAAAAGTGGCGGGGGACGAACCGGGGAGGTCCTGGAGAAGGGCGAGGCGGCGAGCGTCGCGGCCCACCGCCTCCCGAGTGGCTCGAACCGCACATTGAAGAATTCCGTTCGCTGCCGCGCAGCGCGGTTCGCGCGTTCATCCGCGAAGGGGTCTTCCCCGAGGGTACCAACCGGTCGCCCCAGCTTCGCGCGCTGATCGAGGGCCTCGACCCCGGCCAGCTGGACGAACTGCGTCGAGCCGTAGGGCGCCCTTCTCGCTCGGAGCCTTTCGAGCGCCCGGGGCGGATCGACGGCCCCGGAGGGGATCGACCGGGGCGGGGTCCTGGTCGAGGGCGACCCGACCGGAGCGATACTCCACCGGGAGACGGACCGCCCGGTAGAGGTGGCCCTCCCCGTGGCGAACGGCGACTCCAGCTCTGATTCAGGCGCTCTGATTCAGGCGCTCTGATTCAGGCGCTCTGATTCCAACGCTCTGATTCCAACGCTCTGATTCCAACTTTGGCGCGCCTTGCTGGCCACCCTTGCTGGCCACCCCTGCTGGCCCGCCTCGGGGGCAGCCTCCAACCGAAGTTTTGCTACACGACTCCTCCCCACGAGCCGAAGAACCCGAAGTGGCCCCCTTGCCGGATTTCCGGCTCCCGGGGACCCCGTCCGCCTGTCGCGGGTACCGAGGGAGTCTTCGATGGTCGTTCTGACACTGATCGTGCTCGGCTTCTGGCTGATCGTTCTCGTGATCCACTTCGAGATCAGGAAACGCGAGGTCGAGGAGTGCGTTCTCGGTCAGCTCGCACGCCACGAGGCCGCCCGGCTCCGCGTCGAAGAATTCGAGTTGGAGCTTCGGCTCGAGGACGAGCGGGAAGAGATCTCCGAGGCGTCCGACGAAGCGGAAGAATCCTCCACGGGTACCTCTGGCAGTTCCGAGTCCGCCGAGAAGGCGTTCGACTCCGGCGCCGCCCCCCAGAGAGCCTCCACAGCCCTTCCGGAGCCCCTTCTCGACCCCACTCCGGCCCAATTCTCAGCATTGGTCGCTCCCAGCCCGGACGATTCCGAGCCGGTTCCGCACGTCTACGACTTCGTCCAGCAGGTGGCCCGGGATCAACCCGAACTCGCCACTGCAACCATCCGGCGCCTCATTGAGCAGGATCCACGGCCGGCCTACCCCATTTTCTGATTATTGCCACGACAACCGGACCGTTGACGGATTTCCCACTCGCGCTAGGATGGGCTGATCAGGACGCTGCCTGCGATCCCGATTCCTCCCGGTTCCTGGGGTGGATCCCAACGTGGACAAGAGTCCCCGTTGAGGGCACGTATCCGCTTGAGGATGCGTAGGGACCGGAGTACACACGACAACACGAGACGGCACGAGAGTGCGCGGTCCAGCAACACACCCGTGGGACTGGTTCGGTGTATCTCAATCGTGCCGCGAGACCGATCTCGCTCCCGCGGACGCTCTCCATTCGGCGGGTCTGGCATCAGCGGGTCTCGCAGAACGATCTCGACGACTGGAAGGAAGTTCGAGCGATGGCCAAGGCACCCCGTAAGAGTGCTGCCCCGAAGAAGAGCGCCGCTCCCAAAAAGAGTGGTGCTCCGAAGAAGAGCTCCGGCAAAGGCGCGAAGAGCCCCCGGCCGAGCACTCCCCGGAAGTCCACGCAGAAGTCTGCGCCCGCCAAGGCGGCGCGCGGCTCCTTCGAAGTCATTTGCAGCGAGTGCTACTCCGAGTTCGACTTCAACCCGGGCACCTCGGCTTCTCAGATCACTTGCCCCGTGTGCATGCACGTGGGCCAGGTTGCCGAGAACACCGAGCGCTCGAGGTTCGGCATGGCGAAGGCTCGCGAGCATAAGAGCTTCCTCAAGGGACTGATCCCGGCGATCCTCATGCTGGTGGTCGGCTTCTATTGGCTCGCCAAGTTGAACAACACCACCGATGAACTCGCGTCTGTCACGAACTACGGACTGCTCGGAGGAACACTGCTGTTCTTCCTGCTCACCGTGTTCGGTGCCGTCAAATACGAGGCCGCTCGTCACGAAGTGTATTTCTAGAGCCTCGATTGTCTCAGCGAGTGAGCAGAAAAAGAGCCCCGTCCGCAGATTGCGGACGGGGCTCTTTTCTTGCTGCGCTCTCCTTCGATCAGCGCTTCACGAAATTGCCGTAGTTCTCCTCGGCGAGTCGCCTCATCAAGATCTCCGCGTTGGGATCGAGGTGGAAGCCGATCGTGTGGATCTTGACCTTGCGAATGTCGTTCAGCTCG
>CALEHF010000447.1 GCA_937876125.1 uncultured bacterium
CCCGAGACTGCCGGTCTTGCGGCGAATCGGCAAGCCGTAGCCGTGATCATCCGCTTATTCCAGGGCTAGAACAGCCCGCCACCGCGCAAATGCGCGGTGTCGCAAATGCACGGTGTCGGGCTCTGTCGAGGATGGCGCTGACAGGGAAGCTCTGGCGGACGAGGCTCCGACCCTATTTCGCGCGCAGTACGCGCTTCCAGATACTCACGGGCAGACTGAGGAACGGATAGCGCTTTTTGATCCTCCGGGCGGCGGAGACCCTCGCCTTGCGCCCGACCCGATCGGCGTCCTCACCGAGATAGGCGAGGAGCGAGTCGCTGTTCCGCAGCATCACTCGGTTCTGGAAGCCTTCGAAGTCTTTACGAGTCCACTGGTAGCGGTGGGTCTCGTAGGGATTCTCGAATGCTTCCCCCTGGTCGCTCATCTTGATCGGGGTCGAGATGAGCACGTTGCGCCCGCGCTGGAGGCAGATTTCGAGGAGTTTCATACCCTCCTCGCGGGTGAAGTGTTCGAGGATGTCGATCAAGATGATGAGGTCGTAGTCGACCTCGAGCTTTGGCACTATCTCGCGGGCGTCTCCCCAGTACATATTGTCGTAGATGAACTCGTGGATCGGGGTCTTGTAGTCTGAAAAGCCTTCGATGCCGTCGATCCGACGCTGCCAGTCGAGGTACTGATCGCGGCCATCCCACAGTTCGAGATACTCCCGAGCGAGGACGCCGTACTTCCCGAACCCGACGCCGATGTCGAGGAGCGATTGCGGATCGGTGAGCGCGATGAGCTCAACAATCTCATTCATCTGTTGGCTATGGCTCGTCGGCATGAAGTTCCTTCCCAGGGGGTGGAATCAAGGGTTGGGCCCCGGGGACTGCCGGCCTGGGGGTGTGATCCCGATTGCCCGGGAGGCGAGAGCTCCCTGGCCAACGAGAGCCGGGACTCGCAGTCAGTTCGAAAGCACTTTTTCAACAGACTGCTACGAGCGCTCGGGGACCGACGGCTCAATCTTGTCGACCCGGCGCGCGTGGCGCCCGCCTTCGAACTCGGTACCCAGGAACTTAGTGAGGAGCTCGGCGATCTGGGCGACGCCGACGACGCGTTCTCCGAAGCAGGCGACATTCGCATTGTTGTGGCCGCGCGACATCTCTGCGGTGAACTCGTCGGTGATCACCGCGGCACGCACCCCTGGGTGACGGTTCGCCGCCATCGCCATCCCCTGGCCGGTGCCGCAGACGAGGACGCCCGTCGACGCTTGACCCCCCTCGATGCGGCTCGCCACCTGGTGAGCGAGATCGGGGTAGTCCGCCGATTCTCCTTCGTCGGGCCCGAGCTCTTCCACTTCGTATCCGAGCGATCGCAAGGTTTCGACGGCACGTTTGCGCCCGGCGATTCCGGCGTGATCCGATCCGACCACCGCTCGTTTCTTCTCGCTCAAATCTCCTCCATCTTGCTCAGCCAGCGAGCTTCTAACTCGCGCTCGATCTCGAGGGCACACCGCCGATAGGTCTCGAGGTCGCCTCCAATGGGGTCTGAGACCCCGGTCTCGGAAATCACGACGACGCGGTCGACCAGGCTTGGGTCCCAATGGATGAGTGTGTCGCGGTGGCCGTGACCGAGGGCGATGACCAGGTCCGCGTCCTCGATCGTTTCGCGGGTGACGGGGCGAGAACGGTGATTCTCGAGACCCAAGATTCCTCGCTCCTCCATCGCCTCGACGGCGTGGGTGCTCGGACGGCCCCCCTCGTACGCGTGGGTTCCGGCGGACTCGATGTGGTATCCGTGTTTTGCGAGGTCGTGGGGCGGAACATCGAGGCGACGCGCGAGCAGGTCGCGGGCGAGCGCCATCGCCATCGGGCTCCGACAGGAGTTTCCGGTGCAAACGAACAGAATGCGCCGGCCGCGGATTGCACGGCGAATCATCCGCGTCGTGATGATGCCCTCACGATGCACCACAAACCGATCGTCGGGGAAGATCTCGACCACCGTCGAGGCTTCGCGGATCGTGACCGGACCGCTGTCGACCAACGCGTCGATTTGCCCCTCGAAGTAGTCGAGGACCCCGGCCGCATTGTTTGCGGGATCTTGGTTGGCGGGGTTCGCGCTCGGCGCGACCACGATGACGCCACTCTGGCGTATCAACTCGCGAGCCGCTGCGTGCGACGGAAGGCGGACTCCGATGGTTCCTTTCGGAGTCGGGAAGATGATCGTCAGGGGTCCCGGCCAGAACTGCTCAATGAGCGGTCGGGAGACGGGGGGGACGGAACCGATCACCGAATCGAGTTGATCGAGGTCACTCAAATGCACGCTGAACGGCTTCTCGGGGGGGCGGGTCTTGAGCGCCATCAAGCGCTCGATGGCTCCTGGGTGATCCGCGCGGGCGGCGATTCCGTAGACGGTCTCGGTCGGAAACCCGACCAGACCTCCCGCGGCGAGAATGCGTGCGGGTTCTTCGAGGAGGGTGGGGTCAAAGGCTTCGGTCGGAACATTGAAGACGCGAGTCGGCACGTGAAGCCTCCCAAGGGGTCGGTTCCTGCTGGGGTCGCGCTCTTCAACCGGCAGTTCTGAGTCTTGCTCGTTGGACGATGGCAAGTCAGCACGGTGCGATTGGGCGCGGGCGCGGGCCAGACACGGAAGGATTCCGACTCGGAAGTAATCCGGATCGCCCGTCGGTGTCGCCAGAGGTCCGCGCATGATGCCCGCTCAGCCCGTGCGGAGAAAGCTGTTTCGCGTTTGGCCTAGGGCTTTGCGTGGTAGGAGGAACGGACCAGTGGGCCCGATTCGACCTTCAGGAAGCCGATCGACGTGGCGTACTCCCCAAGGTCGCGAAATTCCGCCGGAGAGTAGTACTTCTTGACCGGGATGTGCCGCGCCGAGGGGGCGAGGTACTGGCCGAGATTCAGCCGGCGAGCTCCGGCGGCGAAGATGTCGCGGATCGCTTCCTGGAGCTCCTCGACTCTTTCGCCCATTCCGAGGATGAGGCTGCACTTCACGCGATCTCCGCCGATCCGTTCGGCGGCACCAGTGAGGAGCGCGAGGGAGTCACGGTAGACGGATCCGGGGCGCGCTGCGGGGTAGAGGCGTCTCACCGTCTCGACGTTGTGCGCGAAGATCGTCGGGTTCGCCGTGGCGACCTTCTCGAGGGCTCCTTCGGGATCGGGGCGGAAATCGGGGACAAGCACCTCGGTGGTCGCGTCGGGGAGGGCTTTCCGGAGCTCCTCGATCACCAGCGCGAATTGCTGGGCGCCGCCGTCGGCGAGATCGTCACGGTCCACCGACGTGATCACCACGTGGTTCAGGCCCATCTCCTTCGCGGCGAGGGCCAGCTCACGCGGTTCATCGGGATCGACCGGCGACGGGATCCCCTTTGCGACCGCGCAGAAGCCGCACTTGCGGGTGCACACCTCACCCAGGATCAGGAACGTCGCGGTTCCCATCGCGTAGCACTCGTAAATGTTGGGGCAGTGCGCCTCTTGGCAGACGGTGTGAAGGCCACCGCGCTCCATCAGCTGGTTGACCTTGTCGAGGTGCTCCCCGGTCGGGATCTTCACCTTGAGCCAGTCAGGGCGGGGCAGGGGCGCGCGCTTCTCGCGGGTTCCCAGCTCACCGGTCTCGGTCTCGGCGGTCTTCTTCAAGGGTGTCACTCCCGGTCGTTCTTCGGGTCGAATTGAGGCACGCGATCGAGGTGGAGAGCGAAGTGCTTGCTCAGGATCGCGTCGAGGTCCCATGGCGGCGGCGCCCCGCCGAGTTCGTGTTCCAACGTAGTGTATGGACAGTTCTGGGTTCCGCACGGCACGATCCAAGAGAACGGGTCGAGATCACCGGAAACGCACAGCGCGAACCCGTGACCGGTGACCCAGTGGCGAACCGAGAGGCCGATCGACGCGATTTTACGCCCCTCGATCCAGACTCCCGTTTTTCCCTCGATCCGCCCACCCCGAAGGCCGAGTTCGCCGAGAGAGTCGATCAGCGCACCCTCGATGGACCGCAACAGGCGGTGGAGGTCGCGCTCGTCTTCTCCGAGCCAGAGGGTCAAGTACCCGACCCGTTGGCCGGGACCGTGATAGGTGGTCTCTCCGCCCCGGTCGACGGTAAAGATCTCCACTCCGCGCTCGATCAGGGCCGCTCGCCCGAGGAGCAGGTCACTTTCAGCCCCCGCGCTCCCCAGCGTCACGACCGGGTCGGGAGAGAAGAGCAGCAACTGATCAGTGGAAAGTGTGCCCTCGGCGCGACCTCGCTGGTCGGCGAGCATTCGGCCGTGCACCGTCGAAAACGGGACCGTCGCAGCCCGTTCCGTGGAAACAGCTGCCGTGGAAACGGGACCGGGGGTGCACCGCTCGATCACGAGCGGAGACCCCCGGCCTTCGGTCACGGTCACCGTCCCCCGCGGAGTCGTCGTCTCAGCGGAGCTCGGCATCGTCGAACGTTTCGAGATTCTGTTTCACACGCGACATGAACTGATCAGCCATGGCGCCGTCGACCAGGCGGTGGTCGTACGAGATGCACAGGTAGGCCATGTCGCGGATCGCGATCGCATCGCCCTCTACGACCACCGGGCGGCGCTGGATTCCCCCGACCCCGAGGATCGCGACCTGCGGCTGGCTGATGATCGGGATACCGAACAAGCCGCCGAATTGCCCTGGGTTGGTGATCGTGAACGTACCGCCCGCGACTTCGTCGGGGACGAGTTTCTTCGAGCGCGCGCGCGTCGCGAGATCGACCACCCGCTTTTGGAGGCCGGTGATGTTCAGTTCTTCGGCGTTCTTGATCACCGGGACGATGAGGCCACCGTCGAGGGCGACCGCGATCCCGAAGTTGATCGAGTTGTGGACGACGACCTCGTCCCCGTCGAGGGACGCGTTCAACCACGGGAACTCGCGCAGCGCGTCGATACACGCTTTGATGAAGAACGGGGTGAAGGTCAGCTTGACGCCGTTCTTCTCCATGAACGAATTCTTGTTGCGGTTGCGAATCGAGACGACCCGCGTCATGTCCGCCTCGAACACCGATTGCACGTGAGCGGAAGTGCGACGGCTGTGCACCATGTGCTCGGCGATTTTCTTCCGCATGACGGTCATGCGCTCGACGGTGGTGTTCGTGCGCGGAAGGTTCAGGACGGGGAGCACTTCGCCGTGTCCGCCGTGCGTCGCCAGACCACCACCACCGGCCGGAGCAGGGGGGCCGCCGGGGCGCGCGGGAGCTGTGGCGGGGGCGCCGTTGCTCGCCCCGTTGTTCTCGATGTAGCCGAGAATGTCGTGCTTGGTGATGCGACCATCGGCGCCGGTGCCAGGGATCGAAGAGATATCAGCGATTCCATTCTCGCGTGCGATGCGGCGGACGAGCGGGGAGCTGCGCACTTTCGAGCCGGATGCCGAGCCAGCGGTGCTCGATGAAGAGCTCATCGCGGAGGAAGCGCTCGCCGCCGGAGCGGCGGCGACCTGCGCGGCGGCTGCGGCTGCGACCGGGGCTGCGACTTTTTCTTCTTCGACCTTCGCCGCGGGTGCCTCGGCCGCCACTTCCGCCGCGGGGGCGCTGGCCGCGCCTTCACCGGTGCCGAGCATGGCCACGACGGTGTTCACTTCAACCGTGGCGCCTTCTTCCACGAGGATCTTCTCGAGCACCCCGTCGAACGGGGCCGGGACCTCGGCGTCGACCTTGTCGGTCGAGATTTCGAAGAGCGGCTCATCGCGAACGACCTTGTCTCCCGGCTTTTTGAACCAGCGAGTCAGGGTGCCTTCAGCGATCGATTCGCCCATTTGGGGCATCTTCACTTCGGTGGACATCGCGCTATCTCCTCGGTCGGCTGTCGGACAGTCCGCTCTCAGAAAGTGTGAGCGGTGGGGGGGACTCAGGCGTACGCGCGGGGGTCGCGCCGGCGCCCTCCTGGGGGTCCCCACCCTCTTCTCTCGGTCAGATCCGCCTGGAGCAGTCTGTGGAAATGGCCTGTTTGGCCAGGAGCACTGCCTCCACGGACTGCTCGGCTTAACCGGAGAGCATAACCGAGGCCCAGAAACCGGGAAAGGGAACCCGCACTGGCGACTCTCCGACAGGCTCCTCGGCCCTGCACTCGAGGAGAGGGTTCCAATCTAGGCAGGGCGAGTGGGTCACAGTTAGGAGCAGACAAGCGCCGAGGGAGCGCTCCACGGGGCTCAGAACGCCGCCAGCTCCTTCGCCGCCGCCGCGATGGTGTTCGGATTCGGCAAGGAGTGGTCTTCGAGGGTGCCCGCGTAGGGAATCGGGCAATCGATGGCGCCCATCCTTCGGATCGGCGCATCGAGATCATCGAATGCATGCTCTGCGATCAGCGCCGCGAGTTCGCCCCCCGCGCCGCCGGTGACATTGTCTTCGTGCACAATGAGAATGCGGCCGGTGTGGGAGGCCGCCTCGATGACCGCGCTGCGATCGAGCGGGCAGAGGCTGCGCACGTCGAGCACGGTGGCGTGGAGGTCGTCCTTCTCGAGGAGGTCCGCCGCGCCGAGCACGTTCTGGAGCATCGCGCCGTAGGTGATGATCGTCAGGTCGTCTCCCTCGCGGCGATAGGCGGCACTGCCCGGTGCGAGTGGCGTCCACTCCTGATTGAACTCCGCCTTCATCGTGCGGTAGAGGCGCTTCTGCTCGAAGAAAAGCACCGGGTCCGGATCCGCGATCGCACCGAGGAGCAGCCGATAGGCGTCCTCAACGGTCGCCGGCACCACCATTTTGAGCCCCGGAGTGTTGAGGAAGAAGCTCTCGACGTTCTGCGAGTGGAACGGTCCCGCATGCACGCCGCCCCCCGACGGGCCGCGCACCACGATCGGCGCGGCTGCTCCCCAGCGAAAGTGGGTCGTCGCTGCGAAATTAGTGAGCTGATTGAAGGCGCAGGAGATGAAGTCGATGAACTGCATTTCGATGACGGGGCGCAACCCCGCCATCGCAGCGCCGATCCCCGCGCCGATGAGACCGGTTTCGACGATGGGGGTGTCGATGATGCGGTCCTCACCGAAAGTCTCGAGGAGACCGTCCGTGAGCTTGAACGCTCCGCCGTACGCGCCGATGTCTTCGCCGATCAAAAAGACGCGTTCGTCTTCCTTGAGGGCTCGAATCAGCGCGCGTCGAATCGCTTCGAGATAGGTGATCGTCTCGGACATCGCTCCCCGACTACATGTGGATGGCGCCGCCGAGAAGGCCATGCGCCGCTTCCATCATTCCTTCGCCGAGGGTCGGGTGCGGGTGCACGATGTGTGCGAGATCCGCCGCCGTTCCTTCGAGTCCGAGTATCGCGCACCCCTCGCAGATCAAGTCGGTCGCGTGGGGGCCGACGATGTGGATCCCGAGAATCTCGCCGTACTTCTCATCCGCGACGATCTTGAAGAAACCCGGCACTGTCTTGCCGAGGATCCCCGACTTGCCGAGGGCGGAGAGCGGAAACTTCGAAACCTTGACGGCGTGTCCCGCGTCGCGCGCGGCGTTTTCGGTCAGGCCGACGGACGCGACTTCGGGGTGGCAGTAGGTCGCGCCAGGAATACGGTCCGCGCGGATCGGCTGCGGATTCATTCCGGCGATCTTCTCGACTGCGATGATCCCCTCCGCGCTCGCGACGTGGGCGAGGAGCGGGGTCGCGCCGACGATATCGCCGATCGCGAAGATGTTCGAGCGCGAGGTCGACTGGTCGGGATTGACGGCGACGAAGCCCGCCTTGTCCACCTTGATTCCGACCTTCTCGAGGCCGAGGCCATCGGTGACCGGGCGACGTCCCACTGCGCAGAGCAGGATATCGGTGTCGATCGTCTCCGATCCCCCCGCTTCCGCACCGAGGGTCAGCTTCAGGCGCTTGCCAGAGGTGTCCGCCTTCTCGAGCTTGGTCGAGAGGCGGCACTCGATCTTCCGCTTCTTGAACGCGCGCAACAACTCGGCGGAGCAGTCGTGATCCTCGACCGGCAGGAGGCGATCCAACATCTCGACCAACATCACCTCGCACCCGAACGATTTGAAGATCGAGGCGAATTCAGTCCCGACCGCGCCGGCGCCGAGGATCGTGATGTGCTTCGGAAGCTTATCGATCGAGAGAATTTCGTCACTGGTGATGATGCGGCCGTCTTTGAAGTCGAGGAACCCTGGCTTGGCGGGGACGGACCCCGTCGCGAGGACGATGTTCGTCGCGTCGACGACCTTCTCGGTCTTCTCGGGGGGCACGACCCGCACTTGGGTCGGACCGTCGAGGCGACCCATGCCGTGGATCCGCTCGACCTTGTTCTTTTTGAGGAGGTACTCGACCCCTTTGGTGTTCTTGTCGATTACGCCCTCTTTGAACTTCATCGCGCCGGCGAGGTCGAGTTCGGCGGAAGGGATCTTCACGCCGAAGTACTCCCCCTCCTTCGCGAAATCGAGGAGGTGGGCGGTCTCGAGGAGCGCCTTCGTCGGAATGCACCCGCGGTGGAGGCAGGTACCTCCGGGCTTCGGGTCCTTCTCGATGATGGCCGTTTTCAGGCCGAGCTGCCCCGCGCGAATCGCCGCGACGTAACCGCCCGGGCCGGCGCCGATGACGACGACGTCGAACTTGCCGATTTTCTCGACCATTTGAGGTCTCCTCCCGCAGTGAGCAACTGGCGCTGCTGATCGCCAGGTCCAAAGAGTCGCATGGGTCCCCGAACTCGTGCAAATCCTACGAGCGGAGCCCGATACCACTGTCGAGCGCGATCTTAGGCGGGGGTGAGGGATCCGTCGACCGCTTCGGAATTGAAAGAAGGAAGGGGTTGCGGCTGTCGAGCCATTTTCGTCGCGAGCTCCCCTCTGTTTCCGGGTCCATTCGGGGGGGATCCCCGCTAGAATGCCCTACTGTTCCCAGCGACCCGTTGAGCGACATGCCGCAGCTTGCGGCACATCGAGCGCTCCGCCGCGCTCGGGGTATATCACCGACAGCCCCACGATTCTGGCAGGATGCGATGAGTACGAAAAACCGCAAGAAGACAGCGACGAAGAAGACCCCCCCGAAGACCAGTGCCGCGAAGAACGGCGCCGCCAAAAACGGTGCCGGCGGTGCGGTCCGCGCGGCGAAGAAGTCGAGTGGTGCCAAGCCGACGACCTCCCGCGGCGGCAAGGCGGCTTCGAATGGATCCGCCGGGCCCTCGCGGATGCCGAAAGATGCCGGTTCGAGCGGTGCATCGAACCACGCCGGACTCGATCGCAGCCAGCTCCTCGCGATCTACCGCAACATGTTCCTCAGCCGCGAAATCGACGACGAGGAGATTCGCCTCAAGGGAAAGGGCCAGATCTACTTTCAGATCAACGGCTGCGGGCACG
Organism: uncultured bacterium; assembly: GCA_937876125.1. Classification (GTDB taxonomy): domain Bacteria; phylum Planctomycetota; class UBA8108; order UBA1146; family UBA1146; genus JAFMMO01. The sequence goes on from CALEHF010000447.1 coordinate 9,274, forward strand.
AGGCCGTGCTGACCGCCGCAGGGCTCGCCCTCGATCCCCAACGCGACTGGTTCTTCCCGTACTACCGCGACCGCGCCCTTTGCTTGCAACTGGGGCTGACCCCGACCGAAATGCTGAAGACGGCGACCGCGGCCGCCGACGAGCCCGCCGGGGCCGGCCGTCAAATGCCGAGCCACTGGGGGGCTGCGCACCTCCACATCGTCAACCAGTCGAGCTGCACCGGCAGCCAGGCGCTCCATGCGGTCGGCTGTGCCGAAGCGTGGTCGAAAGGGCGCGACATCCCTTCCCTGAAGGAACGGATCCGCGACTGGAACGAAGGCGAGATCGCCTACATGTCGATCGGCGACGGCACGACCTCCGAGGGCGAAGTGTGGGAAGCTCTGAACAGCGCCTGCAATCTCGAGCTCCCGGTGTTGTTCCTGGTCGAGGACAATGGCTATGCGATCAGTGTCCCCGTCGAGGTGAACACCGCGGGCGGATCGATCTCGAAGCTCGTCTCCGGATTTCCCGGCCTCGACATCCGTGAGATCGACGGCTGCGATCCGATCGAGAGCTTCCGAGTGCTCTCCGATGTGGTCGCAAAGATGCGCGCCGGCGGCGGACCTGCTCTGGTCCACGCCCATACCGTGCGCCCCTATTCGCACTCGCTCTCAGACGATGAGCGGAACTACCGGGTCGCCGCCGAGCGCGAGTCCGAGGTCGATCGCGATCCGCTCGTCTCTTTCCCGCGCTGGCTCGTCGCCGAGAAACTAGCGACCGAGCAAGAACTCGAGGATCTGCGCACCGAGGTGCGCGCCGAAGTGCGCGTCGCGAGCGACGCTGCGGTGGCGACTCAACAGGCGTCCCCCGACACGATCCTCGATCACCTCTACTCCCCTGATTACGACCCGACCGATCGCTCGCTCGCCACCGAGCCGGTGTTCGCCGAGGGCGCCAATCCGACCACCATGGTCGACCTCATCAACTTCTGCATGCGGGACGAGATGCGTCGCGACGAGCGGATCGTGATGTTCGGTGAGGACGTCGCCGACGCGAGCCGCGAAGAAGCGCTCAAAGAGGTGAAAGGGAAGGGTGGCGTGTTCAAGGTCACCTACGGTCTGCAACGCGAGTTCGGGGGCGATCGGGTCTACAACTCGCCGTTGGCGGAAGCGAACATCGTCGGCCGCGCGATCGGGCTCGCGGTGCGCGGCCTGAAGCCGGTGGTCGAGATCCAGTTCCTCGACTACATCTGGCCCGCATACCATCAGATCCGCTCAGAGCTGTCGCTGTTGCGCTGGCGCTCCGCAGGCGCGGATTCTTGCCCGATGGTGATTCGGGTCGCGAGCGGGGGGTACTTGCGCGGCGGCGCGGTCTATCACAGTCAGTCCGCCGAGACGCTCTTCACGCACCTCCCCGGAATCCGCGTGGTGATCCCCTCGAACGCAGTCGATGCGAACGGGCTCCTGCGCACCGCGATCCGCTCCGATGACCCCGTGATTTTCCTCGAGCACAAGCACCTCTACCGCCAGACCTACAACAAGGGAATGTATCCGGGCCCCGACTTCGCGATCCCGTTCGGACAAGCCGCGAAGGTTCGCGAGGGGAGCGACCTGACGATCGTCACCTACGGAGCGCTGGTGCATCGCAGCTACCAGGCGGCCCAGCGGCTGGAGAAGGAGGGGATCGACGTCGAGATCCTCGATCTTCGTACGCTCGCACCCTACGACTGGGAGGCGATCGCCGCGTCGGTCACGAAGACCAACCGCTGCCTGATCGTGCACGAAGAGATGCGCTCCTGGGGATACGGCGCGGAGCTCGCGGCGCGGATCCAGGAGGAGCTTTTCCACGACCTCGACGCCCCCGTGCGTCGGGTGGGCGCGATGGACTGCCACGTCGCGTATGCGCCCGAGCTGGAAGAAGCGATCTTGCCGCAGTCGGCGAACGTCGAAGCGGCGGCGCGGGAGCTCGCGGGGTTCTGAGAAGCGTCGAACGGTCGAATTGACGAAGAAAGAGGGCGCCCTTCCCGCGGGGGGGGCGCCCTCTTTTGATGTCGGTCCTTGGGAGAACTCAGCTTCCTACGGGCAGATCGACGGACCGACATCGCAGCCGGCCGCTGTGAAGCTCGTATCGAGGCCACACCCCGGGAACGGGGGCGGAATGCTGTTCGGTCCATTGGGCCCAGAGAAGAGGGCCCCGAGGAGGAAGATCGCATCCGCAATGTTGAAGGCCGTGTCGCCATTCACGCGCGCCGCATCGAGGCAACTGAGTGGTGGCATTGGATTGTTCGGGTGCGGGAAAAGAACTCCTAGAATGCGGATCACATCTGCAATGTTGACGACCCCATCGACGTTCGCGTCGCCGCGGATGAACTCGCCGGCGTTCACCTCCCAGCGCCACGGTGAGAGCGGATTCGAGTTGCTGTTGTAGATTCCAGGAGGGAAGATCCCCGAGGGGCTATCGAACGAGTAGGCGAACGCGGAACCTGTGGTCACAGGTTGCCAGGTCTCGGTCGACGGATCCCACCCCAAGGCTGTCCATTCCCCTTGCGTGAACGTCGGGAGCTCGGTGAAGACCCAAGGGCCGAAGAATGTAGGAAGCAGCGAGAGTTGTCCGAATGTGGAGGGGAGCATGCTCTGGAAGGGCGGAGTACGGTCCTCCCAGACCCCTTGAGCCAGCTGGAACAGCGACGCTCCGCTCACCCCGATGGCAGGCGCGACCGTGACCCAAATCTCCGGCTGGCCGGGGGTGAACTCGATCAGGCTCAAGCTGTGGTCAGGGCCGGGGAGACCGCCCGCTACGTCACTCCACCCACCGTCGTACCTGCCGAGGTTTTGGAGGGGCACACCCCCGGCAGAGCCGAGAGCGCCGGCGATGTAGATCGAGTCGCCATTCAAGGAGCCTTCAGCCGCGACCATTAGCTCCTTGACGATTCCGAGGACCACCCCCGGGGTCGCCCACTGAACGCCGTCGAAGTGTGCGAGGGAGGTCGCCCCGGCGAGCCCGGGGAACAGCATGAGATCGCCGCCGACCCAAAGCTCTGGACCGGCGGGAGTGTTTCTGACGTCTGCCACACGCGGGACGACGCCGAGAATCGCTCCTCCGGGGAGGCCCCAGGCGGTCCCATCCCACATCATGATGCGAGTGGCGACCCCAGCGAGCTCAAAGTTCCCCCAAGCGAACACCCGAGGGCCCGCGCTCGTCTGCATCCCCGCGACTCCATTGAGAATGTCGATCACGACACCCGGGCCGGGGGTGAGGGAGATGGTGTTGCCCGGGTTCCAGAGAACCGCGTCCAACGGAGCTGCCGAGCCGGCCCCCTCGAGGAGCAGGTACGGAGACCCGCCGATGGTCAATTCCGCAACTGGGATACCCGGGGCCAGTACGTCCGGAGCGGGGACCCAGCCCCCGTAGATACCGGCGCCGGCGCAAATCGGGGCGGTGAAGAGAGTCGCTGCCAGCAGGAACAGAGCCACGGCGCGGAGAAGCGCTCTCGGGGTGGTGGAGATCGCAGGCGCAACACCCAATCTTCGAGCGGATCCGAACATGACGGTCACCTCGATGTCTCGATTGGCGGAGTAGCCCATCCCCGCGGCCAGGAAGTTGATTCTGGAATTGTTGCGCAGCGCGACAGGAATGCAAGTGGGGGGGAGGCCGTTGGGTCCCCGGCCGAGGACTTTGCCGACAAAACACCGGCCAGACCGCAGCATGAAGGGCAGAGAGTTGCTAGAAGTCGCTCCCTGTTCCTCTTTCCGGGAACTTGCGGACCGTTAGAAACCTTGGTGGGGCCGACAACGAATCGACTTCTGTGACCTTGGTTTTAGGCCCGTGGTCGCAATCTCTAGGTTAGGATGCCGGGCTCTGGAATCCACCCCGATCTCCGGGTCGAACCCGAGGAGAGCATGGAAGAACGCAAACCGAAGACACCCCCTGAGAATCGCCCGGATGGCTCATCCGGGCCCCCCCCTCCGCGCTGGAACCAAAGATCCTGGTTCTGGTTCGTGATGTTCGTGCTCCTCGCTTGGAGCACGTTTCACTTCCTGGGGAATCAACTCGATGGAGTCGTGGATGTCGAAGCCACGACCTTCTTGGAAGAGCTCCAAGGGCCCGATCCCGAGAACATGGGGGAGACCACCAACGTCGAGCGCATCGTCGAGAAGGAAATCGGCCGATACGTCGCGATCCTCAAGGAGAAACGCGAGTTCCCGACCAGTGCTGCGAAGGACGCGCCTCTCAAGGAGTTCGACAAGATTCAGGCCGAGATTCCGCGGGGCAGTAAGCCGAGCGAGTTGATGTTCGACTACGCGAAGGCCCAAAAGATCCCTCTCGAGTACATGTCGAGTGGCGGGTCTCTCGGTGAACTGCTGATGATCCAGATCATGATGGTGATGCTGATCATCGGGGTCTTTTGGTACCTCTCCAACCGGGTGCGACGTCAGATGGGGCCGGGCGGAGGGATCTTCGGGCGCTTCTCGGGGAACCGAGCGAAACGCTACGACAAGACCGACTCTCACGTCACTTTCGATGATGTGGCCGGTCTCAAGAACGTGAAGACCGAGCTGATGGAGGTCGTCGACTTCTTGAAGCACCCCGAGCGCTACGCAGCGCTCGGCGCGAAAATCCCCAAGGGCGTTCTCTTGGTCGGTCCTCCGGGAACCGGAAAGACGTTGATGGCCCGTGCGGTCGCCGGCGAGGCGGAAGTGCCATTCTTCAGCATTTCAGGCTCCGAGTTCATCGAGCTTTTCGTCGGAGTCGGCGCTTCTCGGGTGCGTGAGTTGTTCGACGAGGCGAAGAAGGCCTCCCCCTGCATCATATTCATCGACGAAATCGATGCGGTCGGCCGTTCGCGCGGTGCAGGGCTCGGCGGCGGTCACGATGAGCGTGAGCAGACCCTCAACCAGATCCTCTCCGAAATGGATGGTTTCGAGGCCACCCAAGCGGTGATTGTTCTCGCGGCCACAAACCGCCCCGACGTCCTCGATCCCGCCCTCGTGCGGCCCGGTCGTTTCGACCGTCAGGTCGTGGTCGAGCGCCCCCAACGCGCGGGGCGAAAGGCGATCCTCGAGGTGCACACGCGCAAGATCCCCCTCGCGAAGGACATCGATCTCGATTTGGTGGCGCGGGCGACGATCGGGTTCTCCGGCGCCGATCTCCAAAACCTCGCCAACGAAGCTGCGCTCATGGCCGCACGCGAGGGCAAGAAGAAGATCGACATGTCGTGCTTCGACAAAGCCAAGGACAAGATTCTCCTCGGCACCCTCCGCGACGAAGCGGTCTCGGAGCGCGAGAAGAAGATCACCGCCTATCACGAGGCGGGACACGCGCTTCTCGCCCTCTTGTTGCCTGGCGCGGATCCGGTCCACTCGGTGACGATCATTCCCCGGGGGCGCGCCCTCGGAGTCACCCAGCAGCTGCCCGCAGAGGAGATCTACAACTACTCGCGGACCTACTTGCTCAACCGCGTGGTGATTTTGCTCGGCGGACGCGCCGCTGAAGAGCTGATCTTCGATGAGCGGACTACCGGCGCCGAGAACGATCTCCAGCAGGCCACCCAGCTCGTGGAGCGGATGGTTTGTCGGTGGGGGATGAGCGAGAAGCTCGGTCCTGTGTCGTTCCGTCGCGGCGAGGAGCACGTTTTCCTCGGGCGCGAGCTCGGCGAAGGAAAGCACTTCAGTGAGCACACCGCGATGCTGATCGACGATGAGATTCGCCGCATGATCGATGAAGGCTCTCAGCGCGCGCTCGATCTGCTCTCTGATAATCGGGTGAAACTGGAGAAACTTTCCGACGAACTGCTCGAGAAGGAAATCATCAACGACCGCGAGATCTACGAGCTACTCGATTTCCCGATCCCTGAATCGATGCGCAAACCCGAAGGCGGCGGCAGCGGGGACTCCGCGGCCGAGAAGTCTCCCCCGCCCGTGCGCGGGGAAGAGAAGAAGAAAGAGTCGGGTGACTCGATCGACCCGGGCTTGTTGGGTCTCGAAGGCGCATAGTGCGCGCTCGAGCCGAGTTGAGTGGTGTGCGAGAGCGCCGGAGACGGGTCGTCTGAGATGGGGGAGGGGAGCGGATGATCCGGCGCGCGCACAAGCAGTTCCCCTCACGGGACTCGGGTGTTGCGCCGGAGGGTCGTTCTCGGGGGGCCCGCGAGGGCCTTTCCGCAGAGGACTTATCGCGGAACGCGCAGGATCCCTCAGCAGATCAGCCGCAGAAACAGCATCCGTCGAAACAGCATCCGTCGAAACAGCACCCGTCGAAACAGCACCCGTCGAAACAGCATCCGTCGAAACAGCACCCGTCGAAACAGCACCCGTCGCAGCCGACCGCGCATCGTGCGGGGCCGGCGCGCTCCAAGGGCTCGCACCTGCGTCGCGCCGTTCTCGGGCCGGTCGATCGTCGCGCCCTTCTCCAAGAGTTCATCCACCCTCACCTCGTTCCGCTCGAGCACGGCGATCCCCGCGATCGTGCGGCCGATGATGAAGGGGTCCCACTCGATCGATTGCTCAGACAGTGGGGAGGAGCGCCGATTCCCAGCTGGCGTCGTCGTTGTCCGGGGGGGCTGTCGATGGTGCTCGACTCGTTTCTGCAGATCGCGCGGCTCCTCGGTGAGTTGAAAGGTGCGGGGTGGATCGTCCCGAGGCTCCACCCCCGCTGGTTCCGACTGGGGGTCGACGGGCGGGTTCGACTGCGCGGAGAGGACCTTCTCACTGAAGGGACCGACCTTTCTCGCGACGAATGGGCGCCGTACCTCGCTCCCGAACTACTGCTCGCTATGGCCGATCCGATTGCGATCGGAGAAGAGGCGGGGGTCTATTCCCTCGCGGCGATTCTCCACCACTGCCTCGCCGGATCCCCTCCGTGGAGCGGCCGGTCCGAGACCGAGGTTGCTGATCGCCTGCTCGCAGAGGCACCCCCGACTCCGATTCCGAGCGAGAAGGATCTCCCCCGGGGGGTCGCTCCGCTTCTTCGCGATGCGCTCGCACTCGACCCTCGACAACGCCCCGCTCGCTTCCGCGGCTTCGCGGCGGCGCTCGAATCCGCTTCACGTGGAGAACTGCCGCGAAGCAACCCCGCACGGTCTCGCGCTGCGCCGGCGCGCTCGCGGGTGTTCGGCCGGGTGCTCCTCCTGCTCCTGCTCGTCGTGCTCGGGGTGCGAGGTCTTCGCGGCAGTGCCCTCGAGCGAGAGCGAGTCGAACTTCTCACGCGCCTCGAATCGGTACTCGAAGTGCGTCCCTTTCCGGTTCACGGAGAGGATCCCCCTTCTCACCCTGTCGGGGCACAGGTCCTTCGCGACGCAGGAGATGATGCATCACGTTGGCCGCGCGATCCGGAAATCCTCGTGGCACTCGGGTGGGTCGAACTGCGCGCCGGCGAGCCCAAGGCGGCGTCGCGATCATTCCTGCTCGCTCGGGCGTGGGATTTCGAATCTGCGGCTCCGTCGATCTCTCTCGGTATCGCACGGCTGGAAGCGGGAAGCTCGAGTGGCGTCATCGACCTCGAAAAGGGGCTTGCTTGCGTCCCTCGTACCGCGCGCGAGCGGCTGCTGCGCGGAGCCGGGTTTCTGTATCTGCATCGTTTTGCAGAGGCGGAAGCAGCATTTGAAATTTCGATCGAAGTCGACGGTCCGTCCCACGGCGCATGGTTTCACCTCGCGCTCGCCGCGCACTTTGGGGGGAATCCCAAAGTCGCCGAAGTGGCTCTCGAGCGAGCGATGGAACTCCAGCCACATGATGTCTGGGGCGAGTGGCTCGCGGTCGAACGCCTCGCCATTGCAGGCGAGGCAAAACAGGCTCTGGCTCGGATCGAGGCCCGGAAGTCGGAATGGGTGGAGTCGCAACCTCTGCTTCTGCGCGGAGCGATTTTGCAGAAGCGGCTCGGTTTCGACGCTCGCGCCGCCGAGTGGTGGGATCGAGCTCATCGCACCGATCCGATCCCCCTCAACCGAGATACGGTCCGCTGGACCTCCCGAGGGTTGCTCGTCTTCCCCGATCGGGTCCTTCTCGAACTCTCTGAATAGTCTCAGGAAGGCTCCGTTGGGCACCCCATGCCCGGGCGAGTCTCATTGAGCGTAGAAACCAGCGAGTTCCAGAAGGAGAGAGCCATGTTGAAACTGAACCGCGTGCGTGTCCTTGCCACTGTTGCGTCCCTCACCCTCCTGCCCGGAATGCTCCTGGCCGCACCGGGGGACAATGATTCGGGGCGCAGTCACCGCAACCGGCGCGTCGAGAAGAAGGTCGAACGCAGGGTCGAACGCAGGGTCGAACGGCGCAACGAGCGCACCCGCGAGTTCCTTCATGACACCCCCCGCCGCGTGGTCTGCGAAGAACCGATCCGTCACCGTCACAACGGTCGCGGGACCCTCGCCTGCGGATGCGTCGAAGTGGTCCGCCCCGGGTACTACAAGACTGTCGTCGAGCGGGTGCGCAGCGCGGGCCACTACGAACGCGTCTGGGTCCGGGGACCGAAGCTTCGCTTCGACGGCTGCGTCATCGAAGTCGGCGTGCGCAGCGGACACTACGAGAATCGTTACGTCCCCGGTCGCATGCAGAAAGTCGAGCGTCAAGTGTGGGTCCCGGCCGAGCGTGTGATCGAGAAGCGCTGCCGGAAGCACGGGCGCAGGCACGGACACTAAACCGAGACGACACTGAAGCGAGACCGCCGGACGCCTTCGAGACTCAGGCGACGACCCATACCTCCACCACCCCTCAAAGGGAGTCGGCCCCACGGCCGGCTCCCTTTTCTCTTGGGTACGCGTCTCGGAAGAGGCCCTCAACTCCGCTCGGGGGCGGCGTCTTCTCTCAGCTCCTTGAGCTTCTCGGACAACCGGCGTCGTCCCATCACAAACTTCCCTCGGGCACGCTGATAGCGAATGGCGTCGGGGCGGAGGATGAGGCCGACGAGGAGGGGGGCGATCCCGAGGGCCAGCAGAGGGGCTCCGACGGGCGGCACGAACGCGAAAACCAACACGCCGAGAATCATGATCGCTCCACCAAACAGGATCATCCCCTCCGCCTCGCCCTTCGTCGTGACTCTCCCCTCTGACTTATGGGCCCGGAACGTCCTCCGATACTGCGCCCAACTCTCGTCATATCGCCGCAACTGCTCGCGAACCTCGATCGACTGGAGGTCCCGCTCCGTCTTCTCGATCCGGGAACGAAGCTCCTCGATCACCTGAGTGGTCACCACGGAGTCGGTACGGATCACGTCGAGGACGGACTCGCAGAAGAGGCACGTGACCCGCCGGGCCCGCACGGGGATCTCGAGGGGGGCGCCGCAGTTGTCGCAATGTGAGGAAATGATCTTCATGCGCTCATTCTGGGTGGTCTGAAGGACCCCGCCAACCCCCTGCCACGGATCGGGCCCCTCCCCCCGACCGGCAGTATCCGCCCTTGACCGTCGATGCGGGGCTCGCTACCGTTTTGCGTTCAGGGGACAAGGGTGGTCTCTTGGGCAGTCTTGCTGAAACGCAAGTGACTCAAGCAGACGCAGAATCGTTGCACCTTGGGTAGAGCGGGCGAGGCCGAAGGCGGTCTCGACCGGTGTTCCCGCTGGAAGAGCCGCCTCGACTCTCCCTTACCGTCGCGACCCGGCTCTACCCAGAAATGCACCTGCGCGGACTTCCCGGGGGGGATCGTTCAGCAGCGCCATCTGGCCGCCAAAGCTCGCATTAGCCCGCCCAGCTTGGCCAGCCTCGCTCCACGATCCTATGAACCATTGTGTCCAGTGGCCCGGCGACCGGCGTGGGGGGGCTTCGTCCCCTCGAGTGCGCCCTGGTTTTCGGCCGAGGGTGGTTTGGACCGATCTTGAGGAGGCCGCATCGCCCCCGATCGGGGAGATGTGGCGTCCTGGAAGGAGTGCGGTGCGGGGAACGCACCTGCCCGAGAGGCGGGGTTTCTCGCCATAGGGGGTGGGCTGAGAGCAAATCGCTCTCTCGATCTCATGGCCATCTCCACAGCAAATTGAAACAGCCTGCCTGTCCCTACGCTTTCCATAGGTAGGTTCCTCCACTTTCCTCGTTTATTTCAGACCCAACGATCCCCCCCGAGTAGGGACGGGGGGGAATTAGGGGGACGGCGAGGATGCCGCTCGCGCGGTACCCTGTTTCCGCATCCAGCTCGTTTCTTCGCCATCTCGATCCAGCTCACCCGCCGTACCGTCGATGATGAGCTGACTGTCAGAAACTCCATTCATACGCCGACAGCATCCTAGGAGGCTGTCGGAGAACTGCTTCCGAACCGAGGATTTGAGATTTCGGTGCCCTGTGCCCTCGGCAGAACGCAGGCATACTGCTTTGTACGTCGAGTTCTGACGAGGGTGCAGGGTGCCGGAAGCTCAAATCGTCGGTCGGAATGAGTTTTCCGACAGCCTCCTAGAGAGGGAACGGATACGTGCGGATCTCGATCTTCGAGCGATTCACTCGCTGGCTCGACTCCCGCTTGCGGGGATCGGAGTCGACTCGAGGGCGATGGGGGAAGCTGTTCCTCCGCGCCTCGCGACTCACGGTGCTGGTCGGGCGAAGATTCCGCCTAGATATGTGTCTCGAGCGAGCAGCGTCTCTCGCGTTCGCTTCCGTGATCGCGGCGATTCCGGCGACGATGATCGCGCTCCTCTCTGTCCAGCTGGTGCGCGGGATCGAATCGAACGCACAGCTCCTCGACCCCTACATCACACTCCTCTCTGAGTATGTGCCAGAGTCGGAGCGGGCGGAGTTGCAGACCGCCCTGCGCAGCATCGTCGACAACCTTCGCATCGAGGAGCACCTCGCCAGTGTGCTTGAAGAGATTTCTAGTCAGGCGGTTCCGGTCACCGCGGTCTCGATCTTGGTCCTCGTCCTCAGCGCGATGACGGTCTTTCGCAGTGCCGAACGCGCGTTCACGGGTATCTGGCGCGTCGATCGCCGCCGCGGGATCTTCGAGAAGGTCGCAACGTTTTGGCTGCTCCTCACCGCCGCTCCCGCGATTCTCGGAGTCTCGGCTTACGTCAAGGCGCAGTTGGTGATGGGGTTGGTCGGTGGGGAGGCTGCCGACGCGGAGCTCGGGGCGTTCGCCCAGTTTCTCAACGTCGTGTTCATCGACGGGCTCTTTCCACTCTCGATCAGCTTCTTCGCCTTCTTGCTTCTTTCGACCTATCTGCCGAACACTCGCGTGCGACTCGGCGCGGCTGCGGGGGGGGCGCTCACCTCGGCGATCGGCTGGGAGCTCGGGACCCGGGCGTTTCAGCTGTACGTCGAGTCCGCGATGCTCAGCGGCCTGCTCGGGGCTCTCGGGGTCATCCCGTTCTTTCTTCTCTGGGTTTACTTCAGTTGGGGAATCGTTCTCGTCGGGGCGGAGACTTCGTACTGCTTGCAGCACTACCCGACTCTTGTCTCGGAGGCGTGGGGGAGAAAGAAGGAGCAGACCATCGCGCGGCCGACCTTGGCACTCCTCATTCTGGAGCGGGTCTACCTCTCCTTCCGGCGCGAACAGAACTCCCTCGAGGCCCCCGATCAATTGAGCCGCCGTCTCGGCGTGACGATTGGAGAAGTTGAGGAGGTGGTCAGCGCTCTGGTCGCTGCCGATCTGCTCGTCCCACACCAGGACGGGTGGCTGCCCGGGCGGTCGGCGGACCGCTTGGACCCCGCAGCCGTGATCGCTCTGTTCCCGACCCGGGCCGGTTTCCAGGTCCCGAGCGCTCTGGAGGGGCTCGAAAGTCCACTTCTGACCCTCCTCGCGGCAGTCGATACAACCGTCTCGACCCAGCTCAGCGAGCAGACTTTCGCGGATCTCCTGCCCCCTCCCGAGCCTGTCCAGGGTACGCCTGAGGCGTAAGTAGAGAGTACGTCCGAAATCGCGACTCCTCCAGAAACCCTGGCCGGAAAAGGGTCTGGAGTCTTTACACCGCCTTCTTCTCCCCGTACATCATGCGTATGAATCGAGTACGCCAGCTATAGATCATCGCTGTTCGGTCCGATGTCATCACTCTGTGTGATGGCCATCGCTGGATGCCATCATCCCGACCGAGCCGCAGTGAGAATCCGAAACCAGTTGGTGTGAGGCGAGCCGCATCGATTCTTTCGCTGGCGCTCAGAGAGCGCTCGGCGAGGTGACCCCGAACGATCGCGCGCCTCATCCTCATTTTGATCCACGCACCGGAACCCCGCGGCGCGGGCGGATCCCCCCTGAACTGGAGGCCTACCCATGTCTTCCGAGACTCAGAACCCTACCAACTCCGAGGCCAACAAGATCCAGGCGGCCAAGGGACTGAACCCCTTGGCCCCGAGCGATGTCGAGATCGGAACGTTCTGTCGCGAGAAGGAACTCGCCTACCTGGTGGGCCATGTCACCCGCAGTCTCTGCTCCGGTGACAGCGAAATCGGCGAGGGGAGCGAAACCGCCACCTCGATCGTCCTCCTGCGCGGCGGGAGCGGGATGGGCAAGAGCCGGCTCTTCGAGAAGACCCAAGAGGCCGCGCGCGAACTCGGGGTGCGGGTTCGCGAGACGTTCTGCTTTGAGCGCCAAGGGATTCCGTTTCTTCCCATCCTTCGTCTCGTGAAGGAGCTCATCGGCGAGGCTCCCGAGCGGAGCGAGCTATGGAACCGGTACGCTCACGTTCTCACTCGCGTCTTCCCCGAGCTCGCCGAGGACCTCGGTCACGACGAGACCCCGATCGAGTTGCCGAGTGAAGACGGCAAGGTGCAGTTCTTTGACGCGCTCACGTCGATCCTCGGGGAACTCTCCCAAGAGCAGCCGCTCCTCCTCGTCGTTCATGACCTCCATCGCAGTGACCGAGGCACCGTCGAGTTCCTCGAGTACATCGCGCGCAACGCTCACCTCAGCGTGATCGGGCGCCGCGGAGACGTCGCGCCTCTGCCGGTGGGGGACGAATCGCGAGGTTGGCGTGAGATTCGATCCCGGGAAGGGCGACGTGGGGAGTATCTCGGAGAGGGAATCCCGGTCGAGACAGCCGAAGGGCCTCCGGAGCTCTCGTGCCGCTGGATGGTGCTCGCGAACTACCGGGGTGAATCCGCGTCGGAGGAGAAGGCGAGCTCTGTGGTCGAGGCGATCGACATCCTCGCGACCGAGCCCTACGCCGCGCGGATCGACTTGGCGCCTCTGGGGGAGGAAGAGGTCGGTGCGATCGCCCGCCGCCTCCTCGGGCGAAGCCTCTCCGCTCTGACCACCCGAAAAATGGCGATCGCAACCGGTGGCAACCCGCTCCACGGCGTTGAGGTCTGCCGCGCCATCGAAGAAGGAGCGGACCCCGACGAGCTCTTTGCCGATCTGGAACCTCCCGTGGTCGAGATTGTTGGAGAAGGTGAGACCGCCACCGAGGCACCCCCGACCATCATCACCGGTCCCAGCCAGAGCGATGCGCGAGTCGCGGGGCTCTTGCGCGCGAGACTCGAGAAACTCACCGATGGCTGCCGGGCACTCACCGATGTTCTCGCCGTCCTGCGCCGTCCCACCCCCGGAGGCTCCTTGGAAGCCATCCTCGATCGCGATCAAGCCTCCCTCGAAGCGGACCTCGAGACTCTGCGCGGGGGACGGCTCGTGAAGACGGTCGAGGTTCAGGGGGTAATGCGGTCGTTCCTCACCCATGAGGATTACATCCGTTGGATCTATGAGGGGCTTGACGACGAACGCCGCCGCAGGCTCCACGGGCAGGTCGGGCGTCACCTCGCGGAACAGAAGCGCGCCCACGAGCCGGTCCGCGCGTTCGAGATCTACGAGCACCTGCGTCGCTCAGAAACGCCGCGCGAGGCGCTCAGCTTCGGGTTGACCGCCGCGCGATACTTCGCCCGAGGGTACGCCGGTGAGCTCGCGATCACCATCCTCCGGGAGCTGCTGCCGATGCTCGAATCCACGGAAGACGCTCCCGTGCGCCGCGAGCTGATACTCGAGCTGAGTCAACTCGAGGCGGATCACGATGACATCTCGATCGCGAAGACCCACATCAAGGAGTACCTCGAGATTGAGGACCTCTCCCCAGAGAACCGGGTGGGCGCGGTCCTCCACCTCGCCGAGCTCTACCGTCGACTCGATGAACCTCTCAAAGGGCTCAAAACTCTCAACCGGTTGCCTCGGGATGCCGCCGCCGAAGCGGGAGGAATCGCCCAGGCAAAGATCAGCGAGATGCGCGCTCGGTTGCGTCTGCAACGACAAGACCCCAAGCGGGCGATCAGTCTCTGCCTCCGCGGGCTGCAAGAGCTCGAGGCGCTCGACGGGAAGGACGTGCCCGGCGTATCCGAGCAGCGTGCCAACCTCCAAGAACTTCTCGCCGACGCACATCGCGATCGCGGCGACATGGTTTCTGCGATCCACGGCTACCAGATGCTTCTCGAGCAGGTCGAGGCCCTCGCCGATGACGTGCAGCTCGCCCGCGTGCTCAGGATTCTGGGCAGGGTCTACTACGACCGAGGCAACCACTTCCGCGCCGCGCGGTATCTGTTCCGCGCGCTCGAAGGGACCACGCGAACCCAGGATGTGAGGGCGCTCGCGAGCACCTACGATCTACTCGGCAAGGTGTACCGCAACTCCGGTGACTTCCTCCGCAGTCTCGAGTACTTCCGCCGCTGCTTGCACCTGCGCGAACGGATCGGCGACAAGGACGGGCTCAGCCCCACCTTGAACTCGATCGGATCGCTGTACGGGCACAACGGCGACTACGAGCGCGCGATCCGCTACTTCAAGCGCTCTGTCTCGAATGCGGAGCGCTACCAGAACACCGCCGGTCTCGTCCGCGCGTTCCTCCACCTCGGTTGGGTTTACCACGACCTGGGCGAGCGGAAGCAGGTCGAGAGCCTCGCGAAGCAGATCCTGATCCTCGCCCAAGAGTTCAATCTCAGTGATCTCGAAGGGGAGGGGCATCGCCTGCAGGGCAACCTCTACTTCCTCCGCTCACAATTCAAGGAGTCGGAGCGCGAGTTCCGCCGCGCGCTCGAGATTGCGCAGCGGCGCGGGCTCGGGAAACTCGAAGCGGCGAGCCACCTCGACCTCGGGATGTTGGTCGCCGAGCGAGAGGATGTCGATGCCGCGCTGAAACGGATCTCGAAGGGCTTGATCCTGGCTGAGGAGATGCAGGTCGTACCGCTGCAGGTCCGCGGCCAGATGCTCAAGGGGAGCATCGCCCGGCAGCTCAAGGGTGGCTCCCCGGAGCGCGCTCTCGAATCGTACCGTCGAGGGCTGGAGTTGGTTGCCGGGGGCACTCTGCTCCCCTTGCAGTTCGAACTCGAGTCGGCGATGGCGCGCACCTACCAAGGAAACCTCGAGTTCGAGTCGGCGGGCGAGTGTTACGCGCGCGCCGAGCGCATTCTCGAGCAGATCTCCAAGGGCCTGCCGGAAGATATGCGCGTCGTCTACCACGACGACAGGCGCCGGAAGAACTTCCTCGACGACCTCCAGCGCTTCCAGAAGGAGGCGTCAGGGCGGCCGACCACGATTCCGGCGATGCTCGCTGCCCCTGGGCCCCGTGGGAGGACGCGTGCGCTGCCCGCCCCTCTGGCAACCACCGGAGGCGCCTTGGCGGGCGTGATCAGCGCCCTGGAGGGGCTAGCGACCGCCCAAACGGTCGAAGATTGGGCGCGTGCGCTCCTCGCGGAAGCGCGGAGGCTGGTTCCCGCCCCGCGTGGCTTCTTGTGGGAGGTGACTGGGGACGAAGGCGGGCGCCCGCTCGCCCAGAGCGACATGGGGCCCGAGGAGGAGTGGGCGGGGCGCGATCGCCTCCCTGCGCAGCTCGTCAGGGCTGCGATCGTGGAGTCGAAGTCTTTGCGGTCCTCGGAGCCGGGTTGGGATCATTACGTCAAGGGACTGGTCGGCGATGGGTCGGTCCGGAGCCGGAGCGTCGCCGTGGTCCCGATCGATCGCCCGGGGGCGTTCCGCGGAGCGCTGTTCCTCGAGCGCCCCTCCGCCGGAAACCTGTTTACCGCCACCGAGATCACCGAGCTGGAGCAACTCATCGCCCTCGGACGCGGGCAGCTCTCCGCACTCGCCCAGGTGAGACAGCTGCGTTGCTTTGCCGGAACCCGCATCCTGTCTCCCGCCGGTTTCGACCTCGACCTCGATCGCTTTCTCAGCATGCTCCGCGAGCGGAGCATCGATCTCGGGATTGTCGAAGCGACGATCCCCGGTCTCGACTTGCTGCTGCGCAATCGCACCGATGACTCGCTCGAACGCGATCTGCTCTCCTGCCTCGGTCCCGAAGAGATCACCGCAGTGCGCCTCGGCGGGGACCACTACCTCTTCATCGTTCCGGGAGCGTCCCTGGAAGTGCTGCGTTCTCGCCGTGAGAGCCTCGCAGCCGAGCTCGCCGAGTTGCGGCACCGTCAACGACTCCCCGAGGACCGCGAAGTCGCCGTGCACGTTTCTGCGATCGAAGCCACGGACAGCGAGCGGATCGATCAGCTGGGCGTCTACGGTTCGCAGCTGTTCCGCACCGTCGGCTTCGCAGTCGAGTCGGAGATTTCACAGCTCGCCGAGTCGGGGCTGACCCTGAAGGAAGCGAAGACGGCGCTCGAACGGCGCTTCATCACTTCGGAGCTTTACAAGAGTGGTGGGAACATCACGCGCGCAGCGGAGTCGCTCGGCGTGCACCGTCCGCAACTCTCGACCTTGATCAAGAAGCACAAGGTGAAGCGCGAGGACTTCGAAGGGGAGAAGTAGATCTGGGTGCAGGACTTCCTGGGGAATGCCCGGGCCTCTTCGCCAAGCCGTGATAAACGTAGACAAAAGGAGAACCCCGTCTGCTCGTGCACGAGCAGGCGGGGTTCTTTTTGATCGCAGACCGAAGTCTCGGCCTCGGGTAGCTCCCTTGCAGGGAGTCCAGTGGGCGAGACGCCGCAGCCCGCAGATGAGCTCAGAGGGGGCGCGGTGCCCCCAGGAACTACATCGTTACGGTGAAGTCACGATGAAGTCGTGGTCTCGGACAGTCTTGCGGCCGTTCGCTTTCGCGCGCGTCGCAGCCTGCTCGATGTACCAGTGCACCACCGCGTTGAGGCC
Organism: uncultured bacterium; assembly: GCA_937876125.1. GTDB lineage: Bacteria > Planctomycetota > UBA8108 > UBA1146 > UBA1146 > JAFMMO01. The sequence continues at coordinate 26,223 of CALEHF010000447.1, forward strand.
CTCGAGGGCGTCACTCGCGACGTTCACTTCATGTTCCTTCAGAGCGGTCTTCGCCTTGCTGCCCACGATCAGCATCTCGAGGTCTTTTTTCTTGCCCATAGTCCACCACCTTTCCAGGAGTCGCGACTCGGTCCTGCTCGGTCCGAAGCCGGTTTTTTTGTTCGGCTTCCTGCCGATTGAAGCTCGCCGGACCCATTCCCCGCCGACGGAGCTGATCCATCGTGTTTCCCCCGCCCGCTACGCTCGCCTCGGATGAGAGGCGCACGCCCCGGACAGTGTTGTCGGCGCCAGCCGACGGCCGGAGATTGTGCCCGAATCCTGCGCGGCGAAAACAGTCCAATCCGCCAATTCTCGGAGTTTCCCGCCCATCTGAGCCTTGAAGAGCTCTCTCGGAACGGTCGCGCGACGGTCGGAGGCCTCAGCTGCTTATTGTCCCTAAGTCGTTTGCTCCTAATTGTTTGTGGGAATAGTCGAGCGGGCGAGCGAGCGCGTTTCGCAGAAGGGTGACGTGAGCCCGCGATCCCGGGGCGCCTGGCCCCGAGAATCGCCTATTTGCCGCGCTGAAGGGTCGGGAAGGCTCGGTTCCGCTGGTTGGAGATCCCCCCAAGCTCGACAATTCACCGTCCCCGAGAGCGCCGAGACCGGTCCAAAGTCCGACGCCAGCGTCCTTCTGAGAGCTCAAACCAGGAGAAGCTCATGCAGTCGATCTTGATCACGGGTGGCTGCGGATTCATCGGCTCGAACTTCGTACGGGCCGCACTCTCGACCCTCGCCTCCACGCGCCTCGTCGTTCTCGACAGTCTGACTTATGCCGGCAATCCCATGAATCTGGTCGGCCTCGAGTCGGATGAACGGCTCCGCTTCGTCAAGGGGGACATCCTGGACGCATCGCTGCTCGAAGCCCTCTTCTCGGAGGAGGAGTTCGACACCGTGGTGAACTTCGCGGCCGAATCCCATGTCGATCGCAGCATCCTCGAGCCCGGTGGGTTTGTCCGCACCAACGTTCTCGGCACTCAGAGTCTCATCGACGCCGCTCGCCGCCATTGGACCCCGGTCGGCGAAACCTGTCGGGAGGGGGTTCGATTTCTTCAAGTGAGTACTGACGAGGTGTTCGGGTCGCTCGGAGAGACGGGCCTGTTTCACGAGGCGACTCCCTATGACCCGCACTCTCCCTATTCCGCCAGCAAGGCGGCGGCGGATCACCTGGTGCGAGCAGCGTTCCACACCCATGGGCTGCCAACGCTGATCACGAATTGCTCGAACAACTACGGTCCTTATCAGTTTCCCGAGAAGCTGATCCCGCTGGTGATTCGAAATGCCCGCGAGGGGCACGCGATCCCCGTGTACGGCGATGGCAAGAACGTGCGGGACTGGCTCTACGTGACCGATCACTGCTCGGCCATCCTCGAGGTTCTCGCCCGCGGCGCCATCGGGGGCACCTACTGCGTGGGGGGGAACTGTGAGCGACGCAATCTCGACGTGGTCGAGACGATCTGCGATCTCATCGATGAGATCTCCGAGAGCGCCTCGGCACCCCGACGAGACCTCATCACTTTCGTCACCGATCGCCCCGGGCACGACCGCCGGTACGCCATTGATAGTGGGAAGATCGCGCGGGAGCTCGGGTGGCGACCGACCGTCGATTTCGACGAGGGGATTCGCCGGACCGTTCATTGGTACCTCGCCAACGATCCGTGGATCGAAGCGATCATCGACGGCAGCTACCGCGAGTTTTACGACCGCTTCTACGGGAACCGCTGAAGATGGAGTCTCGACCGAGAGTCCTGGTGACTGGCTGCGCCGGCATGTTCGGCTCGGAGCTGATCCGCTGCCTTCCCGAGGGCTTGGAAGTGTTCCCCTTCGATCACGCGGCCCTCGATCTGACCGACTTCGGGTCGATCGACCGTGCCGTCGCCGAAGTGCGTCCCCACTGGATCCTCAACGCCGCAGCGTACACCGACGTCGATGGGGCCGAGTCGAAGTCGGAGCTCGCGTTTGCGGTCAACGGGGCCGGGGTGGGGGCGCTCGCACGCGCTGCCTCGAAGAGCGAATCGAGCTTGGTCCATATCTCGACCGACTACGTCTTCTCGGGAGAGCAATCAGTCGCATACTCGGAAGACGATCCCACGGCTCCGATCAACGTGTATGGAGCATCCAAACTCGCCGGAGAGCACGCGATCGCCGACAGCGAACTCGCAGCGGCGTGGATCCTCCGCACCAGCTGGCTGTACGGGCCGGGGGGGAAGTGCTTTCCGGGGACGATTGCCCGTCTCGCGCAGGAAGAGGAGGAGCTCAAGGTCGTGGACGATCAATTCGGGGCGCCGACCTTGACCACTGATCTCGCCACTCTGCTCATCGCTCTGGTCGGTCTCGACGGCGTCTCCACCGCTCCCCCGGGGATCTATCACGCGACTTCCGAGGGAAAATGCAGTTGGTACGATTTCTCGGTCGCCATCGTCGATGGATTGAGAGAGCGCGGCGTTCCGCTGGCCGCTCGGTCGATCCGCCCAGTGAAGAGCTTCGCCTTTCCCCGCCCCGCCCCCCGTCCTCACCACTCGACCCTCTCGCTGAAGAAGCTCAGCCAAGCGCTCGAGCGACGGGAAGAAGCCTGTGGTCACTCTCCGGCTGCTGTTCCCCGCCCCTGGCGAGAAGCATTATCGAGCTATCTGGATGCAGAAACGGCCCCAGGCCCGCCTGGCGCGCGAGGGTGAACCCGGCGCATTTTCGTTTGACGTGGCCGATCTGCGAAGGGGAACTTGAGTCTGCGCTGGGGATGCCGCATTGTTCACGGTTGCGCCCATCGAGACCCTGACCGAGCGCCGAGGAGGCTTTCCATGAGTGGTGTGCGCAAAGGGATCGTTCTTGCCGGGGGCGCCGGGTCGCGGCTGTATCCGCTGACTCGCGTTCTGAGCAAGCAGCTTCAGCCGATCTACGACAAGCCGATGATCTACTACCCTCTCTCGACGTTGATGGTCGCGGGAATCCGAGACATCCTCCTCATCTCCACTCCTGATGACGTCCCGCGGTTCGAGTCGCTTCTCGGCGACGGATCGCAGTGGGGAATCTCGATCGAGTACGAAGTTCAGCTGGAGCCGAAAGGAATCCCTCAGGCGTTTCTCTACGGTGAAGAATTCATCGCGAACGAACCGGTCTGCCTGATCCTCGGGGACAATCTCTTCTACGGAAGACTGGGGCTCGACCGAATCCTCGCGGAGTTCGATCAGGGGGCTCGAATTTTCGCTCTGCCCGTCAATGACCCGGGGCGCTACGGCGTGGTCGAATTCGATGCCGCCGGGCGGGCCATCGGGATCGAAGAAAAGCCGGAGACCCCGCGAAGCCGCTACGCAGTGCCGGGACTCTATATCTACGACGGGCATGTGGTCGAGCGAACGAAAGAACTCACGCCGTCGGCGCGCGGTGAACTCGAGATCACCGATTTGAACCTCGCCTACCTCGAGCGTGGAGAGCTGTTCGTCGAGCGGGTCGGGCGCGGGGTTGCCTGGCTCGATACAGGTACGCACGAGAGCCTGCTCGAAGCGAGTCACTTCATCGGCACGCTCGAGGCTCGGCAAGGACTCAAGATCGCCTGCCTCGAAGAGGTCGCGTACCACTCGGGATTCATCGATCAGACCCAGCTCGCGGAGTTGGTCTCCGAGCTCCCGGAATCCCCATATCGAGAGTATCTGGAGCGGGTCGTCCGAGGAGAATTGCGATGAAGGTAATCCCGACCGAGATCCCAGATGTTCTCATCCTCGAACCCAAGGTGTTCGGCGACGGGCGCGGGTTCTTCTTCGAGAGCTTCCAACGGCGCACCTTCAAGGAGGCGACCGGCCTCACGCCGGAGTTCGTCCAGGACAACCACGCGCTCTCAGGTCGAGGAGTTCTGCGCGGCCTGCACTACCAGGTCGGGCCAGAGGCGCAGGCGAAGTTGATTCGGGTCACCCACGGCGAGGTCTTCGATGTCGTCGTGGATGTTCGGGAGGACTCAGCCACCCTCGGGCGGTGGGTCGGAGTCCGGCTCTGCGCGAAGGAACATCGACAGCTCTGGATTCCGCAGGGCTTTGCCCACGGCTTCCTCACTCTTTCCGACTACGCCGAAGTGCAATACAAGGCGACCGGGTACTACGACCCGGAGAATGAGCGCGCGATCTACTACGCGGATGCCGAGATCGGAATCGAGTGGCCCCTCGAGGGAGATCCGGTCCTGTCGGAGAGGGATGCTTCCGCTCCACGCTTCATCGACGTCGAGTCCTTCACCGCGAGCCGGGTCGTCGAGGGTTAACCGATCTTCCCGACAGCCTCCTGGGAGGCTGTCGGAAAACTCATTCCGACCGACGATTTGAGCTTCCGGCACCCTGCACCCTCGGCAAAACTCGACGTACAAAGCAGTATGCCTGCGTTCTGCCGAGGGCACAGGTCACCGAAATCTCAAACCCCCGGTTCGAAAGCAGTTTCCCGGCAGCCTCCTAGCCGATCGTCTTCATATTGCGCATGAGAAGAGCCTTGCGACGCGCGACGGTGTTCGCGTGCATCACGCCCTTCTTCGCCGCTCTATCGAGCTTCGACTGAGCTGCGCGGAGGCAGGTCGTGGCGGCATCTTTGTCTTTCAGTTCGATGGCGCTCAGCGTCTTCTTCGTCCAAGTTTTGATCTCGGACTTCATGGCACGGTTACGCAAGTTGCGCACCTTGTCCTGTCGGAGTCGTTTGATCGTAGAGGCGTTATTGGGCATCGGGGTCTCAGTCCTTTTCTCGTGCCGTTGGTTCGCAACAGGCTGCTAGCGTCTAGCCGTTTCGCAGAGCGTCTACGCGTTGCGAGACGTCACGGTAACTAATGTCGACAGACATGATTTCTTCGAACAGGTTGAGCGCCATCTCCGCATTGCCTTTGGCGGCGTGCGCGACCGCAAGGTCGTAGGCGGTGCTTTTCCACCGATCACTATCGTGATCGGAGATGGTGTCGAGGGCGGTGGTCAATTCTTTGATCGCGAGGTCGTGAAGCCCTTTGTGGAAGAAGCAGCGGCCGCTGTTCGCAGTCGCTTCGGTAGAGAATTTCGGATCTTTCCGAGCGTGCTGGAATTGGCCGATCGCATCATCCCAGCGCTCATTCTTCATGAGAATCGCCCCGAAGCGAGCTTTCAGTGCGAAGTCGGTCGGGTGGGCCGCGACGCGGCGCCCCAGCTCGTTGAGCATGAAATCGTTCTGCTCGGAGAGAAGCTTCTGGAGGGTTGCCTTTGCCGAGGCGTCTCCGGGGTTCTGCTTTGACGCGATCTTCGCATCCTCGATCGCGGATTGGATCCGCTGCTCGGTCAGATTTCCCAGTTTCTCCGCGGTGTACATGTCTTCCGGGTTCACCTCAGAAGCCTTGCGGAAGGCCTCCTCGGCGTCGTCGAATTGCTTCACTTTGCTGTACAGATCGCCGAGCTCACGCCAAAGCCTCGAGTTTTGGGGTTCTTTGTCGATTTCAGCTTTTTTGTAGTTGATGGCCGCCTCTGCGTCGTCGGCGGTCCGAATCATCTGCCCCTTCTTCTGGAGCTCCTCTGAATCATCCTCGCTCTTCAGCATGGCGCGGAAGGAATCATCTTTCGAGGCCGCCTGGCGCGCTTCTGTCTTCGCCATCATGACGGCAGCAGAGAGGTCACGAATCGATTTCCCCGCTTCGGCGTCTTCGGGAGCGGCGGATTTCACGCGCTCCCAGCACTCGACCGCCTTTTCGTAATCCTTCTGCGATTCGTAAAGCTTGGCGAGGGCCTTCCAGGCGGCTGCGGCCTTCGGGTCCACTTCGATGACCCACTGGTAGGACTGCACTGCGCTCTGGATCCGGTCGGTCGCAACGAACGCTTCCGCCTGTGCCATCAAGGCTGGGGCGTACTGGGGAGCGATGGTCAGAATCTTTTCGATCTCGACGATCTGCTCTTCGTACTTTTTTTGCATCCCGAGCTTCTTGGCGTTCCCGAGGGTCTTCGCGTTCTTGATCTGGAACATTCTGCCGCCGGTGGTGGTGCCGCCATTCTCTTGGACACTGCGCACTTGTGCCGCTCGACACTTGCGGCGCTCTTCCGGGCGATCGGGGTCGATCGACAGCCCCTGCACGTACATGGCGACGGCGTAATCGTAATTCCGCTTCTTGAGAGCCTGCTCGGCCTTCTGGAAGAAGTTGTCGGAAGCTGCCATGGTTCTCCTGGATCCGAATCAAGACGTTACGTCACTCGCGACAGTGGACCGAAAGACACTACCGCAAGACGCTACCGCAAGACTCTGCAGCGCGAATTGAGACAAGAAATGAATGGGTGACGGCTGCTCGATGGGCACGATCACCGGGCGGTGCCGCTGGTCTCCCAAAAGCGAGGACCAAACGAGCCAGCAGCGACGACCAAACGAGCCAGCAGCGACGACCGACGAGGGCGTGGCATCAGGCAGATGCGCCCATGCATACGTTCGCGGGAGTCTAGCAATGGCCCTCCACGTGGTCAATATCTTCCGTCAGGGTCGATACTTGCCGCTTTGGATCGGTGGTTCGCTCCGCCCGGGCGCGGTATCATGCTCGATTCCCGCAGCTGGAATCTCACAGATTCATCTGTGATGCCCGCTTCCCGCCGGGAAGCGAGATTGGAGCTCCCCAGCGGGAGTGCTCCCGCACCGAGAAGCGGTGCTCGACCGAGACCCACGGAGAACACCATGTTGCCAGCCGACGCCCTAGAGCTACGTCTCTACCCTGATCCGGTCCTTCGGACCCGGGCCGCCCCCGTCGTGACCGTCGACGAGGCTCTCGCAGCTCGCGTCCGTCGAATGTTCGACATCATGTACGAAAAACGCGGAATCGGGCTCGCTGCGCCCCAGGTCGGCGTCTCGGAGAGAGTTTTTGTGGTGAACCTCAGCGGCGATCCGGACATGCCGGAAGATGAGAAAGTGTTCATCAATCCGGAAGTCCGAGATGCTGCGGGAGAGTGCACCGAGGAGGAGGGGTGTCTGAGTTTCCCAGACATTCGGCTCGATGTGGTGCGCCCCGAGACTGTGACGATCGAGGCGACCGACCTGAGCGGTGACCGCTTCACGATCGAGGCCGATGGCTGGCTCGCCCGCTGCGTCCAACATGAGTTCGATCATCTCGACGGAATTTTGTTTGTCGCGCGAGTCTCGATGACCCGTCGTTTGATGATTCGGCGCCAGCTCAAAGAGCTCGAGGGCCGAGCAGAAGAGCGGTCGAGCTAACCGTATGCGCATCATTCGAACACGACGCGAAGCCGCCCCCGGTCTCCTCAGCACCCCGGTCGCCACCATCGGAGTCTTCGACGGTGTACACCTCGGTCACCAACACCTGCTCAAGGCTCTCGAGAGCTGGGCGCTGGAGGCGGGAGGAGGCGACCGCGTCGTCGTCACCTTCGATCGGCACCCCGCCGAAGTTCTCGGACAGCGCCCACCGGTCTTCCTGACTTCGCTCGAGCATCGTCTCGCGCTCCTCGAGCGACACGGTGCCACTGCGGTCCTCGTTCTCGAGTTTGATCGTGAGCTTTCGACGTGGAGCCCCGAGCGGTTCGTCGAGGAAGTCATCGTTCGTTCTTTGGGAGCCGAGAGACTGCTTCTCGGGTTCAATTCTTCGTTCGGCGCGGGCGGACGAGGCAATGCCGCCTACCTCTTGGATCATCCCGAACTCGGTGTCGAAGTGCGGGAGTGCACTCCGTTCGAACTCGACGGTGAGGCGGTGAGCTCGACCTCCATCCGTCAGGCGGTCCTCAAGGGGGAGATCCGGAAGGCCGCGCGTGCGCTGGGACGACCGATGTCCCTCTATGGGAAGGTGATGCACGGTGATGGCCGCGGCCGCGAGCTCGGCTTTCCCACGGCGAACCTCAACTTGATGCACGCAGCGGCGCCGCCGCACGGGGTCTATTACTCCCGCACCATCATCGAAGGTGTCCCTCGCCCTTCGCTCGTCAACATCGGACGCCGACCCACATTCATGCGTCACGACGACCCCGTCGACTACTCGCGCTACTTCAACGAGCAGCTCGATCGGGTCGAAGTGTACTTGCACGGGTTCGAGGGGAATCTCTACGACCAAGATCTCGAGGTGGAATTGCACGGGAAGGTTCGCGACGAGCGCCGATTCCCAGGGAAGGGCGCCCTGGTGGAGCAGATTCACAAAGATGTGCTCAGCCTCGAGTCATGGTGGAACACTGAGGGCGCCGCGATTCCACGTTAGGTCGGAGTCCCCGATTCGCCCGGAGTCTTGACGTCCTACGAATCGGTCGGTTGGCGAATCGGAATCCGCCGCCGATTCCAACCGTGACGTGCGTAGCGGGCATGCGCGAGGTCGATGCTCCGGTCCTCCTCGTAAGGATCCAGGTCTTCGATCTCGAGCGCTCCCGCTCCCATGGCGGCTGCGATTCCCTCGAGAACCTGCCGGTCCCGATCCTCAGTCAGGTGCTCTCCGCGCCGAATAGAGGCCTGAACGAGCACCCGATCCCCGCGACGGTGCATTGCCAATCCCCCCACTTTTTCGATGGCGCCATCTTCGTGCTCAACCACGAGATCAAACGGAGTGTGCCGGGCGAAGCAATCGACCACCCCGCGCTGAGCGAGTTCGGTGAACTCTCCATCGCGGGTGCGCGCGCCGGGGTGAAACTCGGAGATCGCGGGAAGGATGGCACTTGCAGCGCGCCCTGCAATCGCGGTCGGGCTGCGGTCGGGGAAGAAGGGTGATGGACACGTGGCGGCCCACCCCAAGGTGAGGTCAGTGCCGTGAAAGATCGCCCCGCCCCCCGTGATACGGCGGATGGGGGCGAGCCACGGATCGAGTGAGCCGACCGGCTCTTGATCCCCAGAGTGCTGTGACTTGATGTCCGCCAAGTAGGGATGCTCGAGAATCGACCAGGCTTGGAAGCGCCCGATAGTCGCGGCAGGGATCCGCCATGCGGTGCGCCGCAGCACGGCTCGGAAACCGTCGAGGAGCGCCTCATCCCGCGCCATGTTCAATGGCGCGGAGCGAGGGGTGTCGAGAAGGAGGTGGAGCGGTGCGTCGATTACCTCCCCCTCTCGGGAAAGTCGAACCGGGGAGGTCTCTTCGAGCAGTAGTGCTTCGAGGTCATGATGATAGTTACGCTGACCTGGGCGCTCGGAGGGCTCGCTCCCGGATCATCAGCAGGACTTCCGTTCAGGATTCGAGCTGTTCGGTGTAACTCTTCGCGTCGAGTAGCCCCTCGAACTCAGCCGAGTTGGAGGCTTCGATCCGGATCATCCAGCCACCCTCGAACGGAGATGTCCCGATCGTATCGAGAGACCCTTCGAGCTCTGAATTGATCTCGACGATCTTTCCGGAGACGGGGGAGTTGAGCTCGCTCACCGCCTTGACGGACTCGATCTCGCCGAACGACTCGCCCGCTTGGACTTGAGTGCCGACCTTGGGGAGATCGATGAAGACCAGCTCGCCCAGCTCTTCGGCGGCGTGCCCGGTGATGCCGACCGTGACGACGCCGTTGTTCTCGAGGGCCCATTCGTGGCTGCTCAGGTAGCGACGGTCTGCGGGGACTTCCGCCATGATCCGGTTCCTTCCGCCTGGAGAGTGAGAAGACTCTCGGGTCTCTTCGTTCTTTGAGTCGGTCGTCGACTGGTGTCGCGGAATATCCCGTGTCCGCTCCGCGCCTGCAAGGGGTTCGGGGAGCTACTGTGGGGTTTTGGGACGTTTGTAAAAGGGGAGGTCGACCGGCCGGAGGGGAGCTCGGGTCCCCCGGATGTCGACCTCGAGTGCGGTTCCCAGCGGGACATCGCTCGCCACATAGGCGCATGCGATCGGCACTTCCAGTGTGGGGGAAGGAGAGCCGCTGGTCACCACACCGACCTCGCGATCTCCCGCAAACACCGCGCACCCCTGACGCGCGGGACGTTTCCCTTCGACGACGAATCCCTGTAAACGACGCGTCGGACCGTCGGCCTGGATCTTCGCGAGTGCCTCGTGCCCGATGAATCCGTTCGGCTTTTTCATGCGCACCCCAAAATCGAGCCCCGCGCTGAGGGGGTCAGTCTCTTCATCGAGCTCGTGACCGTAGAGGGGCATTCCCGCCTCGAGGCGCAATGTGTCTCGGCAGCCGAGTCCGCACGGCTTGACCGCGTCTCCCAAGGTTGAGGCCAACGCGTTCCAGACGTCGCACGCCTCATCACTCGGCACGTACAACTCAAACCCATCTTCCCCGGTGTACCCGGTGCGAGAGACCCACCCGGTCGAGCTGCAACCGCCGATCTCGAGTTGGAGATCGGAGATCTTGTAGTAGCCGAGGGAGGGGAGGTCTTTGACCCACGTCGTTTTGACGTGGGGGGCGAGCAACGACTCCGCGGTCGGGCCTTGCAATGCGATCATTGCGACTTCTTCACTGCGGTCGCGAAACTCCATCCCGGGGCGAGTGAGATGGTCGCCGAACCACCCGAGCAGCTTCTCGCGGTTCCCTGCATTCACCACCAACCAAACCCGGTCGGGGAGCCGGTAGATCAGAATGTCATCGCGCACTCCGCCTTGCTCGTTCAGGACCAGCGAGTAGCGGATCTGCCCCGTCTTCATCTTCGCAACGTGATTGGTGACGACCGAGTCCACAGCGGCAACCGCGTTGTCACCGGTGATTTCATAGCGACCCATGTGGCAGAGATCGAAGAGTCCCGCACTTTTTCGCACGGTATGGTGCTCGTCGGTCAGAGTCGAGTACCACACCGGCATTTCGAAGCCGCCGAACTCGACGAGCCGAGCTCCAAGATCCTGGTGAACGGAGTTGAGTACGGTCTTCTGCACGGTCGAGTCCTCTTTCTCTCCGAAACTGTCCACGCGAAGGGGGTGCAAACGTGCACTCTGGCAGCGTAGCAGCGCTTCCCCACCATCGAACGATCCCGCGCCCCGGTGAGGAGCGCGGGATCGTTGATTGTGCAAGATCGTTCCAGTTCCGACCAGCCCAGTTCCGACCAGCCCAGTCTCGATCGGCCAGTCTCGATCGGCCAGTCTCGATCGGCCAGTCTCGATCGGCCAGTCTCGACCGGCCAGTCTCGACCGGCCAATCTGCGCCGCCACCGAGTCTTAGAACCCGATATCGTCTGGACCGTCGCTCGCGCTACCCGCGCTGGCATTCAGAAGCTTGTCTTTCGCCCACTCCTCGTCGACGGCGCCTTTCATCTCGAGTTCTTTCACGATGAACTTCGTCGAGCTCCAGCGGAACCCGATCTTGCCCGATCGGATCTTGTCGGTCTCGAAGCGGGCAGTCTCTTCTCCATCGAGCTTGCAGACGAGAATGCCCTTGGTGTCCTCGTCCGCCTTGAAGTACGTGAACACGAGCTCATAGGGTTCGCGCTTCTGGATCCAGGTGTTGAATGGCTTTCGGAATGCGCCCTGGATCGCGCGCGCTTTCGGCTTCTTGAGCCTGCCGGAGTCCTCGACACTGAAAATGTTCGTCCCAAACTCAGACGCGAAGAACTTCTTTCCGTCGTCCGACATGAGGACGATCTCGAAGAGTGGCTTCGGACCCAAGAGCAAGAATTGGACCTTGGCTCTGACTGTCGCCTTGTCCCGAAATTTGCAATCGATGAGAAGGTGACCCACAGTGTTCCCGGAGAAGACGTAGTCCTCTGCGCCCTCCGAGACACCGGCGGCTCCCGCCCAAATGATGTTCGCCTTGTCTCCCTCGAGCCGGCCAGCGTAAATGTTCACGTCCTTCTGGAACTCAATGCCGCTCGTCCACGACAGTTCGAATTTTCTGTCCGCGTCGAACCGACCTAAGCCGGCGTAGAGAGTCGGCAAGTCGCTCATGTCGAGCGCGTCTCCGAAATCTGGCTTTTCGATCTCGTCGACCTCGGGCGGGTCTTCGGGGCGCTCACGCGTGCCGCCGCCGGATCTGCCGGGATTGACTTCCGAAACTGCCAGCGCTTTTTGGTCGCGTGCATACTGCGCGGCGCTGGCGTACGAGTGGCGTGCGTTGCGGAACAGGCCGATCGACTGGGAGTACTCGTTCTTGTCGTAGGCGCTGATCGCGTCGCCTTCGAGGTCGGACGCATAGTTGAAGTCGTCCTTGGCGAGTACCTCCGCAGTCTCGGCGAGCGCTGCGACTTTTTCCGTTTCCATCGACGCGCGTTCTTCGTCGGCGTTCTTCTGATTTGCGGTCAGGCGTCCGAGCTGTTTCTCGGCGGTTGAGATCGCAGACATGGCGTAGCGCAGTTTCATCTCCGCTTTCTTCAGGTCACCCGTCTCACTCGAACTCTTTGCTCCGGCGAAATCCGTTTCTGCCTTGGCGAACGAATCAGCGACAAGCGCCTCCGCCCCCGCTTCTTTCAATCGGTCACGAATTTCTTCGTACTTCTTCATCTCGGCGGCGAGCGCATTGAGTTTGCCTTGGCTCTTCTTCGTCTTCTCGAGAGCGTCCACGAACTTGTTCTTCGAGCTTCGGTAGCGCTGCTTTGCCTTGCTGGGGTTCTCGAGCTCGAAATCCTCGGCCTTCGCGAGGTAGTCGACGCCCTTGTCAAACTCCTGCGCCGCGAACTTGTCTGCGCCGGCCGCCAGAGCAGCATCGCGAGCCGTTTCGGCGTCCCCGCGCAGAGCCGTGAAGTCGACCACCTTTCCGGACGCCTTTTCGCTGGGTTTTTCGTCGCCACAGCCCACGGGAGCGATCAGGAACAACAGCGCGAAGAGGAGCATGCCAAAATGTCGCAGCGGGGAGCCTCGCAACAGAGCGCGCTCGAGAGAAGATTGCCCAAGAGAAGATCGCTGCGGGGAAGTGCCAGTCAGCGAGCGGTCGCGCGCTGATCGATCGAGGGATTGGGGGGCCAGCATGGGGCTCCTCTCGTTGGAGAGTCTCAGACGTAGGAGCCTCGAGGGCTCGACGGAACGAGGTATGCCGAAGACGCGGTACTCGGTGTCATACGACGGAAGACAGCTGCCGAGCGGAAATTCTAGCGGGGCGGCGTTCTGCTCACAAGCAAGCCAGCCTCACAAGCAAGCCCACCTCACCCACAAATCACTCGTGAATGGCAGCACGGCTGGTCACGATCCCGGGGGCTTCAGGCTCTCTTCCTGGAATTGAAAGACGCACTCGGAGTACCCCAACCCGCGAAGGAACATGACGAGACCGAGACCCGTCCCCAGTGTGGCGCCTGTATCGCCATGGATCACGATGGGTAGAAGTCGTGATTCTGGGCTCTCGGCACTGAGAATGGCCTGAAGCTGGGTGTGATCGACTGAGGTGCCGTTCCATGCGATGGAGCCGTCTCGCCTGAGAGTCAGAACCCGTTGCTCCCCGGATGATGGGACAACTGCCCCCGGACCTGGGGCGCGGGGGAGCTCGATCTCGATCACTCTGCTGCTGTCGAAGCGGGCCGAGACAAGGAGGAAAATCAGGAGCAAGAGGACCACGTCGACGAGTGGGGCGAGTCCAGTGGTCGAGGAGATCCGCGTGCGACGGGGGAGCCGTCGAAAGGAAGTGGCGCGGGCACTCATCGCGCGGCGGCCGATTTCTTCGACTCTCGGACGTCGGTGAGGTCTCTCATCGTGGGTGCCGATCTTGCGGCCTGGGCATGTTTCGGTGAGGCCCCCGTCGAGAGTGTCAGGATGAAATCGCGCATCGTCTGCTCGAGTTGCTCAATGAAACGATCGACTCGGGCCCGGAGGTAGTGATGCACCACTGTCGCGGGGATGGCGACTGCGAGGCCGGCACCCGTCGTGACCAGCGCCATCGCGATACCGCTCGTCAGCTGTTCGCCGTCGACTCCGATTCCCTGACCGAGCCCGCCGGCGACGCCGCCGAACGCGGTGACCATTCCCCAAACCGTCCCGAGGATCCCGATGAGCGGTGCGACCTGCGCCACCACCTCGAGATGAGGGAGATGACGTTCGAGGCGAGTGATCTCGGCCGAGGCGACTCCATCGAGACGTTCCCGAAGAAGGGGGAGGGGGAGCTGAGAATGGGCAAGCCCTTCCGACCAGACGCGCGCCGCTGGACCGGGGATTTGCTCCGCGACGTCGCGCGCCGCGTCGATTCCGCCATCTCTTATCGCGGTCTCGAGTTCGACAAGGATGGTGTTCCCATCGACGGTTGCCCGACGGTAGTGCACGCTGCGCTCGATCGCGACGGCGATGACTCCGACCGAGGCGATGAACAAGGGGACCATGAACGGCCCCCCGTGGAGGATGAGTTCGATCATCGAGAGTCCTCGCGTCGTGGTGCCGCTGGTTCTTGCTGTGAAGCTTGATGTGGAGCGCTACGATCGGCGCGGGGAGGTCTTGAACCTTTGCGCTCGGACCCCCGCGTTCAAGCCCAGTCGAAAGCAGTTTTCCGACAGCCTCCTAGCCCTGGAACAAGCGCTGATCACGGCTACGGCTTGCCGATTCGCCGCAAGACCGGCA
>CALEHF010000448.1 GCA_937876125.1 uncultured bacterium
GAAGGGTTCACGAGCCTGCTTTCTTCTGTGCATGACGAGCCTGCGTTTCCGCGTTGAACTCATCGGACGCGCCACGCGCGACCGACAGAGTCTGCCACTTCTCGCCCGCGAGGTGGCGTGCGAGCTGCACGATCTGCCCGACGTGGTAGCCGTAGTGGCTGACCTGGCGAAGGATGGCCCGCGGGATGGTGTGCGGCTCATTTCGGATGGTGACTGTGCGTTCCAGATCGGCGGGAGTCAACGACTCGAGTGTGGCGAAGAGACCCCCCCACCCGCGCTCCCACTCAGCGAGCAACACGCGTCGGGTGAGCCCTCGCGCCTCGAATTCACGATCGCGCGCGCGATCGGGCTTCTCGCCATCGGTGGTGAGAAAGTCGGTCCAGCGTGAGATTTGGTTCCCCGCCACATGCTGCATGAGGATCGCAATCGAGTTCTCCTCGTCGCCGAGATTCGCGGAGAATTGAGCGTCGTCGACCTGCGCGATGGCGCGATCGGCGAGGGACTTCTGGCTCTGAAACGTTGCGATCGACTCTGCCAAGAACACACTCATGAGACACTACCATTCCGTCGAAAACCCCCGCCGCAAGATCTCACCGGCCCAAGGGGAGCCATCCGCCCAGCGGATGGCATCGCCGATTGAACGCTTCCCGCGAAACGCGGAGATAATGACGGAGTACTTGGGCTTACCGGTGATCACTTCGAACCACGATCTCGGTTGGCGACTCCAGGTCCTGCCGCGCACGGCGAACTCGTGGGTCGGCGGCACGTTCAATCGAAGCAGAAGGGCGGGGAGTCCTTTGCCCTGGTCCTGCTGTTCACCGCACCGCACCGCAATGGCGAGATAGGCTTCCAGCGGCTCCCCAGGGATTTGAAGCACAACCGTCGCGATCTCCTCGATCGCGTTCGGCACCAAACGAACGAACCTTCCCTCGTCCCGAGTTTTACTAAACGTGATCACGTCGATGCTCGGGTAGGTCCGCTCGATCGCCGTCTGCCACGTCTCACCGACCTCGAGTCGCAAGGAAGGTCCACCCCCCGCTCCGAGAGACCACGGCCCCTCCGGGTCCGAACCGTACGCGCGAAAGAGATCCGATCCGATGCCGAACGGGGGCGTGCCCGTCGAAGTCGCCGGGAGGTCTAGGTACTCCACCCGAACCACGATCCGTTCGGAGAGTTGCCGCACCACCACGACCCACCAGATCCCGCCCACGATCACGCCGAGGAAGATGACCAGATTCAGCCGTCGGACCCACCGGTGATCGCGCGTGCCCGCCCCTGTATGGGTCGGCTCTGGATCGGCCGGGGGTTCACCCCCCGCCACCAAAAGGTCGCTCGCTCCACGCATCGGCGATTTCTCGGCCACTGATCATCCTCAGCTTTCTTTGGCGTCGTCGCCGCGATCCTAATCTCGCCCCCCGCCAGAAGCGATCGTTCGCGTGACAAACTGTCTTTTGCGACGTCTCGAGAGAACTTCGAACTCAGGTGTCGATGTCCACCCTCCCCCATCGTCATCTGGCGAGGCGGGGGTGGTTCCCCGACCAGAAACCGGAGGTTCTATGCAGTACTTGTTGATGATCCACAGCGACGAGAGCCGGTGGAACAGTCTGTCGGACGAAGAGAACGGCGCTATCCTGGCCCGCTATGGTGACCGGTATGGAGCGATGGTCGCCGAGAAGGTGGTCGTCGACGGAAAGCGGTTGCACGATTCGAGCTCTGCGACCACCGTGCGGGTTCGTAATGGCGAGCTCCTGACCACGGCTGGTCCCTTTTCGGAGCTCAAGGAACAGCTCGGTGGCTTCTTCCTCATCGACGTGCCCGATCTCGACGCCGCCATCGGATGGGCACGCCGGATCCCCGGCGCCGAGTATGGAAGCATTGAAGTCCGGCCTGTGGTGGTCGGTGAAGGAGATGAGAAATGTTCATGATTCGAGTGATCAGCGTCGCACTTCTCGCGATCGTCGCTTCCGGTTGCGCAGGAGCGTCGGGCATGCAGAAGAGCGACTCCGCGATCCAGTTCAACACTCTCGAAAAGATGGTCGGCGACTGGGCGATGGTCGGAGAGGACGGCAAAGCGATGCCGGGCCTCGCATTGAGCTCACACTACAGTGCGGGCGGCAGCGCGATCGTCGAATCGATCTTCCCGGGTGCGGACCACGAGATGACGTCGGTCTACTACTCAGGCGATGGCGAAGTCCTCATGACCCACTACTGCGCGCTCGGAAACGCTCCGAACATGCGGGTCGAGCAGGGCGAGAACGAGAATACCTGGGTCTTCACCTGCGACGGCCATGGCTCCAACTACAAGGAGTCGGACAAGCACATGCATCGCGGCGAGCTCACCTGGATCGACGAGAACACGTTCGAAAGCTCATGGTCGACGATGACCGATGGTGAGCTCGAGGAACCGTTCGGGTTCAAGATGGTGCGCGTCACGTCTCCCGAGTAGTCGCTTGAGAATCCGCTCCGTGCGCCGCATCTCTCGCTGGTTCCACGCCATCCTCGGGGTGCGGGCAGAAGCGGTGTGCGCGGAGCGGGTTCTTTTCTCGAGCTCCCCGCTGTCAACATGAGCCGCACCGAGATCGAACGCGTGTTCCGCGCCGAATGGGGCGGGATCCTCGCAACCTTGATCCGCGGGCTCGGTGGCTTCGATCGGGCCGAGGAGGCTCTTCAAGAAGCCTTCACCACCGCGCTCGAGCAATGGGAAGCCGACGGCGTCCCCGACGCACCCGCCGCGTGGTTGTTGACGGTCGCGCGTCGCAAGGCGATCGACCAGCACTGAGAACGTTGCGGAGGGGCGCTGCGATGCTTTCGCCGAACGAAACTCTCACGCGGGATCTCCTCCTCGACATCGTCATCCCCTCCGGCTGGCCATCGACCACGAATGAGGAGGTGTA
>CALEHF010000449.1 GCA_937876125.1 uncultured bacterium
AGAAAACTCTAGGCGCGAGGCGCCGACCGTCACGGCAAATCCGCTGCGCCCCGTTTCGAGTTCAGGGAGTTCGAGACGATCGATATAGAACTCCCGCAGCCGAACCGAGTCCGCAACCCCCAGTCGAATCGATCGAAACAATGGTGTGTCACGCATCTACTCCGGTTTCCAAGGGCCACGTCTCGGGCACGGAACATCGTACCGAGCATGGAGATCCAGACAATGTCGGTCTCGGCGCACTTCGTAAATTCGGTTTCGTTCCAGCAGGCCGAGTCTTCCCATCGCTCTCGATCTCTGAGAGTGATACCGTATCGGGCCAGGGAGAATCGGCGCCCTCGCTCGCCAAACCTTAGCCTCGACGACATAGCGTTCTTCGGCGTCTCTGCCATCGAGCCGAACGAACTAACCTGTCAGGTCACAGCCGGTCAGATCTCAGTCCGGTGTGCCTGCTGCACACGAGCCAAATGCGCTCGCCCCGACACCGATTCCGATTTTTGCCAATCCCTTGCCCTCGCTCCTCCGGAGGTTCACGTGCTCACAAAAGTCGCCCTCTCGATCTTGTTGATCCTTTCTCTCGCGAGCGGGGCAACCCTCGAGGGCTTCCCCGCCGGTGCAGACCCAGCCGGCGTTGTCGAATTTGACGGGGCTCTCGACCTGGAAGGCGCGCTCGTTCGCGCACGCGCCAACCGCGAGAACCTCGAAACTGCCCTCGCAAAGGTCTCCGCAGAAACGAAGCCTCACCTCGAGTGGTTGATCACCGGGATGAATGATCGCGATCTCACTTCACTCGACACAGAGTTCCTCGTCGAACACGCTGAGATTGCACTCCGCTCCTGGCGCGAGGCTCCCTGGTCCGATGCAGTTCCGATCGATGTCTTTCGCGAATCGATTCTTCCCTACGCGAGCATCGATGAACGTCGCGATCGCTGGCGCGCAGATTTCCGATCCCGGTTTCAGGCACTCGTCGCCACCGCGAGCAGCGCGGGAGAAGCCGCGACCATTCTCAACGGCGCCATTTTCCAGAAGGTCGGGGTGAAGTACTCGACGAAGCGCCCGAAGGCGAACCAGAGCCCGTACGAGAGCATCGACGCCGGACTCGCATCGTGCACCGGCCTCTCGATCCTCCTGATCGACGCCTGCCGCTCCGTTGGGGTGCCCGCGCGATTCGTCGGCACGCCGCTCTGGTCCGATGGCAGCGGGAATCACTCCTGGGTCGAAGTGTGGGACGGCGAACAGTGGCGCTTCACCGGCGCGGCGGAGCCTGCGGGGGACGACCTGGATCGCGCCTGGTTCAGCGGGCGGGCCGCAAAAGCGAACCGCGACGATCCTCGACATGCGATCTACGCGACGACGTGGCGCCGAACCCCCACCTCCTTCCCGATGGTTTGGAACCCTGAAGATGACTCGGTCTCCGCCGTCGATGTCACCGACCGCTACACCCGCGATGCGGAGGCACTTCCCCCCGGTAGCGCAAGGGTCAGATTTCGGGTGATCCACGAGGTCAGCGGTGATCGAATCGCGTACCCCTTTGAAGTCCGCGACGGCGGTGGGACCGTGCTCTTCGAAGGAACCACTCGGGACGAAGGATTTGACGCGAACGATCACGTCGCCGCCGTCCTTCCCCTGAACCAGGCCCTCTCTTGGCACCTGCTCGGCACGACACCCCCACTCTTGCAAACCTTCACGGTGACTGACCCTGAGCTGCTCGTGACGCGGTCCCTCCCCGAGAGCCTGCTTCCCACTGGTCACCTGGCGCGGGAGCGATTGCAGGCTCGAGCGCTCGAAGCCCTCGAGGGTTTTCTGGAGAGCTCGCCGACCGATCGCCAAGTGGACGCGCACGCCTGGTCCCGAGTCCCACTCACCTCTGACCAAGTGGGCCTAGCTCGGGGGTTGCTGCTCGCCGATCGATCGGAGCGCCTCCGCCACGAACGCCGGTCAGAGATCGAGCGGGAAGAAATTACGATCGGTGACAAGACGCTGCGCTACTCAACGACCACCTTTGGAAAGCGCCCGGAGAAGGGGTGGAGCCTCTGGATTTCCCTCCACGGCGGCGGCGGCACGACCAAAGCGATCAACGATCAGCAGTGGGAGAATCAGAAGAAGCTTTACACCCTCGAAGAGGGGATCTACCTCGCGCCTCGAGCACCGACGGACACTTGGAATCTCTGGCACGAGGCGCATATCGACGTGCTCTTCGATCGCCTCATTGAGAACTGCATCCACCTCGAGGGAGTCGACCCCGATCGTGTCTTCGTGCTCGGCTACAGCGCGGGGGGCGATGGGGTGTATCAACTGGCTCCGCGGATGGCGGATCGATTCGCGGGAGCTGCGATGATGGCGGGTCACCCGAACGATGCACGCCCCGAAGGGCTGCGCAATCTCCCCTTCACGCTTCACATGGGAGGAGACGATGCCGCTTACTCGCGAAACGCAGTCGCAGTAAAGTGGAAGGAGCGCCTCGCTGAGCTCCGCGAACTCGACCCCCTCGGTTATGAACACTGGGTCGAGATCCATGAGGGGAAAGGTCACTGGATGGATCGCGAGGATGCTCTGGCGATTCCCTGGCTCGCTCCTCGCACTCGGAACTTGCGCCAAAAGACCATTGTCTGGGTGCAGGACGACGTCACTCATTCACGCTCGTACTGGCTCGCCGTCCCAGAGCCCCGCCGAGGAGTCCGCATCGACGCTACCCAGAACGGGCAAGTGATCGAAGTCGCGGCAAGCCACTCGGTTCAGCTTTCGATCCGTCTCGACGACACGATGCTCGATCTTGACCAGGAGGTCATCGTGCGCCAGAGAGGTCGCGTGCTGTTTCGGGGCATCGTGCCGCGCACCATCTCGGCTGTCGCGAAGACACTCGCCGAGCGAGGCGATCCGCGCGGAGTATGGTCCGCAGAAGTCACTGTGGACGTGCCGGGCCCGGCAACTTCACCGTAGGCCTGGAGGAGATCGCGAGATCGAAGGATCTTCTCAAAGGTCCGCGAGCAGCCTCTTCCACGCCTCGAGTTCGACCTCGGGACGGTGGCGCTCGCCGATCGCTTCGCAGCGCTCCCTCAGAATGGCTCGAAAGAGCGGCTCCGCTTCGAATCGCAGGAGGAGTCGAGCCAGGGCCTCCGCATCGCCCACCGGAAACACGCCGGGATAGTCGAGCCCCAGCAGTCCAAGGTTGCCCGGGATCGCGCTCGCAAGCACCGGGGTTCCCAGGACCAACGCTTCGCTCACAGTGTTCGCCCCTCCCTCCGCGATCGACGGGTGGATCAGCGCGTGGGCCCTCGCGATCCCCTGTCGCACTTCCCCTCGGGGCTGCTCGCCCTTCCAGAGATAGCGCGGATCGCTCGCCATCGCCGCCCGCACCGCCTCGAGCATCGAGGGATCCAGTGCACGGCCGTAGTGGACAATGCGCACCCGACTGCGCGCGGGAAGCCACTGGAGCGCCCGGGCGGGGAGGAATGGATCCTTAACTGGACGCAAGTGCCCCACCACTACCATGTCGAGGTGTCGCTGCGAGCGTTCGGGTGGGTGCGCGAGGGGAACGGCGGACTGCAAGATCACACGCACGCGGTCGCGGTAATCGAGGGGGACTTCGACCGCGACCAGAGGGTGCAGAGCGATGATCCAGCGGGCGATGCCGAGCGAGGCGAGCACCTGACTGCGACGCGCTCCTTGAGTCACGAAGTCTTCGGAGAGGTCGGTGCCCGCGAGCGCGACGATGACGGGGCGTTCGGGGAATCGCGTGTGGAACCGCTCGATCGCCCCATGGGATTTTCGTGCGTGGACCGCGATCAGGACCGCCGCATCGGCATCGGCTTCGGGGAGCACGATCGAAACGTCATGACCGATCTTTCGTAGGATGCGACGCCACCGCTCGGCGGTGACTCGATTGCCGTTTCGAGCGCGGGGGGGCGCGGGGGTCACGATCGCGATCTTCATCGCACACGGCTCCTCGCCCAGGGTGCACCAGTCCGCTTGGCTTCGCATTCCACCCGGAATGTATGGCCACTGACTGGACTCCTCGTCTCACCATCTCGATTCGATAGCACTGTTATGAGATGTGATCGTCGGAGTCGTTTGCCTCACGCTCGGAGTGCCCGAACGAAGCAATCCCGCGGCGGGAATCCTCGACAAACGCGATGAGCTCGTTCGTCTCGGGGGAGCGCGCCTGTTTCAGCACCTCGAGAGCCTCACTCGTTGTCAGCCCACTCCGATAGAGCGTTCTCTGATCGCGCTGCACGCGCCCTCTGGCCGCGGCGTCGAGACCGGCGCGACGCATTCCGATCACATTCATGCCATGAATCTGAGCGCGACGTCCCCCTCCGAGGCTGCACGGCGGGAAGTCCTGCAACACGGTGGAGAGGGGCGCGACCATCACCAGGCGCCCGACGCGAACGAACTGGTGAATGAGCACGTTCGCGGAAATGAACGCGCCGTCATCGACTCGGGCATGGCCGGCCAGGCAGCTCGCGTTCGCGAAGATCACGTTGCTACCGACGGTCGCATCGTGGGCGACGTGGGTGTTGCACATGAAGAAGTTGTCGTTTCCGATCACCGTCTCGCCGTCGGGGCGAGACGCGCGGTGGATCGTGGTGTACTCACGAAATGTGTTCCGATCCCCGATGCGGGCGAGCGTCGGAGAATTGTCGTAGCCGAGGTCTTGGGGAGTGTGACCGACGATCACCCCCATGTGAAACTCGTTGTCGCAGCCGATGATCGAGCGTTCGGCCACGAACACATTCGGCCACAACTTGGTTCGGGCGCCGATCTGAGCGCCGGCTCCGATGATGCAGCCGGGCCCGATGTCGGCGGTGGGGTCGACCTCGGCGGTCGGATGAATGGAAGCGTGAGTGTCGATCGGCATCGCGTGAACTCCTCCGGGCAGACGGTTCGGGGGTCGCAAGGAGTCGGCGTCGCAGCTCTCATCGAATCAGGACGGCGAGCGGTCTCGCCGTTCGGGGCCGTGACGCGGGCTCAGCTGATTCTGCCGGAACGGAGGAAGGGTAGCGAGGGAGTTCGGGTCGAGATTCGTTCTGAGCGCGATCCCCGTCAAAATCGTGGATCGTGATCGGGTCCTATATGCGACGAGGGGCTACCCCGCGACTCTCCCCCGAAGACTCCGGACCGACGCGAGCCACGCATCCCCCTCATCCGACTCGAGCCACAACTCCTGCAACTCGGACGGAGGTGTCGTCACTCGGTCGATGACCTCGAGGGCGAGTTGAATCAGATCATTCGGCGGGGTCTGTGGGTTCTTCTGGACCCATTCATCGAGCGACTTCGAGTGCGCGTCACGAAGACCCCAGTTGCCCTTCAGCCGAGCGATCACCTCGCAAGCCGCGAGCGCCGCGCACGAAAAATCGGAGTCGAGATACTCGGACCCGATCGACCTCACGCTCTCGAGTGTTTGCCGGACATAGGCGAGATCGCTCTCTGAATCGAGTCCATAATTCCAGTCACTGGCCATGTCATTTTGAAATGTATCGGCGCCCCAAGCACCCATCACAGATCTCCTCACTACTCAAAACCTCGACAGTGCGAACTTTGCCCGATCGAGCTCGCTCGTTCCCCCGAGCGCCATCGAGGCGAGGAGCTCGCCGATCGCCGCCGAATGCTTGAACCCATGCCCCGAACAAGGGGACGCGACGATGAGCTGCGGATGGTCGGGGTGGAAGTCGATCACGAATTCACCGTCGGGAGTCACTGTGAAGAGACACGCAGCAGCTCGGATGCAGCGAGTCCCGATCCGCAGGAAACGCGTTGTAAGCTGCATCATCTCCTCCACCTCTTCCGCCGTGACGGGGCTCGTCCCGGCATCGGGATCGCAAGTGGAGCCGTAGTACTCCGAGGCGATCTTGATGCCACCATCGGGTCCATCGTTCGAGGGAAAGCCGTACAAGACGTCGTCTCGGGTGCGGTCCGTTCGAATGTACACCGGGAATCGATCGGGGTGAAAACTCTCGATCTCGCCTTCGACATCGACCCAAAAGAGGCACTGACGGTAGACCTCGAACTTGTCGCGGAACGCGGGTTCAAGAAACTGGCTCATCCAAGCGCCGGTGGAGAGGATGACGCGGGTCGCAGTGAAGTTGCCGTCGGCCGTTTTGACCCGCGCGTCGCCCCCGTCGATCGGTTCGACCTCGAGCACCGTTTGGTTCGTGCGGACCAGAGCCCCCTGGGCCTCTGCCAACCGCAGTTGGACTTCAATGCAGCGCTCGGGGCAGACGAACCCAGCGTCGGGCTCGTAATACCCGCACTCGACTCCAGAGTAGCGGAACTGTGGAAAACGGCGCTCCATCTCGACCGGATCGAGCACTTCATGCTCGATGCCGAATGCTTGGGCAGCCGCCACGGTCTCACCGATGAAGTCCGCCGCGCCGTGCACCGGCGACCCTTGCACCTCCCCAGAGAAAAAGAGCCCACCCGTGACTGTCAGCAACCGCTCGCTCGATGCCTCTTCGAGTTCCCGCCAAATCTCATGGGAACGGAGTGCATAGGGGACATAGTGCCGCCCCTCGCCGGTCGCGAGCCGCGTCAACCGAGTGTCGCCATGGGATGAGCCGTGAGTGTGGGGGGGAGAGAAGCGGTCGAGGCCGAGAACTCGCGCACCCTGCTTGGAAAGCTGATAGAGGGCAGCACTGCCCATCGCACCGAGTCCGACGACGATGACGTCGTAATGATGTTCCGTCGACATGAGTCCCATTCCCCTCGTACACACTTCTGCCGGCGCGATTCTCTCTGGAGAGAGTGAAGCTGGCAAGCTCACATCCAGTGGGCGAAGGAGCCGGGGACGCTCGACCGATGGACCAAAAGGAGCGGCAGTGAAAGGCGCTCGAAGCGCCCCGGGGTAGTCGAAGACCCGCGTCATCGAAAATCGGCCACTGACGTTGCGGGCGAGACGTGCCCCACAGCGTCAATGGCCGATCGCACGGTGCGGACTCGCCCTCTTCGTCGAGCGAGGCTGCTAATCGAGCGTGTACGTCACACGGCCCTTGATCGTCCCCGCCTCGAGCTGCTCCCGCTCCCACAACACGAAGTCACTGTGGACTCCCATGACGTGAGCGTAGCGGATCGAGTAGTGCGGGATTCGCTTCTCGAGGAAGCGCTCCGAGATCTCGCGGTCCTTGTCGCGCGCGGTCAGCTTGAACTCACGCCACTCGTCGGGGTTCATCGCATCGATCTGATCGACCAGCGCACGATAGGTGGGCGCCGATTCCCAGTCGGTACGAGAGTTCACGTACCAGTTGCAGACCGTGCCGATCTTGTCGAGGTAGAGGTCGTGCTCTGCCCCAAACTTGAGACAGGAGGCATCGAAGTAGTTGCCCATGCCCTCCCACTTGTCCCAATCGATCAGGTCGAGCTCTTTCGAGATGCGGTAGCCCGCAGTTCCCGGGAAGGGATAGAAGATCGCCCAGCGGAACCGACCCATCTGGGTGTCCGCGCAGATCTGCAGCGTCTCTTCGATCTCTTCTTTCGTTTCTGTCGGCAAGCCGAGCATGATGAAGCTCGACGTGTGCAACCCGTGCCGGTGCGCCGCCGCCATGCCGTCTTCGATCTTCTTGTTCGACATGAAGCGCCAAAGCACCTCTTTGCGGACGCGCTGCGAACCGCTTTCCAGACCGAACTTGACGATGTTGCACCCCGCCTCGGCGAGGGGGCGCGCCATCTCGTCGTTGAACTGCTGGAAGTGCGCATTCACGACGAAGCGCAGATTGATCCCCGACTCCTTGTACGCCTCGCAGAACTTCTCGACGTAACCACGGTTCAAGGTGAACAGGTCGTCATCGAAGATCACCGTTTCGATCTGCGGATAGTTCTCTTTGAGATGACGGATCTCATTGAGGATCCGGTCGATCGAATAGTGACGGAGATACTCTTTGGCGCTCTTCGCGCCGCCTTCCTCTTTGTAGAGGTCGACGATCTCCTTGTTGAAGCAGTAGGTGCATTTGTAGGGACAGCCGCGCGACGTGATGATGCTCAGCCAGCCACTCTTCACGTTGAGGATGTGCCCCATGTCGAAGAGTTCGTAGTCCTTGAGGGGGAGCTCGTTCAAATCGGGGAACGG
>CALEHF010000450.1 GCA_937876125.1 uncultured bacterium
GCTCCTGGCGACGGAACCGCGGGGGGTCGCGCGCGAGGTGAAGCTCATGACCGCGTCGGAGATCACAGTCTCCACCCAACGGTCCGAGGAGGGCGTGAGCGGAGTGCACCCGTAATCTTCGGAGGCGTCCGTCCCTTGCGTACGATCCCAACCTGCCTGGCCCGCCAGGATCTTGACAGCGCATTCAACTCCCCGCAAACTCAGTCCTTACCAGGGCTCCCCAGCCACCTCCTGTGGCCGGGACCGGACAGCGAATGAGGGAGGACCGCCCGTGACACGCATCAGCCGCTGCATCGCCATGCTCGGGGTCGCGTGCCTGCTTGCCTTTGGGTCGGTGGGGGATTCGCAGGTGCCTGGGGATGGGGCTGGGCCTTGGTACCTAAGGGACCAGGTGGACATCGCTGTTCTTCGGAGCGTGGTTTCCCTCCGCTCTCCTCAGTGGATGGACGCACTTCAAACTCAGAGCGTCCTGGGAGACCTGCGATTCCGCCCCTTGATCTCCACCTCTCTCTCGAGGGTCTACCAGGGGAGCATTGAGGTCAGGCGACTGGGGCTCAATCTGAGTTCGGCGGGACCGGGCTCTGGTGCCGCGGGTAGCTCATCTGTGTCGCTTCGCTCTGGCGTCCAGTCATTCGGATACGTTCATGTTCTTGGCAGTGGCTGCGCATTGCCGCCTGACCAGCTGTTCGTCGGACGCTCGTTGAAGTCTCAAAGGAAAAGCTCGCAGGCTGGCGGCGGTATTGGAACCGCACTGCAGCTCGAGTTTCTTCTTTTTACTCTGGAAGGTCTGGCCGGCCAGGGGAGTTGCGCAGAGTTGATCGATCTCGGCAATTGGTTCGAGACTCAGACCAACTTGGCGATCGTCGACTATGAGTTCGTTCAATCAGGAACAACAAACCAGCTGGACTTCTTGTTTCGAGACACGACGACTAGGTCCCCCAAAACGCTCATCAAGTCAGTTCATGCAGTCCTTTCTCCAGCTGGGTCGTTTGATCAGGTGGTGGTCAAGTGAAGCGACCTGAAGGAGACGATCTTCGCGCTCAGCTCTTGCTTTGCGCAGTGCGCTCCGGAAGTTCCGATGAGGCGCTAGCAACCCTAGGGCGCCAAGGTGTTTCCCTCTCTCCAACTCAACTGGATATCGTGGAGAATCTCCTCTCCGATTCCGGCACGGTGGCGGGGCATGGCCTCGTCCAAATGTTTCGAGAGGCGCATGGGAGACTCGGACCAGAATGGATGGAGTTCGCGCTTCTCGGAAAGATCTTCCAGGCGGTTTCTCGCAGCGACCCGGCTGAGCTCACACTCTTGGAGTCGATGGTTGGTGAGTTCAATGAGACGAGAAGTTACTGTTGGATCATTCTCAGAGCGGTTCAGTCCGAGGCGTGTCGTCGAAACGGTGATCTGGCCCTCGCTCAGTTTCACGTTCGAGATGGGTTCGAGAGGTTGCCACGCGTTTTGCATCCTGCGATCGCAGGCATCTGCCAGGCGCACATTGAGCATTCGCGCGGCATTGTTGCCCAGGACTCGGGGAATTTCTCTTTGGCGCTCGAGTCGTTGAGCTCAGCCGAGGAAAACGCAAAGAAGCTCGGCTTGCGCTTCGCTCCATTGGTTGCGTACCAGCTCGCGTCTCTGCACTGGTCGAGCGGTCAATTCTCGGCTGCACTGAACATGCACCTCGATTCTGCACATCGGGAACAGCTTCTCGTTGCCTACGGCCCCGCCTGGCTCATCCGCTCTCATCTCTCCGCCGCCAAATGCGCGATCGACGCGAACGAACTCCTCATCGCTGAAAAGGAGCTCCGCACCGCCGATCAGCTTCTCCGAGAAACCGAGAACGTGCCGCGCATGCTCCCCGGGTTCTTCCTCCTCTACTCTGGCGAACTCAATCTGAAGGCACTGAAGGGCAAGGACTCTCGCGGGTTCGAACTTCTCGAAGAAGCTTGCCAGCACTTCGAATCGATGGACCCACCGCTTCACGCCGGTCTCCTCGACGCGAAGATTTCGATCACTCAGTACGCGATCAGCAGCGACGATCACCGCCGCATGTTCGGCGTCCTTCACAGCATTTTGGAGGAAGCGACCGCGAAGGGGTGCCTCGAGGCTCGCGCTCGCGCCCTGGTGTTCGAGTCGAGCCTCTTCGTCTCCGACAACCCTCCCCTGCGCGCGGCCTTCGACGACCTCGTGACTCGCCTGCACGTGATCAACAACCCAGCACTCCTCATGCAGGCGTTCGCCAACCTCTTCACCTATTCGCTCCGCTATCTCGAACAGCCGGACCAAGCGTTCTTGATGGGCAGACTCCGCAATCTGCAAACCGTCCTCGACGAGAGCTGCTTTCAGGATTTGTATGAGACCTATATCGAGAAACGTTATTCATGGGCGATCGAGAATCGCCTCGCCGAAGAACTCGAGAAGGAAGATCAAGCCTTCGACGACGAGTCGACCGGCGGTCGCGAGCCGACGATCTAGCGCTCCTTCTTCTCTTGTCGCATCGCACTCCGTGACTCGCGCCCCGAGCGAACTCGTCTTCAGTCAACTGCTGGCATTAACTGTTCGCGCCAGAGGAGAGAGGTCATGACTTCAAAGAAACCTCCTCGAACCCCCAAGGGTTCCGCCGCCCCCCGCCCTGACAGTCAGGAGCCCACCCCCGCTTCTGGCGGTTCACCACCGCATTACAAGTGGGAGTTTCGCGCGCGGTTTCGGCGCGGGGCATTCGGTTGGCGGTCCCAGCCCGCAATGCAGCGCGTTCGCCAAGCCGTGACCGAGGTCAGGAAAGTGGCTCGGCGTGACCCACTGCTCGCCGCCGAAGGGGCCGTCATGTTCATTGAGAAAGTGTCTCCCGCCATCGAGCACGTCGACGGATCGTCGGGGTCGATGGGGACCACCGTTCGCAATGCGATCTCTTCACTAGTCGAGATCCTCGTTGCGGCTCCCGCCGATCCGAAGGTGCGCGAGGCTTGGCTCGAACGGCTCTTTCACGCACACGCCGAGGACAAGATGCCATGGATCGAGTCGCTCACTGACGATTGGGGGCGACTCTGCGGTACTCCGTCACTCGCCTCGCTCTGGGCCGATCGCCTTCTTCCCGATTCGAAGCGCGCCCTCGCGAGTACTCGGGACAACTGGTTCTTTTTCCCCGGCACCACCGCCTGCCTCAGCGCTCTCCATGCTGCCGGTCGCTACGACGAGATCGTGGAGATGGTCGGTCCGCGAAAATTCTGGCCGTATGCGCGCTGGGCCGTGCAAGCGCGGGTGGCACAAGGGAAAAAAAGCGAGGCGCTCCGACTTGCCGAGGAGTGCCGCCCGCCCCACGGAGACTCGGTGGAGATTGATCACATGTGCGAGGAGATCCTGATCTCTTCGGGGTTCGTCGACGAGGCATACGAGCGATATGGCATTCGCGCCCATCGCTCCCAAACCTATCTCGCCTGGTTCCGGGCTATCGCGAAGCGCTACCCCCTGAAGAGTGCGGCGACGATCCTCACCGATCTCGTTGCGGATTCTCCTGGGGAAGAGGGGAAGTGGTTCGCCGCTGCGAAGACCGCCGGGCTGTACGACGAGGCGATCGATCTGGCAAACCGAGCACCGTGCTCGCCACAGACTTTGACGCGCGCGGCCCGCGATTTCAGGGAGAAGCGTCCAGCGTTCGCCGTCGAGGCGGGAGTCGCTGCACTTCGCTGGTTGACCGAAGGGTACGGTTACGACGTGTCGAATTTCGATGTGCTTTCGGCCTTCGAGCACACGATGACGGCGGCGGGCCGGGCGGGGTGCGCTGCTGAGACTCTGGAGCGGGTACAGAAGCTTGTGGCAGAAGGGGCTTCGGGCGCGGGGTTCGTGAAGCAGGTGCTCGGTGCCCGGCTGGGTCAGTCATGAGGCGTCGACGGACTGGCGCTGCGAGTCCGATCTCCCACCCTTCGATCGAACTTGCTCTCTCCGCGATGGCTGCGGAAGATTTACGTGCGCTGGTGCTCGAACTGGTCCCGCTCCTTCCTCACCAGCACCGCGCCCTATGGGTCGATACCGCGCTCGATCGCGCCGCACGGCGCTCGGGAGCGGCGACGGTCGGACCGCAGGTCGAGGAGATCGAACGCTGTCTCGCCGCCATCGCGGCTGCGAAGGCACGGGGATCCGAGGATCCTGCCACTGTGGATGCGATGCTTCTTAGAGCAAAGTGTGCGTTTCTCGCCCGCGAGTTCACTGTGGCGGCTCTGCTTTTTCGTGCAGTCCTGGTTCCCGTCTGCAACGCGGAGTTCGACCTGGGCCAGGACGAGTGCGTTTTCGAAGTGCTCGGCGTGGACCTGACGCGGTCTGCCGCCGAGGCTGCGGTGAGTTTGTACTGGACCTCCGACCCCAACGATCGCGCCCGCGTGATCCTGGAGCTCTTTGACGAGCTGGGGGCTGAGGCGAATCCCAGGGTTCCCCTTCGCGATCTCGAGGAGGTTGCCCGCGAGCCGCTTCCTCAGTTCGACGAGTTTCTCCGAGAGTGGAGTTCCTTGCTCGAAGCGCGTGTCGCGACGGGTCGCGATGACCAACGCAGATACTTGGCCGAGCGCTGGTTGGTGGAGGCGCGTGAGAGGGGATTTTCGGCATCATGACAATCGGCCACACGAGAAATTGTTGAGCAGCTGGGTGGCGAGAAGGGACAGCCACCAGTTCACATTCCCCACGTGCTGCGGTGGACAATTCACGGGGGACCCCTCAGTTGCGAGTGTGTGAAGGCGAACTCGTATCACAGAGGCCGATTGTGGACCTAGTTCGGCAAAGTTCATATTCTCTTGGCCACGGAGTTCAGATCTCTCGCTAGGTGGGATGGGTAACTCCTGTTCGCTCGGACTCCCGCCTTCGGGCCTGGCCGGGCTGGCACGAACGTGAGGGTTGCCCCGATGGCGCATGATCTAACTCGACTACTCGAACGAGCCAACGGAGGGGATGATGCGGCTCGGAGTTCGATCCTCGAAAAAATGCAGCTTGCTCTGAAAGAGGTGGCCCGTCGTCGTCTCCAGGGGCTGCCACTCACCTAGAAGCCGCGGATGACACAAACCGACGCGAGGCGAGGTCCTATTGGATCCCCGCCCCGCGTCGCAGTGGTCTTCTCGCTTCGATCAAGGGCCATCAGGGCGCGAGCGCGCGGAGGTCCCACACCTCGAAGAGGCCCGTCTCGGGCATCAGCCCTCGAGCCTCGACCTGGGTGCCGCTTGCGAGTGTCGTGAGGTCGAGGGGGACATCTCCCGTCCCGGTCTGCTCAATGAGAGCCGCGCTATCGTGCACGTGCAGCGAGTGCGTCGCCCCTTCGAGCTCGAGGGTGCGGGCGATCGGGTCGACCGCGGTGACCTGTCCCGAGATCAGCTGCGGCGTGACCAGGAGCGATGGAGCGAGCAGATTCCCCGTGGTGCCATCGAGGTCGACCGTCACGATCCGCCCGACCGAGAGCCAAACCGTGTCGATCGCGACGGGGATCGCCAGGTCAAGGACTGGCGCACCTGTCGAGGTGAACAAGAATGCGCGGTTGTTCCCGTCGCGCAGCGCGATCAGCGGGTTCGACCCGGTGAGGTTGACCCCCTCGATGGTGCCGGTGATCGCGTCGATCGTGACCTCGATCACGGACGCGACGAAACCACCGGTCGGGTGCGGAACCCCTGTGAGCTGCACGACATCGCCGATCGCGACCGCGGAGAGGTTTGCGGGGAGGAGCACCGCATCGATGCGCAGCCCGATCGGCGCGCCATCGAGCACGGTCACCTCGATGAGGGCAGATCCGCCTTCGATGGTCAGGGTGCCGGTGTCTGGATCGACAGCGGTCACCACGCCGGAGGCCGCGGTCGTTCCGACGGTCAGGGTGGAGACGAGCAGGTCACCGGTCAGGCCCTCGATCGTCGCGACGACGCTGAGACCCGCGGTGAGCAGGGCCGCATCGAGCGTCGTGCCGTCATCGAGAATCACGCTTGCGCCGGCGGGCACGCCCAAGGAGAAGAGTCTGTCGAAGGCGTCGCGCACGACGATGGCCTGTGGCGTGGCTGCATTGTCGACCGCGTCAAGGGTTCCCTCGACAGCCGAAAATTCCCAGACGATGACCCAGAGCGCGGGCACGCCAGAGGTGTCGAACAGCCCGAACGCTTCGACGACGTCACCCACGGCGAGGTTGGAGAGTCCGACCTCGACCGTCACCAGATCGGTGCGTCTGAGGATCGTCGCGTCGGGGCGGAGTGCGAGAACGGTCTCGACACCGTCGACCGAGACGACGATCGACCCGGCGGTGAGATCGACCGCAGTGATCGTCCCAACCCAGGTCGTCGGCTCGAGTGAGAGCGCCGTCGCGACGAGCGAACCGTCCTCGAGTTCGCTGATCGTGACGACCGCTTCGAGCCCCTCGGTGAGATACTCAGCCGGGACCGCACCGTCTCCGATGACGCCCAGGGTAGCCTCGGGGTCGAGGGTCAGGGGGAGCAGGTGGTCCGCCGTGTCACGGAACACGAATGTCAGGGGATTTGCGGCGTGGTCGATCGTCTCGAAGCTTCCCCGGCGTCTCTCGAGCTCGATGTCCATCAGCCCGCCGCGCAGGGTCACCGGTTCCCCGCTGGAATGACCGGTGATGAGGGCGCGCGAGCCCGCCGCGAGGGGCGGGGGATCGATCTCGGAACCATGCTCGCGCCAGACGCGTGCCTCGGGCGCGAGCTCGGCGAGGAGCGAGCTCGCGGGGGTTTTTCCGTCGCCGAGGAGGAGCGGGAAAGGACTCGGCTCGTTTCCTGCCGTCAGCTCTCCGCGCACTCGTTCGGGCTGCCCCTCGATGACGACCTCGGCGACCAGGGTGCCCGTCGAGTCGAGCCGTCCGCGGGAGAGAAGGTCTTCACCGACCGCGAACACTGACAGTGGCGCCGATTGAATTGCGGTATCGAAGATGGTCGTTCCGGCCTCGGCGCGCACGACCACGTCGTCAGCGCGGCCGGGGACGAGGATCGTCAGCTCATCGCTGGCGAGGTCGACCTCGGTGATCGTTCCGACCAGGTCCCCGAGGGGAATGGGGGGGAAGTCGGAGACAATGTCGACGAAAACGAGCGGGCGCAGGATGAAGTGATTCTGGTTCGCGACGACTTGGATCGAGCGTCGCGCATCGAGATCGACGCGGATCGCCAAGAACTCGCCCGCGACGACTTCGAAGCCGCCCTGAGGGTTCAGGTCGAGCTTGCCGTTGCCGGTCTGGTGCACTTCGAGCCCGTCAGGGTTCGGTAGCACCTCGGGATCCTCGATGTGCAGGCGGATCTTCGAGTACTCGCCGGGGGGGACATCGTCGCGCATCGCGAGTAGGAACTCCGTCGCTTGGAAGTCGAGAATGTCGATCCGCTCCGAACCAGCGAAGAGCACGAACGGCCCGTCTGGTCCGCCCAGAAGCTCGACGCGCGTGATCGTCAGCAAGAGCGAGTCGATCGTCTCGAGGGGGTTGTCTCGGATGAGAAGGGCGACTCCTCCGGTGGTCGAGGCGATGCCGGGATCTCCTCCGTCGTCGATCGGTGTCACGCCGTCGGGGAGTACGGAGGCTGAGGACCCTCCACCGCTCGGAGCGCAGCCAACCAGGGCGAGGAGGAGTACGGAAACGGCAAGGAAGTACGACTTATGGACAGACATTCGATCCTCTCGATGTCACGCGAAGCAGGGTGCCACTCGTGGAGAGCGGCACCGCGCGGCAACTTGGGTAATGGGTGAGATTCGAATGGCAAAGAGGGGGCCCGCGATACGGGATATCGCTGGCAGAGACTCTGCTAGTGGGCTTTCTAGTGGGAAGGCGGGCCCGATTTCAGGTATGGAGAGAGTCAAGTAGGTGAGATCGATCGGAATCACCGGCGGTGAAGTGACCGGCGGCGCGAAGGGAATGTCATTGCAGTTGGTCAGAAGGTTCAGGTCGGTGCGCACGATGTAGTGATCGTTGCTGATGCCCGTCGAGGCCGGTCCGACGAAGGTGAAGCCTGCGCCGGCGGGCTCGACGATCGCACACGCTCCCTGTTGAAAGGCCAGCGCGTCGTACGCCTCTCCACCGG
>CALEHF010000451.1 GCA_937876125.1 uncultured bacterium
CGGGCCCGGAAACGACGATCTGCGGACACGAATTCGATCCGCACCTCCTCCGTGGGAAACTTCAAGCGCCCCACGCGATTTGCTCGCCCAGCCAGCCTGGGTCCTTGCCCTGCAACATCGCCTCCCATTGCGTCTGGAATACCTCGTCGGAGAGGTCATCGGGCACGATCAGGGCCAGCAGCCGGACGCGTACTTCAGCCTCTCAGAGCGCTCGCCGCGAGCAGTACCAACCGCGCTGCTCCGAGTCCGAGGTTCTCCACCAGGTCCTGCTCGCCCATCTCGAGACCTTTCTGGCCCGCATCGCGTCGGACCCGACGAGCCCGAGTCTCCCATCCCATGTCGAGCACGAGTTGCGAGCCCACCTCACCTGCGGCATTCTCGCACACGGTTTCTGCCGCTTCTACTGCTTCGCCTGCGGCTCTGACCTACTGATCCCTTTCTCGTGCAAGGGCCGAGGATTCTGTCCCTCTTGCGGAGGCCGTCGCATGGCGGAGTCTGCCGCTCATCTGGTGGATCATGTCTTCCCCGACGTCCCTGTGCGTCAGTGGGTGATCTCGTTTCCCTGGAGGCTGCGCTACCTGCTCGCGCTCGATGCGAGTCTATGCCGCGCTGTCCGTCGTGTGTTTCTGCGTGCGGTCTTTCGCTTCTATTCAGTGAGAGCTGAAGCGGACGCCATCGAGAGCGGCCGTACGGGCGGCGTGAACCAGATCCAGCGCTACGGTTCCGCGCTAAATGCCAACACCCACTTTCACGCACTTGTGCTCGATGGTGTCTACACCGCGCCGGACGCCTGGTCGGCTCCCACGTTTCATCCCGCCGCGCGGATCACCAACGTCGAAGTCGCAACGCTTCTGTTCACGATCCGCTCTCGGGTCCTGCGCCTGTGTCGCCGTCGGGGTTTGATGGGAGAGGAGGGTGAGCTGGGCGCCAGCCTCTTTTCTGAGTCTCAAGGACTGCTCCCTCTCCTCTGCGCCGCATCGATCCAGGGGCGCTCAGCGCTTGGGGCTGAGCCCGGTGCGCGGATTGAGCGGCGTGGAATTCCAGAGGCAACGGTGCCTGGTTGTGCGGTCGTCGTCAGAGAATTGTGTGCTGACCTCGACGGTTTCAGTTTGCACGCCGCGGTCAAGATCGACGCAGGCGAGACGTCGCGCCTGGAGCATCTCTGCAGGTACATCACCCGCCCGGCGCTTTCGAACAAGCGTCTTTCGCTAGCCCCCGATGGCCGCGTTGTGCATGAACTGCGCGCGCCGTTCCGCGATGGCACCACGCACTTCATCTTCGAGCCGCTCGCGTTTATCGAGCGGCTGGCCGCCCTTGTCCCGCCGCCGCGTTTGCATCAGCTGACCTATCACGGGGTCCTAGCCCCGGCTGCCAGCTGGCGCAGTGACATCGTCCCCGCACCGCGCCCCCGCCGCCGTGCCTCATGCGGCGGAACGAGCGCGCTCCCGCTGCACCGTTACAGCTTCTCTGAGCTGATGATGCGCGTCTTTCGCATCGACGCCTTGACGTGCGCGAAGTGCGGTTCAGAGCGCCGCTGGATAGCAGCGATCACGAGCGGCGAGGCCATCGCCAAGATCCTCGATCATCTCGACTTGCCGAGCGCCGTGGTCCAGCCCTCGCCACCTCGCGCCCCTCCCCAGGCCGAGTTTGAGTTTGAGGGGTGCTAACGAGAAGCAAGAACGCGAGTGCGCTGAGGCTCGTGATGGGGGAGGTGTGGCTATCCACCTGCATGGTGCAGGAATGTGGTGGATCTAGAGCGCGTTCCGTACCGCTTGAGGTGAGGGGTGGTGTCCGCGAGGGGGCAGGCGGGGTAAATCGGGGGCTCGTTGGTTCGGCGGATGGGTATGCAGGTTTATGTAGGCCCTTTGGAGCTCTTACCCTCTTTTGTGGAGGAGGATGTGGGGGCTCCGACTACGACGAACGAACTCCCGATTCCTACAGA
>CALEHF010000452.1 GCA_937876125.1 uncultured bacterium
TCTCCCCCCCTGCCTGACGACGGACTCTGCGAGCCACCCTCAGACGCCACTCTCTCAAACACGCTCAGTTTCGAAGCAGGCTCAGTTTCGAAGCAGGCTCAGTCTCGAAGCAGGCTCTCAAACGCGAAACGAACCGAACGACTCGGATTCCCGCGGGAATGAACGAGTGCGATCGGAATCACCTGCACCCCAGATCTGAGCATCCCCGTCGCTCAGAAAAGTAGAGCGCAAGCGACGTCGCGGGGTCTTGGGCGTACCGCCCCCCCGCGACGCTGCTCACTTCTTCAGCTTTGCGCCTTCTTTGAACGTTCGACCTTCGAAAATGCCTTCGAATGCAAATGCAACGTGGTGCTACTTCAGCTCCACAGTCGCGCCAGCATCCTCGAGTTCTTTCTTGATCTTCTCGGCTTCCTCTTTGTCGACGCCCTCTTTGATCGCTTTCGGTGCTTTGTCGACCATCTCCTTGGCCTCTTTGAGGCCGAGGGAGGTGATGCCACGAACGGCCTTGATCACCTGGATCTTGTTGCCACCGACCTCTTTGAGAACGACGTCGAAGGTGCTCTGCTCAGCTTCTTCTTCTTCAGCAGCGCCACCACCCATCTGCATCATCATGCCCATGGCGGGCGCTGCAGCGGTCACACCGAACTCATCCTCGAGGGCGCCCTTGAGCTCGACGAGCTCCATGACGTTGAGCTTTTTGATCATCTCGACGAGCGAGCTGACGTTCGCCGAGAGGGGAGCCTTCTCGGCCGTTTCGGAATCGGACATGGGTTATTCTCCCTCTTCTTGTTTTTTGTCCGCGATCGCTTGGAGCGCTCTCGGAACGTCGGCGAGGATGTTGTTGGCAATCCCCACCATTGAAGTGAGCGGTCCGGCGATAGCCGACACCAGCATCTGTTGTATTTGTTGCACCGACGGCATGTCGACGAGTTTCTCGGCCTCGGCAGGTCCGAGAACATCTCCTTCGAGCAAGCCACCCTTGATCGGTACTTTCCTCTTCTTCTTCTTGCGCCACTCCGCCACCAACTTCGAGGTGGTGATCGCATCACCAGGGGAAGTCAGAATCGCGGTCGGACCGTCAAATGACCCGGCGGGGAAATTATGCCCCTGCGCCGAGAGCACCCGACGAGCCAAGGAGTTCTTCACGACATTGACCGAAATTCCCGCGGTGCGGAAAGTGTTCCGGTAGTCGAGAGTGTCCTCGGCGTTGAGTTTGGAGATGTCCACCATCACGGCGTTGGTCACGCCGCCGAGGAAACCATCGAGATCGCGAACGATCATCTCCTTAAGTCGCCTGGCCATCGTGTCCCTCTCTAACCACTCACCGCGACCGGCACAGACGGGGACATCGTCGATTTGATGTACGCCCGCTTGATAAAGGCTCCTTTGATCCCAGAGGGACGTTGGGCCTTTACGTGCTCGATGAACGCGTGAATGTTCTCCTCCAGCTGCTCATTCGAGAAGCTGCGCCGACCGACGGGGGCGTGAATGATCGCGCCAGCGTCGGTGCGGAATTCGATCTTACCCGCCACGAAATCTTTCACGGCGGTGGCGACGTCGGTGGTCACGGTGCCCGACTTCGGCGAGGGCATCTTGCCCTGCGGACCGAGGACGCGACCGAGCTTACCGACGAAGCGCATCATGCTGGGGTGGGCGATGGCGACGTCGAAGTCGAGCCAGCCCCCCTCGACCTTCTTCGAAAGCTCCTCGCCGGAGGCCTCGATCGCCCCGGCCGCAATCGCAGCGGCGGCATCGTCGCCTTCACAGAAGGCGATGACCTTGAGCTGCTTGCCGGTGCCGTGCGGGAGCGAGAACGCGCCGCGAACCGCCTGGGCTGTCTGCTTCGGGTCGATCCCGAGGCGCAGAGCAACTTCGACGGTTTCGTCGAACTTCGCCTTATCGAACTTGTTCAGCGCAGTGAGCGCATTCCCAAGTGTCAGCGGCTCTGCTTCCGCTGCGTTTTTCAGGTTCCCGACGTGGCGTCGACTGATGCTGGGCATTACTTGACCTCGATCCCCATGCTGCGCGCGGTGCCCTCGATGATGCGGCACGCGGCTTCGACTGAAGCGGAGTTGAGATCATCCTGCTTCATCTCTGCGATCTCACGGACCTGGTCCGCCGTCACGGAACCCACCAACTCGGAGCCGGGGTTGTTGGCACCCTTCGCGAGGCTTGCGGCCTTCTTGAGGAGCACCGCCGCCGGCGGCGACTTGAGGATGAACTCGAAACTACGGTCTGCGTAGACCGTGATTTCGACCGGGATCACCAGCCCTGGCTTGTCCGCGGTGGCAGCGTTGAACTGTTGAACGAACTGTCCGATGTTGACCCCGTGTTGACCGAGCGCTGGGCCGACCGGCGGGGCCGGTGTGGCCTGCCCGCCAGGGCACTGCAGCTTGATCTTCGCGGTGATCTGCTTCTTCGCCATCTCTTAGACCTTCTCCACCTGCCAGTATTCGAGGTCGACCGGGGTTTCCCGGCCGAAGATCGTAACCATGACGCGGACCTGACCCTTGGCAGGGTGGACCTCTTCGACGACACCCTCGAAGTTCTCGAAGGGACCTTCCTTGATCTTGACCGTGTCGTTCTTGTCGACCTCAATCTTGATCTCGGGGGGCTCGTCGCGCTCACGTTCTTCGAGCACGTCGTTCAGTCTTTTTACCTCGCTGGCCGTCATCGGGATCGGCTTCGCGCCGCCACCGACGAAGTCCCCCACTCCGGGGGTGTCGCGCAAGAGGTACCAGATCTCCTCGACGAGCTGCATCTCCATGAAGAAGTATCCCGGGTAGAGTTTCATCTCCCGGACGCGCTTCTTCCCATCTCTCACTTCGCTGATCTTCTGTTTCGGGACCACTACGGATCGCACGAAACGGTCATGACCCACGAGTTGTAACTTTTTCGAAATCTTGCTCGACAGAGTGTCCTCGCGACCGCTCTGCACCCGAATCACGTACCAATCGAACGGCACGTCATCGGTGACCGACTTCGCAGTCGGAAGGACGTCAGCATCCTGAGCCGAGGCCGGAGCCGCGCTCGGGAGCACCGGAGAGGGCTTCGCCTTCTTGGGCTCAGCTCTCTTCTCTTCTTTAGGAGCACTCTCGTCCTTCGAGGACCTCTCGTCCTTCGAGGACCTCTCGTCCTTCGAGGACGCTGCACCTGAGTCCACGCCTGGCGAACTCACCTCGTCCGGGCCGGCTTCAGCCGCGGATTCCGAGGACGCCGTCGATTCCGAGGACAACGATGCGCCGACCGACTCTTGCTCGTCCTCAGGTGTCCGTTCCGAGTTCACTCGGGGCTCCCATTCAGAGATCAGCGGTCAGAGATCAGAGATCTCGATGCCGTGACCCCGCGTCGCACAGTTTGTCAGTCTCAATCGCTTAGAAATCACGGACGCCAAACACCAGGCGTCCTGCTCGTCCGCGCTAGCCGGCCATCCCGTAGAGAAAGTCCTGGATCTTCTGGAAGAGGACATCGGCGAACGAAATCCAAAGTCCGAAGATCAAGCAAGTGACCACCACTACGATCGAGTTGTTGGTCGTCTCTTTGCGCGTCGGCCAGGTGACCTTGTTCTTCAGCTCTGCTTCAGTCTCGATGAGGAAATCGGTCAGCTTCGGTCGGTTGTAGAGCCACACCCCACCCAAGACGAACGGCATGAGCACGGCCAATGAGGCCACCGACTGCACGCGAACTGCCCAATCGAAGAAGGGGACGGTCACCAGCACTTTGCGCGACCATTCCGATCCTTCGAGCCAGCTGTGAAAGGCCGTGGTCGCGTACAAACCGGTCGCACCCATGAGGGTGGCGAGGGATCCGCGCGCCCAGACGCCTTGTCCTTCTTTGTAGAGTCTGAAGCTCATCTGCTTCCACTCCCGTTCTCACCTCGGCTCTGCCCGCGTGCCTGACATTGGCCGCAAGCCCCGCCTGAAGTCGCTGAGGGGTCGCGATGACCCGCTCGGTGTTCCCCTCTACTCACAGACGCGACGTTCACCACGCCAACAATGGCGGTGGCGGGGACTCACGCTCTCCCCTGCGCTCCGAATCAAAACCGCGACGTCTCAAAACCGCGTTTTCGTATCAAGACAGTGGCTTCGTATCAAAACAGTCCGAATCTCGCAGAGCTTCAACATGCTTGCATGTTGAGCCAAAAAACCATGTCGAGCCAAAAAACAGGGCAGGGAGGATTCGAACCCCCAACCCGCGGATTTGGAATCCGCTGCTCTACCATTGGAGCTACTGCCCTATCGAACTTCTCGTAATTCCAGCGCCCTCAAAGGCTTCAGCGAGCCGACCGCGATCTTTACCGAGAAAAAGCCCTCGGGTGCTCGCCGGCACAGGTCGCCTCGATTCAGTCGCCTCGATTCAGTAGCCCCGAATCAGTCGTCTTCGACCCCGCGCGGAACCCGGACAGATCTCACAGGTTCGCGGCAGTCCCCGTCAGGCGCAAGTCAATCCGCGCAACTCGTCCCGATCCGGAGAAGACGCTACCGTGGGAAGGCGATTTTGCCCTCCCACGGCAACGGTCCTTTTCGGAAAAGACACCGCGGAAAAGACACCGCGGAAAAGACACCGCGGACTCCAATGACCGCGAAATGTTACTTAATGATCTTCGCGACCACGCCAGCGCCCACGGTCCGGCCACCCTCGCGAATTGCGAAACGGAGGCCTTCGTCCATGGCGATGGGCTGAATCAGCGTGACCTTCACTTTGGCGTTGTCGCCCGGCATGCACATCTCGGCACCGACCACCTCGGTGTTGCCGGTCACATCGGTCGTGCGGAAGTAGAACTGCGGGCGGTATCCCGAGAAGAACGGGCTGTGACGGCCACCCTCTTCTTTGGACAACACGTAGCACTCCGCCTCGAACTCGGTGTGTGGGGTGATCGAGCCCGGCTTCGCGAGGACCTGACCACGGGTCACGTCATCCTTCTTCACGCCGCGGAGGAGAACACCGACGTTGTCGCCGGCCATGCCACCCTCAGGGAGCGTTTTCTGGAACATCTCCACCCCGGTGCAAGTCGTCTTGTGGGTATCGCGGACGCCGACGATCTCGACTTCCTCACCCATCTTCAGGACGCCCTGCTCGATCCGACCGGTCACTACCGTTCCACGACCCTCGATGGAGAACACGTCCTCCACCGGCATCAGGAACGGCTTGTCGAGTTCGCGCACCGGCGTTTCGATGTACGAGTCGACAGCATTCATGAGCTCCATGATGCACTCGGCCGCCGCTTCGTCCTTCGGGTTCTCGAGCGCCTTCAGCGCCGAGCCCTTGATGATCGGAATGTCGTCTCCCGGAAACTCGTACTCGTTCAGGAGCTCACGAATTTCCATCTCGACGAGCTCGATCAGCTCGGGATCGTCGACCATGTCGACTTTGTTCATGAACACCACGATCTTCGGCACACCGACCTGACGGGCGAGCAGGATGTGCTCGCGCGTCTGCGGCATGGGGCCGTCTGCCGCGCTGCAGACGAGGATCGCCCCGTCCATCTGCGCCGCACCCGTAATCATGTTCTTCACGTAGTCCGCGTGTCCCGGGCAGTCGACGTGCGCGTAGTGACGCTCAGCCGTGTTGTACTCGACGTGAGCGGTCGAAATGGTAATCCCGCGCTCGCGCTCTTCCGGCGCCTTGTCAATCGAGTCGAAGCTCCGCAGTTCGGAGAGCCCTTTCTCAGCGAGGACCGTAGTGATCGCCGCGGTGAGGGTCGTCTTGCCGTGGTCGACGTGACCGATCGTCCCGACGTTGACGTGGGGCTTGTCACGAACGAAATCTTGCTTGGCCATCGAGGCTGCTCCTTGCCCTACAAACCACCTGCGGGAAGAACTCTCCGCCCGACCAGGGTCTTTACCTACTCATGTCAACCCTAGAAGGCTGCGTCGTGAGGACGCAGTGCCTGAAAGGGCAATCTTGAATGGAGCTGCTGACGGGACTCGAACCCGTGACCTCGTCCTTACCAAGGACGTGCTCTACCAGCTGAGCTACAGCAGCATCTTCGCATTTCAACTTCAAACGCGCGCACTCCCGAAAGAGCGCCGGACAAAAAATGGAGCGGGTGATGGGAATCGAACCCACATGGCCAGCTTGGAAGGCTGGAGCTTTACCACTAAGCTACACCCGCAGTTGTTCAGATCATTTCGTTGCAGATCGCGAAAAAGCAGATCGCGAAAAAGCAGCGGGCGTCACACAACACCGCGTAACGTCTCTTTCGGCCGGGATGGGGCCGTCCTTTGACCTCTTGCCTACTTACCGCCACCCTCGCGGCTCACCAGGCACGCTCGGCGGGGCCGAAAAATGCGCTGGGGCTCGCTGGACGGAGGGATGGCTCGAAGTGCCGCGGAACGGCAAGAAAAGACGGTTTCCCCCGGTCTTTCCTCCGCCGCCCGCGGGCGTAATGCCCCCGTGGAAGGTCTAAAAAACTCTTACGGTGAGTCTCGAGAGCTCTTCTGGTACTGCGGAAAGCCGGTTACTAAACCGTTCTGCGGTCGAAGTTTCAAGCCAAAAATCGAGGCCCGTGCCCTTGCGGAGAGTCGAGGAGGCTGTCGGAAAACTCATTCCGACCGACGATTTGAGCTTCCGGCACCCTGCACCCTCGGCAGAACTCGACGTACAAAGCAGTATGACTACGCTCTGCCGAGGGCACAGGCCACCGGAATCTCAAACCCTCGGTTCGAAAGCAGTTCTCCGACAGCCTCCTAGGAGGGAAGAACCGCGGGCAAACGTTGGCCGGAGCTCAGGTCCAAAGAGCACAAAGCAGAGCGCGGAGCGGAAAACCGCTCGAGATCGAGGCGAACGACGGGGATCGAAAAAAATGGGGGCGGGAGGATTCGAACCTCCGAACCTTACGGACCAGATTTACAGTCTGGCTCCTTTGACCACTCGGAAACACCCCCAGCAAGATGCGCTGCTGGTCGCGCTGTCGAAGCGTCGCACATTAGCACCGTTGCACCGTCGCGCAGGCACACCGTCCGCGATCCCGCTCGGCGATCCCGAGAGTCGGGGAAAAAAGAGCTAGCGGTGGGAATCGAACCCACAACCACCCGCTTACAAGGCGGGAGCTCTACCATTGAGCCACGCTAGCCTCACACGCAGCTTTGCCAAGGCCAGGATCGCGGCGAAGTTTATCGAGAGGCGTGAGCGGCTGCAAGGGGCCCGCCGGGGTTGAGCGGAACGAAGCTGAGTTTCAGCGCTTCCGCTCCCACGTGACCCCCAGAGGGCTATCCTTGATCACGACCCCATGAGCGAGCAGAGCGTCGCGCAATTCGTCGGAACGCGCCCAGTCTTTCGACGTGCGCGCGGCACTTCGAGCGTCGAGCAGCTCCTGCTCCTCGGCGGAAAGAGCATCGGTCTGAGCGCTCGCTTCCGCGAAGATCACGCAGAGGATTTCATCGACGTGTTTCAGAAACGCGAGTCCGGCGGCGGCATCCTCGGCGGGGAGATCAGCCCTCGCCAAGAGCTTCGCAGTGTCGTGCACCACACCAAGCCCCCCGGAGACGTTCAGGTCATCGTCGAGACAGGCGTCGAACTGCGACTGAGCGGCCGTCAGGCGCTCGACCCACTCCGGGCTCGCGCCCAGGTCCTCGAGGTCTCCTCCCGCGAGACCGGCGGCGTCAGCGGCAAGGCGGCCCGCCAGCCCCCGCAGGCGTGAAATCGCCTTCCGATCCCCCTCGAGGCCGTCCAGCCGGAAGTTCGTAGGCTGGCGATAGTGGGGAGAAATCAGCGTGTAGCGGATCTCAAAGCCTTCGTAGCCCTTTGTGATCAGATCGTTGATCGTAAAGAAGCTCCCTTTGCTCTTCGACATCTTCGCCCCGTCGACGAGGAGGTGACGAGCGTGGACCCAGGTCCGCGCAAACTCACCATCGGTTGAGCAGAGCGACTGGGCGCGCTCGCATTCGTGGTGAGGAAAAATGTTGTCCTCACCGCCGGTATGCACGTCGAAGGTGACTCCGAGATACTTCTCGCTCATCGCGGAGCACTCGATATGCCACCCGGGGAAGCCGCGCCCGAACGGACTTTCCCACTGCATCAGGTGCTTGTCGTCGATCTTCCACAGCGCGAAATCGTGGGGAGATTCCTTCCGGTCATCGACTTCGATTCGCGAGCCAGCGTCGAGCTCCTCGAGGGTGTTGCCCGAGAGTTGCCCGTACTCACTAAACGTGTGGACGCGGAAGTAGACCCCGACTCCTTCGACGACATAGGCGTGCTCAGAGGCGATGAGGCGCTCGATCATCGCGATCATTTCGGGAACATGTTCAGTGGCGCGCGGGTAGTGGTGGGCGCGCCGGGCTCCGAGCGTGTCCAGGTTCTCGAAGAAAATCTCCTCGTAGCGGCGGGCGATCTGGAAAGGGTCGACACCCTGGGCTCGCGCCATCTTCTCGAGTTTGTCCTCTCCTTCGGCATCGGCAACGTCATCGACGGTCAGGTGGCCGACGTCGGTAATGTTCATCACCTGCGTGGTCTTGTATCCACGCTGATCGAACACCCGTCGAAGGAGATCCGCCATGAGGAACGAGCGCATGTTCCCGATGTGAGGATCGGAGTAAACGGTCGGACCGCAGTTGTACATGCGGACCTCACCCTCGACCTCAGGAACGAATTCCTCGAGCTGGTGGTGCAGCGTGTTGTAGAGGCGTATCGTCATTTCGTGTTCTCCTCGCCGACCGCTAGCACCCCGACCAAGAGCACCACCGCCGTCGCCGCGATCATCTTGCCTTCGCCGACCGGGCCAAGCCCTTCCCCTGTCTTCGCCTTCACCCCCACGCAACTTTCCTCGACCCCTAAGAGGGCCGCAATCGAGGTGCGCATCGCAGGGCGGTGCGGAAGGAGCTTCGGGCGCTCGAGTTCGATGACAATGTCCACGTTTTCGGCCTGAAAACCGCGCAGCTGCACCCTTCGAAGCGCTTCCTCGACGATCCGCCGCGAATCGAGCCCCTGGTAGCGAGGGTCGGTGTCTGGAAAGAGCTCCCCGATATCCCCCTCCCCCACGGCACCCAAGAGAGCGTCTGCGAGGGAGTGGAACACGACATCGGCATCGGAGTGCCCGACGGCCCCGATCTCGGAGGGGATCGTGACCCCCGCAAGAACGAGTGGCAGACCCGGCTCGAGTCGATGTCGGTCGGTCCC
Source organism: uncultured bacterium (assembly GCA_937876125.1). Lineage (GTDB taxonomy): Bacteria > Planctomycetota > UBA8108 > UBA1146 > UBA1146 > JAFMMO01. The sequence goes on from CALEHF010000452.1 coordinate 9,118, forward strand.
CAATCCGATGCGATGAGGGCTCGTCGATGCATGCTGGCTCATGACACGGAGTCTAGCGACCGGCGAATCGGGGGGAAAGCGGGGTGCGGGAAAGACCGGCGAGATCCAAGAATGAGAGCAGGGCGAGGAGGCTGGCTGCCCCCTCACCCTGCTCAGCAGCGCTTCATTCATCGGACCGAAAACTCAAGAAGCGGCCGAGAGATCGATCAGAACCGGATCTCAGCGGTCAGCTTGGTGATCGAGATGTTGGAGCCGACGCCGAGCGCTTGGGCGTCCAGCAACCACCCCGCGCCGAACTGGAAGGTCAGATAGTCGGTCGCACGGTAGTTCGCAATGATGTCGATCTCATCCCCGAGCTTGTCGTGCCCCGACATGTTCGCCGCGGTGCCATTGGTGTTGTCTTGAAGCTCGAAGAAGGAGTAGCTGCCTTCGAGACTCCAGTCGGGGGTCAGATTCATGCCACCCTTGAACTTGAGAGCACGATAGTTGGAATCGAGATCGAGACCGTAGTACGCGTCCTCCATGATCAAGGTGTCATTGTTCGACTCGAGCGAGACGAAGTTGCCGTTTCGCTTGTCGCTCGCGTTGTCGTCTCCGGAGATCTCCCAGTAGCTGAAGTCGACCCAGGGGCGTACTTCTTCCATGCCGCTCACGTAGTAGCGAATGCCGCCGATCACCGCGAACGAACGATTCTGACTGATTCGGCCGAAGCCCATCAGGTTGTTTGCGTAGCGACCAAACTGACCGTACGCCTCGCCGTAGACCTTCATATCGCCGGAAGCGCTCTCGAGGTGACCCCCGCCGCCGTAGGTCCAAACGTTCGAGCTCGAGTCGTTTTGGAGATCGAAGAACACGAAGCCCGCCTGGCCGCGCCAGTCCTGGGTCTCGAAGGCGTAGTCGATCACCGCGCCGAACATCGACTCGTCGGCGTCGTTGCGAAACGTCTCTTGTAGTGTGAAGTAGAAGAGATCGAGTTCGGCATCTCCGATGTTCAACTCACCGAGAATCCCTGCCGCCTCTTGCGAGCCCACGCGGCCGGCCGAGGAAGATTGCGGTGAGCCGAAATCAGCGCCCGCAGTGCTGGAGGGGTTCGAGAAAGCACTCTCTGCGTTCCCAACGTCGATCAGGAATGGATTCCCGTTGCCGGAGAAGTCGACGACGTAGTCCTGGATCCCGACGACCAGGGTCAGATCGGGGACGAACGCGCCCAGCCACTGAACGTAGGCCTGATCGACGTCGAGCGTCCGTCCCGAGCCCGACCCGCCGACGTTGCGGGTGAAGGCATCGAACGGAGTCTCGAGGGTGACCATGGCGTTCACGCCGTCGGCGAGTTCGGTGTCGATGTTGAGAGCGACCCACGGATTCATGAAGAAATCGCCGTCGGTGCCGGTCGCAGATCCGGTCCAGCCGAGGGGCGTTCCCGCGGCACCTGTAATGCCATCGCCGAGGGCCGCGCCGAAGTAACGCTTGTTGCGGTAGACCCCATCGAACTTCATCTCACCGCTGAGGGTGATTCGAATCGCGCGCGCGGGCTTCACATCGCCTCCGAGGGTCACGCCCCCAGAGGAGATCTCCAGCTGAGCGGAAGCGATGGATGGCATGAGAGTCACGACGGCGAGAATCGCCGCCAGAAAGCGGATTCGTTGCATCAAGTGAGGTCCTTCCCCGGAATCTCGGCTCTTGGGTGTCCGGATTCCTATCCTTGGGTCCTGCCGGGCCAGCGGCATCGAGGGGGAATCTGGAGCTCGATCGCCCAGAGAACTCCCTGTGTGTCTTTCAAATGGAGAAGCGGCGACATGGAGAGGCGAACGGGCTCCCCCCTGGCCCGGATCGAACCGCCGAGCATCGCGAATCGGAGAGGCGGGGTCAAGCGACCGGACGGACCGGTCCGAAGTGGTCGCTCCCGTTCAACTTGTGGAGGAGTGTCCGCGACGCGGTCAGCGCGGCTGGGCGATTCCGCGGCCGGTTCAGCGACCGGGGCCGGCGGCGAGCCGAGCTTCCCACGCGATAAAATCGGCGGGCAGCGTGATTTTGGGATTGGGAGAGCGCGCCTCGATCACGCGGATGTCGGCCCCCGCGGCCACGAGCCAGCTCGCCTCGTCCGTACCTTCACAAGGCCCCCACTGGCGCGCCCGCTCGAGCGCGGCGCGGGTGAATACTTGCGGAGTCTGGGCGCCCCAGAGATTTGTGCGATCGACGGTTCCGACAATGCGATCGCCCTCGACCTCTTTCAAGGTGTCGATGACCGGAGCCGCGAGGATGGCACCGTCACACTGGCTCTCGGTTGTCAGAGCGAGCACTCGATCGCGATCCTCGGTCGAGAGGAGTGGCCGGGCCGCATCATGCACCGCGAAGAGATCAGCCGTTGTCGGCGCCGAGGCGATGCCTCGCTGGCACGACGCTGCTCGAGTCTCCCCCCCCACCACTACCTGCCACGGGAACGTGGCCTCGGACTCGGGGAGCCACTCATGTTCCGCTCGAACCAGATCATCCGCGTGCACGACGACCGCCCCACCGATTGCGCGGGGGGTGCCGCTGAAGGCACGGAGTGCTCGCACCACCAAGGGGATTCCCCCGAGCGCAAGAGCGGCCTTCCGCGTCTCGCCGCCGAGTCGCGTGCCGAGTCCCGCCGCGACGATGACAACGAAGAGCCGCGGCTCTGGGAGACGGGCCCCTGTTGGTGGGGTCACCGGGGACCCGCGCCGTCGGTGAACGGGATGAAGAGACGCTGGTACTCCTGGAGGCAGTAGCGATCGGTCATGCCGGCGAGGTAGTCGCAGATCGTGCGCTCGAGACCGACCTCCTCAGCGCGCGCCAGGTGCAACGGTGGCAGTTGTCCCGGCTCGCGGAGGTACTCCCCGAAAAGCGCGCCGAGGAAGCGTTTCCCCTTTTCTGCCATCCGCTGACAGCGGTAGTGACGATAGAGACGCGCGTAGAGAAACTCCTGCATCGCGCGCTTCTTCTTCTGCATCGGAGCGCTGAACGCGACCACCGGCTCGGTCGCTCCCCGCACGGCCTCGATGGAATCGATCGGCTGAGAACCCGACTTCAAACGCCGGCGGGTTTCCGCGACCAGATCGAGAATCTCCGAGTGGATCAGGTTGGAAACCGCTCGGGTGATCAGCATGCGATCGGAGAGATCTCCGTGCTCTTCGCGCACTTGGGCGGCGGCTTCGGCGAACAACTCGACTTCGAAGAGCTCGTCGAGCGTCAGAAAACCTGATCGGAAGCCGTCGTCGAGATCGTGGTTGTCGTAGGCGAGGGAATCGCCGATGTCGACGACCTGCGCCTCGAGGAGCGGGGCCCCTTGCGAAGCGAACTCGGCGAGCTCCCCTTCGAAGTGACCGTAGTGACGCACGATCGCCTCCCGCACCTCCCAGGACAGGTTCAGCCCGGGGAAACGCGGGTATCGCCACTCGAGGGCATCGACGATGCGCAGGCAGTGACGGTTGTGATTGAACCCTCCATGGTCACGCATCCGGTGGGCGAGTTCCTCTTCTCCCGCGTGGCCGTAGGGGGGGTGCCCGAGGTCGTGGGAGAGCGCGATCGCCTCGACGAGATCTTCGTTCAAGGAGAGGAGCCGCGCGACCGAGCGAGAGATCTGAGCGACTTCGAGGGAGTGAGTGAGGCGCGTGCGGTAGTGATCCCCCTCGTGATTCACGAAGACTTGAGTCTTGTACTCGAGACGACGAAATGCCGTCGAGTGCACAATGCGGTCGCGGTCGCGCTGGTAGATACTGCGGTGCCCCGTCTCGGGCTCGTCATGACGGCGACCGCGGCTCTCGACCGAGGACTGGGCGTACGGCGCGAGCAGCAAGGCCTCTCGTTGGTGAGGATCGAGGGGAAGAGTCATCGCGGAGCCTCCACCGTTTCAACCCGACGTACTTCCGGCTTCAGTTTCGGAATCGAGAGCGCGGTCCCGACGATGAGTCGCTGGGGGTCGACGCTCGGATTTTCGGCTGTGAGAAGTTCGACCGACACGTGGTAGCGCGCCGCGATCGACGCGAAGTTCTCGCCTCGAGCCACCGTGTGGAGCGCGACCCCAGTACGGATCACGCCCGTCCGGATCTCTCCAGGGGATCGATCGCTCACTTTTGCGTACCGTGGGCCCCCGCAGCCGGCGAGAACCAAGGCGCAAGACAGGAGAGTTACACAACCCAAGCACGAAATCGCGCGTCCAGCGAAGACGTTCACGCCTTGGGCGGTATCTTTGATTGGCGTTCGATCCGCAATCACCCGGGTCTCCTTCGTTCAGTGCGCCCGACTCATGACCTCAGATCGGGCAGAAGCGAAGGATAGCAGAGGATCTGCGAGATCCCCACGTGTTCGCCTCGGTGAGGCGTCGGCAACCTCTGGAACTGGCACCGAGAATCGAGACCCCGATGAACCGGATCGGAATCGCGACACTTCTTGCTGCGCTGCTTGCGACCGCCGCACTCCTTCTGGTGGTTCGGGGGCCCTTTCCCCAGCCCCCTCGCGACGCCAAGCCCTTGGCCCGAGTGCCGGACTCGAGTGCCCCGGAGAGGGCAGTGGCTCCCCTGCCACCCGTCGCGATCGACGCGGAGGGGTTTCACTCGGCGACTCGCGACGAACGGATCTCCCAGGCCAAGAAGATCCTCGATGATCATGATCCGGCGGAAGCGTATCGTCAGATCGCCGCGCTCCTCGCCCACTTTGATCCCGACGGCGAACGTCTCGCTCTCGAGGAGCTCATCAAACTGTTGCTCGACCGCATGGCGGATGATCCCGCAAGTTTTGCCCTTCCCCACGACGACCTCAAAGCTCCGAAGAGCGAAGTGGCGAGACTTCTATCCGCGCGGCTCCTCTTCGAGGCGCACGCAAAGGGGTGGTACCTCGAACCGTTCTCGGAGGAGTTCCTGACCGCGTGCGAGTCGTCGGAGAGCCCGGGGGTCCGGCAGACCCTGATCGAAGACATCGCGGAGCTTCCGGAGTTCGAGCCCGCAGAAGTTCTCATCGAATCGGTCCTGCTCGACTCACTGAGCCCCGCGGACATCGAATCGGGCACCCTCGCGCTCGAAGCGCTCATCTTTCAGCAGAAGACGATCCGCGCGGCACTCGCAGAGGGGCTTCCCCTGCACCCCGGCGTCGAGGGGAAATATTCCTCGGTGGACGAGGTCCCCGACTCGACCGCGTTCGCGAAGAAACTCCTCGTCGATACCGCGCTGAATCGGAAGCAGACTCACGACACCCTGTACCCGATCCTCGATCTCCTCGTGCACCTCCGCGCACGCTCCGAGATCGACTTCGTTCTCAAGAGATTCCGTCAAGCGGACCTCATCCGTGTCGTCGAAGACGCGCAGAGGAGGGAGAGCACCGCGCCCATGAAGCGTGGAACTCCCTCCGATCGATAGCCCCTCCGCAGCTCTTCCGGTAGCGTTCTCGGCATGAGCGCACAAACGACCCGACTCACGAGCCGTTGGATTTGGGATGGGATCGATCCCATCCCCCGCCCCGGCACCATCGTGGTGGAGGAGGGGCGAATCCGCGCGATCGAACCGCTGGAACCGATGGCAGCGCGCCAGCTCCCCGAGACTCTCATCACGATCGGTCTCGCCAACGCTCACATCCACCTCGATCTCACCACCGATCGCCCCACCGAGCGGCTCGAAGGTCTCTTCACCGACTGGCTCGCTGGGGTTCGCGCATTCCGCCGCTCCGCTGGGGATTCAGGTCTGGAAGAGGCAGCGGCGACTGGCATCGCACACTCGATCCGAGCCGGCGTCACCCTCCTCATCGACGATGACCCGCGGGGGTGGAGCCTCACCGCTTTTCGTGGGTCTCCGATGCGTCGAGTCGTCATGCGCGAGGTGATCGCTCTCTCCCCCACCATGCTCAAGCTCGAAGACCTCGAGTCCTTCCTCGAAGAAGAGGTCGACCCCGCCCGTGAGCTGCGCTCCGTCACTCCCCACGCGCCGTACTCCGTTCATCCCGCGGTCCTCCCGATCCTTCTCGAGATCGCACGGCAGAATCAACTGCCGTGGGCGATGCATGTCGCGGAGAGTGAGTGGGAGCGCGCCTTGCTCACGACCGGCGTTGGTGAAGGAGCGAGTTTTCTCGCACGCTTTGGGGTCGACCCTAGGGAGTACGCCCGGGGAGGGAGCGCCGTCGAGCTGCTCGCGCGCGCCGGCGAGCTCGATCGTCGTGCGCTGATCGTGCACGGCAATCATCTCACCGACGGAGAGATCGAGCTGCTCGCGACTGCCGGGAGTCATGTCGCGTATTGTCCGCGAAGCCACGCGTTCTTCCGTCACCTCGCGCATCCGTTTCCCCGCTTGCTCGCTGCCGGGGTGCCGGTCGTCTTCGGAACGGACGGAGCCATCTCGGCGGGAAGTGTCTCGGTCCTCGAAGAGATGCGCTGGGCTCACGGTGCGCACCCGGAAGTTGCCGTGAGCGCATTGTGGAATGCGGGGACCATTACTCCGCGCACCTATCTCGGCGGAAGGTTCGGGCGCGGGACGATCTCGCCGGGGGAACCGGCGGACCTGGTGCGGTGGACGGTGCCCCAAGGGGCGGACAACCCCCTCGAAGGGGTCCTCCGCGGGGGGGGCGCGCTCGAAACCTGGATCGACGGCGCGTGCGTCCACCGGAGCTGACCGCTCGCACCGCGCCTCTTGACGGATCGCCCCCGGGAGGCAAGATACGTGGTGCGGATCTTCCGAGCGGGCGTAGCTCAGGGGTAGAGCGTCAGCTTCCCAAGCTGAATGTCGTGGGTTCGAATCCCATCGCCCGCTCCATTTCCTTCCATGCTCAGCGCACTGATGACTCCTTGCGAACGGACACCGGTGCTCGTCGCTTTGCCCGCAAGAGAAAGAAACTGACTCGAGGAGAACCATGTCCGCACCTCACGCCATCGACACCCACGCGCACCTCTATCGGAAGGAGTTCGACTCGGACCGCGCCGCCGTGATCGAGCGCGCTCGCACGCGCGGATTCCTTCACGTCATCAACATCGGGTGTGATGTCGAATCCTCAAAGAAGTGCATCGACCTCGCTCACGAATACCCGGGGTTCTGCTACGCGACCGTCGGGCTGCACCCGAACGAGGCGACGATGTCGCCGAGCGAACTCGACTCCGTGGTCCAAGCGCTCGAGGTCATGGTCGCCGAACATGACGATGTCGTGCGGGCAATCGGCGAGATCGGACTCGATACCTTCCGTGATTGGGCTCCGATCGAAGATCAGGAGCGCGCCTTCATCGCCCAGCTCGACCTCGCCCGGCGCACCCAGAGGCCGGTGGTGATCCATTGCCGGGAGGCGTGGCCGCGCACTCTCGAGATCATCGCAGCGGAGGGAGCCGGGGTGACCGGGGTGTTCCACTGCTTCGGAGGGACACCCGCCGAAGCGGTCCGCGCGATCGAGCTCGACTGGTACGTCTCGTTCGCTGGCAATGTCTCCTACCCGAAGGCTCAGAACCTCCGCGACGCCGCGAAGGAGGTGCCCCTCGATCGCACCCTGCTCG
>CALEHF010000453.1 GCA_937876125.1 uncultured bacterium
CCGTACCTCGGCGAAACGGTGGACCTCGTCATTCACACCGAACCGGGCGCCGCCCCTGACAACCTACAGCGGTTCAAAGATGTCACACTTCTGGAGATCGCAGACGAAGCCGGGGAGCGCTCGCTGAAGATCCGGCTCGAGGGAATGACCCCGATCCACGATCCCGAGGGGAAGGCAGAGTTGTGGATCCCTCTCGATCGGGTTGCGGCTGTGTGGGTCGGCCCCTTGCGGGTCTACTGGTCTCCGAAAGAGTGACCGGATTTCGGTGGCCGCTTCGAGAAACGGGAGAACGATGAGCGACGACAAACGCGCGATCAAAGGACCCCTGCGCACGGTCGTCTCCGTGCTCTTGCTCGTGGTCCTCGCCTCCACCATCACGGTCGTCACGATGCGGATCAGCGAGCAAGGGAAGCGGATCGCGGTCCAGGTCACCGCAGAGAGCGGAGTCATTCGAGTCGCGGGAGCCCAGGGACTTCCCGACGCCGTGAACTGGGTCTGCGATGGCCTCGATCCGAGCATCCTGGTCGTCGAGAGTCGCGATCTTAGGAACGAGCATTGGGACGAAGCGGTCACGAAGCTCATGCCCGGCGCCAAACTGATCCGAACTTGGACCACGACTCATACGATGCAGGCGAGCACCGTGAAGTCATCGGGTGAAGTCCTCCGCAAAGTGCAGGCGGTGCGGGCGCGACTCGAGATCGAGACCGCATCGGGAGTGGTTCAGCCCGCGCTCGGCATCAGCGCATCGGTTGCACCGGATGGAGCGGACCTCACCACTTCCTACCTGACGATCATCCAGCTGATCGGCGATGACGGGGAGGCGAAAATCATCGACGGCAATCCCCTCTTCAACCAGAAGCCGGTCTCGTGGGCCGAGCGGGCGCGCGGACTCCCGGCACATTTAGTGCGTTTCGAACTCGAAATCGTCGACCCCGTCGAAGCTGAAGAGCTCGACGATGAGGCGAAGGCGGAAGCGGAGAAGATCGCGCGCGAGGCGATCGAACGGCTCAAGCAAAATCGGCCCGAGCGCGGAGTGATCCCCGGTGCGCCAAAAGCCCCGACCCCTCCGCCGACCGGCGAGGGGGGATAACGTGCCGGAGCTCCCCGAGTGCGAGCGCGGGCGAAAGGTTCTCGAGCAAGCGGCCAAAGGGCGCACGATCTCCCGAGTCACGGCGGCAGAGGATGAGATCGTTTTCGATGGCATCCAACCGAAGGCTTTCGCCCGAGCGCTCGTGGGGCGAACGGCCACGGGGACCGGGCGACGCGGGAAGTACATCTGGCTCGTCCTCGACCAGGGGCCAGCTGCGCTCTTCCACTTCGGGATGACCGGCGCGTTCGAAGTCCCGGGGGGCGATCATCTCGTCCTCGAGAGCGATCCCAAGGCCACCCCAGCGAACACGCCTCTCCCCGAGTGGCCGCCACGGTTCACGAAGGTGCACTTTTTCTTCGATGACGGCGGCGAGCTGGTGATGACCAATAAGCGTCGTCTCGGGAGGATCCGCCTGATCGATGATCCCTTAGGGGAAGAGCCGATTGCAAGCCTCGGCTTCGACCCCCTCCTCGACCCACCGTCACCAACCGACTTCTCCGCCATGCTCGAAAAGCGGAAGGGGACGATCAAAGGCGTGCTGCTCGACCAAGGTTTCGCGGCAGGAGTGGGCAACTGGATCGCAGACGAAGTCCTCTACCAAGCGAAGATCGACCCGAGGCGAAGAGCGTGTGATCTCGACACCGGGGAAGTGAGGCGCTTGAGGTCGAAGTTGCTCGCGATCATCGAGCGCGCGTGCGCAGTCGATGCGGACAAGGCGCGCCTCCCCAAGACGTGGCTCTTCCACCATCGCTGGGGAAAAGTGGCGGGTGCGAAGACCTCGAAGGGTGAGGCGATCGAATCGATGACGGTGGCGGGAAGAACGACGGCGTGGGTGCCGGAGGTGCAGGGATAGCGGGGCTCGCAATAGGACGCCGACCCACCTCACACCGCCCCAGACCCTCACCCGAGACCAGGCTTGGCAGCCGGGCCGCAATCCTATCTGATCGGGCACTCGTGGCCAACCGACTGCGCAACACCCCCCCAAAGCAGGAAGGACATCGATGTACACGAGCGCAGCACTCCTCGACATCGTCGAGCGCACCCATCGAAGCCTCGCCAAGTTGATCGCGCACTGCGGTGAGCTGGACGCTGACGAATGGAGCCGTGAGAGGGAGGGGTTCGGGGGTGGGACCATCCCCCTTCAGCTCGAGCACCAGATCGGCGCGCAAGAGTATTGGGTCGGAGTGGTCGTGGGGCGGATGGACGTCTACGAAGACGGCTCTTACAAAACCGCCCACTCGCTCGAGGACTATCGCCAGAAGGTCCAGGCACTCACCGAGCAGTATCTGAGCGCGGCGTCGGTCGAAGAACTGAACACGCCGCGAACGATGATGACGTGGGGAGGCAAAGAGCAGGTTCTCACTCCCGCCCACGTGATCTTGAGAACGGTGACCCACGCCTACCAACACCAAGGACAAATCTCCGCGATGTGTCGACTCGCAGGGAAGCCGATCCCCCCGGGGTTGGATTTCCCACTCCTGGGGTAGCTGCTCTCGAGCCGCGCTACTGAACGATCCACCTACAAAAACAGGGCGCGCCGGTTTCCCGGCTCCGCCCTGTTTCATTCCCACGATCGCAGGCCCGCGCGATCGTGAGCTGACTTCCTCGACTACATCTCGCGTTCGTACTCCATGAGGAAGCCTTCGAAATCGCGCTTGTGCTCTTCTTCATCGGCGAGCAGCGTCACGCACATATCTTCGGTCACAGGATCGTTTGCCTCGGAGCAGAGTCCGATGATCTTCTTGTACTGCTCGACCGCACCACCCTCGGCATCGATCACGCCGCGGATCACCGACACCACATCGCAGGCGTCACTCGGCGGCTGAAGAGTCTTTTGTCCCGGCTTGAACTCACCACTCCCAGGGACCGCGCCCCCGAGCACGTGGATGCGCTTCGCGATCGTCTGCGCATGCCCGATCTCCTCTGCGACGTCCGCGAAGAGCGACTGCTTGATCGGCTCCGCCTTGGCGCCAACCAGGTTGGTAGAATTGGCGATGTAGTTCATCACCGTTTCGAGCTCCATGAAGTAGGAGCGGGTCAACTCCTCGAGGATCTTTTCCTGAACGTTAGCCACTTTACTTCCTTCCCGACGGGGCGCGCCCACCGCGCGTTCCCCAATCGATGGCCATATTTGAATCGCGTGAGCTGCGTATTGTGACCGCGAGACAGGTTCCATCAACCGCGCTTCTCGATTGCTCTCGGATCGATCGTTCGCGACCGAAGCGGGGGATCAGCAGCACGATTCGCTGGCGCCACCGTCTGTCCCCAGGCCCATGGGGGCACAGTCGAACAGCCCGTGGTGCGTGGAGTGATCCCCCTCGATCCGGAAGTGCTCCTTGAAGCGCGTTTCGCCGACCATCGCCGCCGTGTTTCCGCAGACGAGCATCGGCCGATCCGTAAAGAACTCGTGGTGATCGTCGAGGACGAAGGAGTGCGGGTGGTGAGGGATCGTGCCCAAGTACCACGCCACTTGCCCGTAGTCCTCGCAGCGGTCCTCGAGTGACGCGAGTTTGAACGCGCGAACGGTCTTCGACAGGAAGTTCGCCATCCCCACTTTCGCGATGACGTCCGGATGCTCGAGGTCGACCTTGCTCGAGGAGACCGCCCGGAAGTCGGGCACCCCAATCTCTTCCATCAACCGCCGGAAGTCCTCGAGGTAAAGCGCACCTCCGATGCACTCACCGACGAGAACCGGATCGCGCTGCACCTCCTCGGAGAGGCGCCGATCGCTGTAGATGTCGCTGAAATAGAGCTCTCCCCCCGGCTTGAGCACGCGGAAGATCTCGGAGAGAACCGGGCGTTTGTCAGGGGCCAGGTTGAGAACGCAATTCGAGATCACGACGTCGATCGAGCTCTCTTCGATTCCCGCCGCGCCGAGATCCTCGAGGAGCCCCTTCACGAATCGCACGTTCGATTTCGCGTGGCCGAAGCGCTTCGCATGGGCGTCCTGGGTACGGATCGCGACCTCGAGCTGCTCGTCGGTCATATCGAGACCGATCACAGTGCCCGCCTCCCCCACCAGCTGGCTCGCAATGTAGACGTCGCGCCCGGTGCCGCACCCGAGATCGAGGACGGTCATCCCCTCGAGAGCCGCCGGGATCGGCGAGCCACAGCCGTAGGAGCGAGCGACCACCTCGTCCTCGAGATTCGCGAGAAGCGGGCGGATGTGCAGTGGAATGGCGTCCACCGGGCAACAGGCGCCGGTCTTGAGGTCTTTCGCGCTCTTGAGGGTCTCGCCGTAGTACTCGCGGACCTGCTCATGCATCGCGTCGCGATCAGTCTGTGCCATGGGGTCTCCGTCTTCGATGGATCTCAATGCGGCGGCAAAAAAAATATCTCACCCTCCCCAGAAGATACCCGCGTTCGGTAGAAACCGGTCGAGTTCGCGAGAACCCAAGGGGGTACAGGTAAGGGAGGTGGGGTCGAAACGCGACGTCGACGCACTCCGTTCCGTGAGGGGACAATTCCGAGATTGCACTCGCCTCTACTTCGCCTGCTACGGCCCCGAGGGAGTCTTTCGTTGAAGCCGAGCCTCGCCCTCGACCTCCCCCAGCACCCCCCCCATCGCATGAGTCAGGTCAGTCGACACTCACTCGTCGGTTCGTTAATCCACACGCCTCCCGCACAACTCATTTACAACCAGGTAGACGAAAATTGTCTCACCGGTAACCTCGAAGGTGGAAGAACGGGTTCTGCTGCGCCTCTGTGGCCTGAGCCCACGTATGTCTCCGGACTTCCGGAGGCAATGGACCTCGTAATTGTTAGCTCAGAAGCCGTGCGCTGCCCGGCTTGTAATCTCTGGTCGTACAGGACTGTCTCACCTGTCACGCCCAAGGTCTCTGGAGGTTGAGTGATGTGTCGCGACGCCATTTCATCGGGGGGGCGGATTCTCCGCACCCTGTGTTTGATTCTGTGTTGTACGGCTCTGTGTTCGCAAACGCTGCGTGCACAGGACCCCGAAGCGTGTTCCGCGGGGCTCTGGAGCTCCCAACTCGATACCTGGTGCGCCACCCCGTTCCAGCCCGCCGATGACCTCTGTGCGCCGGGTCCGGCGACCACGTTCCTCGGTGCAGCTGGCATCACCAACACCTCGGCAGCGCCGATCACGTTCGATCCGACGCTGACGCTCTTCGGAGCCACCCTCCAAAGCGGGGGTGCCTTCGAAGACATTCTCGCGAGCGGTGCCGCCGCACTCCTCAACGCCTCCCACCCTGACATCCTGTACCCGGTCGACGCGACGCTGGTTGCGCAACTGCTCCAGGATACCTTCAGCGGGGCGATCAGCTATGCCCTCGCCACGCAGGCGCTCACCGCATGGAACTCGGTAGAGCTCATCGGTGGTTGCCCGCTCGCGTGCGGCGATCATTCGCCGCCGCGTATCTCGTGCGACGCTCTGCTCTCGCTCGAGTGCGGCGAGATCGCCGACCCACCGACCGTCACGGACACCCAGGATCCGAACCCCACACTCACCTTCGTTGATGTCGTGAGCTACGGAGATTGCCTCCTCGAGACGACGATCACGCGGACCTACACCGCGACCGACTCCTGTGGAAACACCGCGACGACGGTCCAGACGATCGTGACCACCGATACGATCCCTCCCGCGCTGACGATCCCCGCCGACGTTCAGCTCGGCTGCTTCGATCCGACCGGAACGAATGACACCGGGACCGCAACCGCGATCGATATCTGTGACACCTACCCGCTGGTCACATTCAACGATGAAGTCGCCCTCGGCGACTGCCCGTCTTCCCTCACCATCGAAAGAACCTGGACCGCGACCGACTCCTGTGGAAACAGCACGTCGGCGACCCAGACGATTTCCCACACCGACAACACTCCGCCGGCCCTCACCGTGCCCGCGGACGTCACCGTCGGATGCACCACCGACTGCGACGACCTGTCCACCGAGGTCGGAAACGCCTCCGCCCAGGACGACTGCGATCCGACACCGGCGATCGCTTACACCGATACGACGCAGACGGGCCTCTGCGCTCAGGAGCGTCTCATCACCCGCACCTGGACCGCCACCGACGCTTGTGGCAACTCGAGCAGTGCCACGCAGCTGATCTCGGTCGCTGACGAGACCGCCCCCGAGCTCAACTCGCCCGGCGACGTCACCCTCAGCTGCGCCGACCCGCTCGAGCTGGCTGGATCCCCGTTCCTCCTCGACGGATGCGATCCGTCCCCGATCCTGACTCACACCGACACGGTCGTCCCGGGCAACTGCCCGAACGAAAGCGTGATCATCCGAAACTACACCGCGACCGACGCTTGCGGAAACAGCTCCGGTTGCACCCAGACGATCACGATCGTCGACGATGAAGCTCCGGCACTCTACTGCCCGGTGAGCCTCATGCTCGACTGCGGAGACGACCCGTCGACCATCCCGCTCCCCCTCGCAATCGACAATTGCGACGACGCACCGACCGTCACCGCGAGCGACAGCACGTTCTTCACCGAGTGCGCGAACAGCTCGGTGATCGAGCGTACCTACACGGCGACCGACGCTTGCGGCAACGTGAGCACTATGGTCCAGACGATCACCTTCCTCGACCAAACCGCGCCGGTGATCACTTGCCCCGGCGTCGAGATGGTCTCCTGCGGCGACCCGCTCGACTTCCTCGAGCCCGCCACCGCCACCGACAACTGCGACCCCGCGCCGGCCATGTCCGTCACGGACCTAGAGCTCCCGGGCACGTGTCCCGGCCAGAGCCTGCTGGTGCGCACTTGGACCGCCACCGACGTGTGTGGCAACTCATCCACCTGCACTCAGTCGATCTTCTTCCTCGACGATACGGCGCCGGCCCTCAGCATTCCGGCGGACGTGACGCTCTCCTGCGACTCGACGGAAGACACCGGAACCGCCACCGCCACCGACGCCTGCGACGAGCAGCCGAGCGTGACGTTCTCCGACACGAACGCATCTGACGGCTGCGCGCAGTCGTTCACGATCACTCGCACTTGGACCGCGACCGACGGTTGCGGGAACGAGTCGAGCGCCGTGCAGCTGATTCACTACGTCGACGACCTCGCTCCCGTGATCGACTGCCTCTCGCAGGTCGATCTCGACTGCACCGAGCTGGTCTCGAACGTCGAGCAAGCGACTGCCACCGACAACTGCGACCCGGCTCCGACGCTCACCTTCGCCGACGTGACCCTGCCGGGCCTGTGCCCGCAGACCTTCACCGTCGAGCGGACCTACACCGCCGTGGATGACTGCGGCAACGTGTCGACACGCTTGCAGGTGATCACCGTCACCGACAGCACGCCGCCGATCCTCACCATCCCGGCCGACACGGTTCTTTCCTGCGAGGAGCCGCTCACGAACGCCGGCTTCGCCACCGCGACCGACGACTGTGGTACGGCAACCGTGACGTCCACCGACCTGACCACCCCCGGTGACTGCGCCTTCGAGATGACGATCGAGCGCACCTGGACCGCGACCGACGAGTGTGGCAACAGCAGCGTGCTGACGCAGTTCATTAGCGTCGTGGACAACACGCCTCCGACCGTCACGCCGCCCGCCGACTTCACGATCAACTGTGACGAAGAGATTCCGGCGGGACTGCCGGCGACCGCCACCGACAACTGCGGGCCGAACCCGTCCGTTCGCTTCCTCGACAACCCACTCGCGGGTGATGCCTGCGGATACGTCGTCGAGCGTAGCTGGATCGCGGTCGACTCCTGTGGCAACACCGGGACCGCCATTCAGCTGATCTCGATCGTCGACGTGGACGCTCCGGTGATCAGCTGCCCGGGGCTGGTCGAGCTGACGTGCGCCGACGACATCAATCTCGTCCCGGCCGCTGTGGCCCTCGACAATTGCGACGAAGATCCGAGCCTCACGTTCGAGGACAACACCTTCCCCGGCTCTTGTGAGCACGAGTGGACTGTGACCCGGACCTGGACCGCGACCGATGCCTGCGGCAACTCGAGCATCCGGTTCCAGTCGATCTCCTTCAGTGACGACGAGGCGCCGGTCATCGACTGCGCATTCGACGTCGAGATCAACTGCGACGACGACATTGCGAACGTCGCCCCTGCGACCGCGTCCGACAACTGCGACGACGCGCCGACCCTGACCTCGACCGACGTCACGAACGCCGGACCGTGTGCTCACACCTACTCGGTGACGCGCACCTACACCTCGAGCGACGCTTGCGGCAACGTGAGCACTCACGTCCAGACGATCAACATTGTCGACAACCAGCCGCCGACGATCGATTGCCCGGCGGACCAGGTTCTCACCTGCACCGACGACCTCGACTTGCTCGAGCTCGCCACCGCGACCGACACCTGTGACCCCGCTCCGGAAGTCACCCACACCGACGCGACCGAGCCGGGCGCTTGCCCGCAGGCGTTCACGATCACTCGTACCTTCACCGCGACCGACGCGTGTGGCAACGAGAGCTCGACGACCCAAACGATCACCGTCACCGACGAGATCGCGCCGATCCTCACCGTGACGCCGTTGGTCGAGCTCGACTGCACCGACAGTGTCCAGGACGTCGCCCTCGCGACCGCCACCGACAACTGTGATCCCGCGCCGCTCGTCACCCACGAAGACGTGACTGTTGAGAACGGCTGCCCACAGTCGTACACGATCACGCGCACCTTCACTGCGACCGACGCCTGCCTGAACGCGAGCACCGCGGTTCAGACGATCATCGTGACCGACAGCGAAGCGCCGACGATCAGCTGCCTCGCGACCGTCTTCCTCGATTGCCCCCAAGGCCTCGAGAGCGTCGCCGACGCGACTGCCACCGACAACTGCGACTCGGCTCCGGCCCTCGTCAAGGTCGACGTCATGACTCCGGGGGCATGTCCCCAGGAGTACACCGTCGTTCGGACCTGGAACGCGACCGACGCCTGTGGCAATGCCACGGAGCTCGTCCAGACGATCACCGTCAGTGACGACGAGGCCCCGATCCTCAGCATCCCGGAAGATGTGACAATCGCCTGTGGTGACGACGAGTCCACGCAGTCGAACGGCACCGCGACAGCCACCGACGCCTGTGACGGCCAACCTCTGGTCGAGTTCGAGGACTCGATCTTCGCGACTTCCTGTCCCCAGGAGCGCACGATCGAGCGGACTTGGACCGCAACGGACGCCTGTGGCAATGCCACGAGCGCCATCCAGACGATCACGATTCTCGATACGCTGCCGCCGGTCATCGACTGCGCATTCGACGTCGAGATCAACTGCGACGACGACATTGCGAACGTCGCCCCTGCGACCGCGTCCGACAACTGCGACGACGCGCCGACCCTGACCTCGACCGACGTCACGAACGCCGGACCGTGTGCTCACACCTACTCGGTGACGCGCACCTACACCTCGAGCGACGCTTGCGGCAACGTGAGCACTCACGTCCAGACGATCAACATTGTCGACAACCAGCCGCCGACGATCGATTGCCCGGCGGACCAGGTTCTCACCTGCACCGACGACCTCGACTTGCTCGAGCTCGCCACCGCGACCGACACCTGTGACCCCGCTCCGGAAGTCACCCACACCGACGCGACCGAGCCGGGCGCTTGCCCGCAGGCGTTCACGATCACTCGTACCTTCACCGCGACCGACGCGTGTGGCAACGAGAGCTCGACGACCCAAACGATCACCGTCACCGACGAGATCGCGCCGATCCTCACCGTGACGCCGTTGGTCGAGCTCGACTGCACCGACAGTGTCCAGGACGTCGCCCTCGCGACCGCCACCGACAACTGTGATCCCGCGCCGCTCGTCACCCACGAAGACGTGACTGTTGAGAACGGCTGCCCACAGTCGTACACGATCACGCGCACCTTCACTGCGACCGACGCCTGCCTGAACGCGAGCACCGCGGTTCAGACGATCATCGTGACCGACAGCGAAGCGCCGACGATCAGCTGCCTCGCGACCGTCTTCCTCGATTGCCCCCAAGGCCTCGAGAGCGTCGCCGACGCGACTGCCACCGACAACTGCGACTCGGCTCCGGCCCTCGTCAAGGTCGACGTCATGACTCCGGGGGCATGTCCCCAGGAGTACACCGTCGTTCGGACCTGGAACGCGACCGACGCCTGTGGCAATGCCACGGAGCTCGTCCAGACGATCACCGTCAGTGACGACGAGGCCCCGATCCTCAGCATCCCGGAAGATGTGACAATCGCCTGTGGTGACGACGAGTCCACGCAGTCGAACGGCACCGCGACAGCCACCGACGCCTGTGACGGCCAGCCGCTGGTCGAGTTCGAAGACTCGATCTTCGCGACCGCCTGTCCCCAGGATCGCACGATCGAGCGCACCTGGACCGCAACGGACGCCTGCGGCAATGCCACGAGCGCCATCCAGACGATCACCGTTCTCGATACTCTGCCGCCTATCATCGAGTGTGGCTTCGACGTGGTCCTCAACTGCCACGAGAGCCGCGACGCCGCCACCCTCGCCACCGCGACCGACAACTGTGACGAAGCGCCGGTGATCACGAGCGTGGATGTCATCACGCCGGGAGCCTGCGACAACAGCTTCACCATCGCCCGCACCTACACCGCAGTCGACGCGTGCGGCAACTCGAGCACTCACCTGCAGACGATCACCGTGATCGACGTGGATCCGCCGATCATCGATTGCCCGGACACGGTGACGCTCGCCTGCACGGACGATCACAACCTGGTCCCGAACGCGACCGCAACGGACAACTGCGAGGGCCCGATCACGGTGACCTTCACCTTCACGACCGAGCCGGGCGCTTGCGCACAAGAGTCCACCGTTACGCGGACTTACACCGCGACCGACGCGTGTGGCAACTCGAGCGAGCGCACCCAGACGATCTTCTTGATCGACGACGTGGACCCGATCCTCGACGCCCCCGCGCTGATCGAGCTCGACTGTGCTGACGATTTCAGCGCGATTCCTCTCGCGACCGCCAGCGACAACTGTGACCCCAACCCGCTCGTGACCTTCGTCGATTCCGATCCAGAGGGAAGCTGCCCACAGACCTATAGCGTCGAGCGGACCTTCACCGCGACCGACGGCTGTGGCAACTCGAGCACGTTCGTTCAGACGATCACCGTCACCGACGATCTTGCGCCGGTGATCTCCTGCGTCGCGATCGTCGATCTCGACTGCTCCGAACTGCTCGGGGACGTTGAAGAGGCGACCGCGACCGACAACTGCGACGACGCGCCGCTCCTCACCTTCGAGGACGTGACCACGCCGGGCAGCTGCGATCAGAACTACACGATCACCCGCACCTACACCGCGACCGACGCGTGCCTCAATTCGAGCACCAAGGTCCAAACCATCAACTTCTCCGATACCACGGCGCCGGTTCTCACGACGCCGGCCGATCTGATCCTCCCGTGCGGCAGCGACACTTCGCAGCTGCCGCCGGCGACCGCGACCGACGACTGCTGTGCGCCCACCGTGACCATGGAAGTCACCATGGGCCCGGGATCGTGCCCCCAGGAGACGATCGAGACCCGCACCTTCACGGCAGAGGATGCCTGCGGCAACTCGAGCACCTCGACGCAGACGGTCACCTTGATCGACGACCAGCCGCCAGTTCTCACCTGCCCGGCAGATCTACTGCTCAGCTGCGAGGACGAGCTGATCGACCTCGGAGAAGCGACCGCCACCGACGGCTGCGACCTCGCCCCGACGGTGACCTTCGCCGACGTGACGACCGCGGGCCTCTGCCCGGGTGACTCCACGCTCACGCGGACCTGGACGGCGACCGACGCCTGTGGCAACTCGAGTGAGTGCGTCCAAACGATCACGATCGCCGACACCACGCCGCCGGTGATCGAGTGCCAGGACGAGGTCTTCCTCCCCTGCCCCGCCGACCTCAACAGCGTGCCGTCCGCCACGGCGACCGACCTCTGCGACGCCGCTCCGGTGGTGACGCAGTCCGACGAGACGATTCCGGGCCCTTGCGCTCAGACGTACACCGTCGCGCGTACTTACACTGCGACCGACCATTGCGGCAACGAGTCCTCGCGGACTCAGTTCATTCACGTCTCCGACGAAGAGCCGCCGGTCATCGACTGTGCGAGCGACCTAACGATCGCTTGCGACGACGACCTCAACACTCTCGCCGTGGCCACGGCCACCGACACTTGCGACCCGGCCCCGGCCCTGACTTTCACCGACACGACCGCTCCGGGAACCTGCCCCCAGGAGACGATCGTCACCCGTCTCTACACTGCGACCGACGCCTGTGGCAACTCGAGCACTCACACTCAGACGATCACCAAGATCGACATTGAGGCGCCCGAGATTACTTGCCCTGCCGACCTGACCCTCGATTGTGGTGCGAGCTCCGACCCGTCGAACACCGGTACCGCCACCGCGGTCGACGGCTGTGACGCGAGCCCGCTCGTGACCTTCGTCGACTCGATCCTCGCGACCGCCTGCGTGCTCGACCAAACGATCCAGCGC
The DNA here is from genome assembly GCA_937876125.1 of uncultured bacterium. Lineage (GTDB taxonomy): Bacteria > Planctomycetota > UBA8108 > UBA1146 > UBA1146 > JAFMMO01. Next base: position 12,513 of record CALEHF010000453.1, read on the forward strand.
ACCTGGACGGCGACCGACGCGTGTGGCAACTCTTCGAGCTGCATCCAGATGATCCAGCTCGTCGACGAGACGGCTCCGGAGATCTTCTGCGGCGAAAACGTGTTCCTCAGCTGCGACGCCGATCTCGCGGGTGTCCCCCCCGCCGTCGCGACCGACAACTGTGATTCCGCGCCGATTCTCGTGAGCTCGGACCTCACGACGCCGGGAGCTTGTGCCAACAGCTTCGTGATCACGCGCACCTACACCGCGACCGACGCCTGCGGCAACTCGAGCACTCACGTGCAGACGCTGACGTTCTTCGACACCGAGGAGCCCCAGATCGACTGCCTCGACGTGGTCACCATGAGCTGCGACGAGACGGTTGCTGATCTCGAGCCTGCGACCGCCACCGACAACTGCGACGATCTGCCGTCGATCTCGTTCACTGATATCAGTGAGCCGACCAGCTGTGGCAGCACCGTCACGCGGACCTACACCGCCACCGACGCCTGCGGCAACTCGAGCGAGCGCCTCCAGACGATTCACTTCGTCGACGGGACCGCTCCGGAGCTCGCTGGCATGGATCCGATCGTCCTCGACTGCGGCGATCAGATTCCGGGCCCCACTGCGACCGCCACCGACAACTGTGACGGCGACCCGACGGTGAACTTCGTCGACTCCGACCCGGTCGGAACGTGTGAGCACAGCTACACGATCACGCGGACCTACACCGCAGCCGACTCGTGCGGAAACTTGACGACCGGAACCCAGACGATCTCGGTGAGCGACCTCTTGCCGCCGGTGATCGACTGCCTGACCATCGTTGCTCTCGACTGCTCCGAGTCGCTCGCCAGCGTCGCCGAGGCGACCGCGATCGACAACTGCGACGGCGCGCCGCTCCTCACCTTCGAGGATGTGACCACGCCGGGAAGCTGTGATCAGAACTACACGATCACCCGCACCTACACGGCAACCGACGCGTGCTTGAACTCGAGCACCAAGGTTCAGACGATTACCTTCAGCGACGTGACACCCCCGGTCCTCGAGACCCCGGCGGCCCTGACCCTCCCGTGTGGCAGCGACACCTCGCAGCTGCCGCCGGCAACCGCGACCGACGACTGCTGCACGCCGGACGTGACCTCCGTCGACACGGAGGCACCCGGATCCTGTGCCCAGGAGACGATCGTGACGCGCACCTACACCGCGACCGACGCCTGTGGCAACACGAGCACTTCGACGCAGACGATCACCTTGATCGACGACACCGCGCCGACGCTCACCTGCCCGGCCAACCTGACCATCGGCTGCGAGGACGACCCGAACAACCTCACGACCTGTGGTACCGCGACCGCCGACGACTCGTGCGACCCGTCCCCGTCCTTGGTTCACTCTGACGTGACCGAGCCGGGCAGCTGCGCGGGATCGAGCTTGATCACGCGCACCTGGACCGCGACCGACGCCTGTGGCAACGCGGCCAGCTGCACCCAGACGATCACAGTGGAGGACAACACTCCGCCGACGATCGACTGCCCGGCTGGCTTCACGATCACCTGTGGTGAGAACGCTCCGCCGAGCGCACCGGCAGGAGTGACCGACACGTGCGATCCGAACCCGAGCGTCACGTACTTCGATTCGCCGTTCCCGAGCCAAACCAGCCCGGGGCCCGGATGTGAGTTCGAGTCGATCCTCCGGACTTGGGTCGCGACCGACGCCTGTGGCAACACCAGCAGCTGCGAACAGCTGATCACGGTGATCGACGACGAAGCGCCGACGATCACCTGTGGCAACGTGACCATTGAGTGCGGGGAAGACCCGAACGCGCTACCCCTGCCGGACGTGTACGACAACTGCGATCTCGATCCGGAACTCACGTACCTCGATGTCGACACGCTTTCCGGCGACTGCCCGCAGTCGTTCACGATCGTGCGCATGTGGATGGCGACCGACGCCTGCGGAAACGTGGGAATGCGTCAGCAGCTGATCCACGTGGCCGATACGACCGCACCCGAGCTGTTCGGGCCAAGCGATACGGTGATCGCGTGCAACGAGCCGACCCTCTTCGATGTCTTCGTCAGCGACAACTGCGGGATCGCGCTCTTCTTCTGCGAGCACGAGACCACGACGCCGAACACGGTGATCCTCGAGCCGGTGGGCCTGAGTGGGATCCAAATCACGCTCTTGACCACAGCCTCGGTCACGATCAACTGCACCGCACTCGACGAGTGCGGGAACGCGAGCCTGACCAGCAGCTTCGTCATCTCTGCGAGCTGCGACCAGGCCTGCGACAAGACCTTCTGGTACGACAACCCGCTCGAGTGGTGCGCGGGTCCGTTCTCCGCAACTGACGACAGTTGCGCGATCGGTACTCCGGCGACCACGTTCCTCGACGCGTTCGAGATCGTCGACACGTCGGCGTACCCGCTGTTCGACCCGACCACGACGTTGCACGAGGGCCTCTACCCGTACGCCGGGATGTTCGCTCACATGTCGCGTCAGGGAACTGCAGCGCTCTTGAACGCGACCCACCCGGGAGTCAACTACCCGGTGACCACCGCCGAAGTCCGACAGGTCATGCAAGACGCCTTCGCCGGAGTGATCTCCGAGCGGGCTGCGAAGCAGATCTTCCTCATGTGGAACGACTGCCTCGGTGGTTGTCCGCTCCTCGTCCCCTAGCCAACCTCAGAGCCTCTAGACACAAGAGACTCGAGACACTGCTGGCGCACCCGACCCGAAGGTCGGGTGCGCCTATTTTTGTGTCCGGGGTAGAGAGAGATGAGCGACCCTTGGCCGCCATGGCCAAATGCGGCGAGCTTCCATCCGTCGGAGCGATGATGTCGCCCGCGACGGTTCCGAAGCTGGGAGACACGAGGGTGCGTGTTGCAGAACATCGTTCGAGTGATCTTCCTGATCCAGGCGTCGTCGCAGCCTGTCACGAGCACCTGAGAACGCTGGGCTTCCGTCAGGATCGACGGAATCCTGTGTCGTCAGGACGATGGCGGAGAGACTGATCTCCAGGGCAATAGAGTGGAATCGATCGACCCCGCACCCGCCCGCTCCCAAGCTCCATCTCCTCGATGGAACTCACGCACGTTCCGTGCTGTCCTGGAGGTGCTGCTGTGTTGCCCGATTTCTTTGTCGACGGACTCGAGAGGCCTGCCATGTCGACTCCCGCCGCATTCACCTTCTGCCTGGTCCTCGGCCTCGTCATCGCTCCTAGAGACGCTCCTCGCGAAGCGCTGAGCGAGGACGAGGCGACCCTTCGGTACACCTACCAGGTGCACGGAGAGACGATCAAGCTTCGCCTCGACCGAGAGCGCGTCGCGATCCACGCTCGAGGGTGAGTTCGAGAGCGCCGCGACCCTGCCCTACGGACTCACGGCGCGCGGCGAGCTCTCGAGCGCGATCGAAACTGTCGCGGACCGGGCTCCTGGACCGCAAGAGATGCACGGGGGAGCTCCGATGGCGGCCTACCTCGCTTTGTTCGAAGGGGGATACTTTCCGGGAGTCGAGGCGGCGACCTGTGCGGAGGCGACGGGGGACGTCATCCTCGACTGGTTGAATCCCGGCGGAATCGGTGCGATCGACGTCGAACGAAATGGCCTGCCGATCGCAGCTGCGTTCCCCCATCAGTAAAATCTTTAATAATTTAATCCTTGCGGCGTGGGCCCATCGCTGCTCTCTTGACGCCTGTTCTGAACTCCCGCTCGGCCACCCGCCAGGTCGCCGTTGTAGTCCGCTTCAAATGTTGATGACCTCACTCGAGGATTTCTGCGCCAAGCAGAGGTCTCTTCGTGTCTATCAAGCGGACTATTCATCCGCGCTCTGCAACCAAGTTTGCGCATATGTGAATATGCTTACGCACGAGGCTCACTCTCTTCAACACAACGTACACGGGCTCAGAGCGGGTCTGCGGCCGAAAAGGAGGATGCTTTGGAGACGACTAGGAGGCTGTCGGAGAACCCCCCGTCACGACGATATGATGCCGTCATGTGACT
>CALEHF010000454.1 GCA_937876125.1 uncultured bacterium
CCGTGTGCGGAGGGGAGTCGATCGATCCCGACGCTCACCACGAAGAGACGATCAGCGGAGTCTCCGGGCCGAGCGCGATTTCAGAACAGTCGAGCGAAGTGGTGCCGCACACCGCCTGGATCGACGCGGTGGATCTCGCGTCCCCCGACTTCGAGAGGCTCGTGCGGGAGGGGGTGACCACGATCTATGCGTCCCCCGATCCCTCCGCCGTCATCGGCGCGCGCGGAGCGATATTGCGCACTGCGGGGGAGACGCGGGTCCTCACCCGAGAAGCCGCCGTCAAAGCGACGATCGGATCGGACCCGTATCGCTTCGGCACCTTCAATCGGCGCCCCACTCGATTCTCCATGACGCACTTCACGCGCCGCCCGCAATCGCGCATGGGGGTGGGGTGGATCTTCCGAAAGGCATTTTACGACACGATCCTCCGCGCGGAGGGGGGGACCCCAGAGGGGGCTGACACGGCGAGTGCCGAGGCGCATCGGGTGCTCGGGCAAGTGCTCGATGGCACCGTTCCACTGCGGGTTCAAGCGCGCACTTCGTCCGACATCGAAAGCGCGTATCGCCTCTGCGGTGAGTTCGGAGTGCCCTTTACTCTGGTCGATCCGGTCGAGGGGTATCGCGTTCTCGATCTCCTTTCGACGAGACGAGTGCCGATTGTGTTCGGCCCGATTTTCGACGAGCCCAATGGTCTCTCCGCCCGCACTCGCGAGTCGAGCCGGGCGCGTCTCCACACCTTGCGCGACCTGATCGCCACCGGCGCACCGATCGCCTTGAGCGCTCAAGACCTGAGGGAAGAGGATGGCCTCGCTCGGCAGGCGATGATGGCGGTGCGGTTCGGAGTGTCCCCAGTGGACGCGCTCCAACTGGTGACGCGCGTGCCGGCGGAGATCCTCGGCATCTCGGACCAAGTCGGAACCCTGGAAGGCGGAAAGCGCGCCGACCTCGTGATCTGGAACGGAACCCCCTTCGCGGCGACCTCCGCCGTGGTCGCTGTCTACGTCGATGGAATTTCCACCTCCGACGGTGAGAGATAACCCGATGCCGTTCGAACGAGAGAAGACTTTGATGACTCGACTGCCCCTTCGGTTCCGAATGCTCGGGATCTTTCTGTGCCTCGCCGTTTGTAGTGTGCAGTTCGCGAGTGCCGCGCCACCGGCTTCGACGAACTTCGAGTCCCAGGCGCCTCCGGCCAAGATCGCCCTCACCGGGGGGCGCATCATTCCGGTGCGGGGGGAACCGATCGAATCGGGCACCGTCTTGATCGAACACGGCCGCATCACGGCGGTCGGGACGACCGTGGAGATCCCCTACGATGCCACCGAGATCGACTGCACGGGGAAGGTGCTCTTTCCTGGGATGATCGACCCGTTCAATTGGCGCGGTCTCGACATCCCGAACGAGGCAGTCGCGATTTCGCCGTTCCTCGACGTCTACGACGCGCTGGACCCCTCGCGGATCTTCTTCGAAGAGACACTCCGAAACGGGATTACTGCGGTCCACATTTCTCCGAGCCACAACTTGGTCATCGGTGCCGTGACGCGCGTCGTGCGTCCGATCGGTTTGACTCCCGAAGAGATGACCTTGCGCGCTCCGGTCGCGATCCAGATCGCGACCACGCCGCGAGGCGGCAGCGATCGAATGCAGCAACTCGCCGAGTTGCGCGGTGCGTTTCGCGAACTCGATGCATACCTCGAGCAGGTGGCAGAGAAGCGCTACGAGGATGAGCGGAAGAAAGAGGGGAAGTCGGTCGACGTTCCCCCCGCCGAGGCGCGAGAGAAGGGGAAGTCGCTGGTGCGCGATATCGATCTCGACGATGCGCACCGGAACCTCCACCGCCTGCGCCAAGGGGCGATGAAGTCGTGGTTCTACTGTGGGACCGCGACTGACGTTGCGCCGGCGCTCGCCATCGCGCGATCGGAAGGCCTCTTTGACGGTGCCGTGCTCCTCATCGGCAGCGACGCACACCGTGCGGTCAAAGAGATTGCGGCGGCGGGGCGCCCCGTCGTCTGCCCGGTCGATTTGGTCGCGCGCAGCCGGGATCCCTTCACGGGCGAGCTCAATGAAACGTTCGTTCCAAAGGTACTCCACGATGCCGGTGTGCCCTTCGCCCTGCAGCCGAACCCCGATGGCTCCCTCGCCGAGCGATACCTCACCTACCAGGCGGCGCGATGCGTGCGCGCAGGGATCCCTCGCAATGTCGCGTTGCGAGCGATCACCCTGAACCCGGCCCGGTTCCTCGGCCTCGAGGATGAAATCGGATCGATCGAAGCGGGCAAGCGCGGCGACATCGTCGTCCTGTCGGGGGATCCGCTCGATTTCTCGAGCTGGGTCGAAGAGGTCTACATCGATGGAATCCTCGCCTACGACCGCACTCGCGACTCGCGCCTCGATGAGTTGATGGGCCCCCTCGCGAAAGAGGCAGAAGGGGGCGAGAAGGCCGAGGAGCCGGCGGAAGCTCGCCAAGAAGACGCGAAAGAGGAGAGCAAGGACAAGGGCGAGGATACAAGCGGCGACTCCGACAAGGCCGACGGGGGAGGGCGCAAGTAAATGCGGATCGTCCCCACTTTCATCTGTGCGTTCGCCCTTCTGGCCGCGAGCGCAGCACTCGGCCCTCATGGCGCACTCCGCTCACTCGATGGGGCGGAGAGCTACGTGCTCGTTGTGGGCAGAGCGTATCTCGGCTCCGGTCCGACCCCGGAGGTCGGCAGCGTGGCAATCGTGGTTCGTGACGGCACGATCACCGCCGTCGAGCGCGATCTTTCGAAGGTCCCTTCCGATCTGCCGAGAATCGAACACCCCGATGCCTATCTCACCCCCGGACTCATCGCGGCGGCGAGTGATCTCCCCGGAAGCCACCAGGGCAGCGAATCGATCGCTGCCGGGTTTCGCGCCCTCGATGGTTTCGATCGCTACGGCGACTACCGTTCGTGGCTCGCCCGCGGCGTGACGACTGCGCATCTCTCTCCCGGTGAGCATCGGATGCTCAGCGGGGAGGGTGCGATCGTCAAACTTGCCGGTGCGCCGTCCGAGCGAGTCGTGCGCGAGCTCGCGGACCTCTGCCTGCAACTCGGAGATGACGCAGACGGTCCGCCCCCCTTGATCGAGTTTCCCTTTCCTCCGAGTTCCGATGTCGCGATTCGCCCGGCGGAGTTGCAGCGGCCCCGCAGCCGACTCGGTCGACTGCTCGGGCTCGAGGAGGAGCTCGCTCGTTCCCTCGCGGGCGACGCCACCGGAAATATTCACCGTCGTGCGCTCGGGAAGGCTTGGAGCGAACAGCGCCCCTTGAGGATTTCCGCGGATCGCGCGACCGACATTCTCGCAGCGATTTCTTTCCTTCGGGCCAACGACCGCACCGGTGTCTTGGTGGGGGGGGCAGAGACCGAGCGCGTCGCACAGGCGGTCGGCGCGTCGGGGATTCCGCTGATCTTCCGCCCCCGCTTCTCTCCTCAGGGGAGC
>CALEHF010000455.1 GCA_937876125.1 uncultured bacterium
TCGAACGACATGTGGCCCAAGCACCCCGAATCCCCCACTGCGTGGCCGCCGCTTCCATGGATCGTCGGCGAGAAGCAGGTCGAGATCCTCGAAGATCACGATGCGCAAGAACAGATCACCCGTCGACTCACCGCGCGCGCGGTCGACTTCATCGAGCGACAAGGCAAGAAACCGTTCTTCCTCTATGTCCCCCACCCGATGCCCCACGTCCCCTTGGGGGTCGGTCCGAACTTTCGGGGAACGAGCCGCTATGGGATGTACGGCGATGTCATCCGCGAGATCGATGACTCGGTCGGGCAGATCCGCCGCGCACTGGAGAAGTCGGGGGTCCTCGACGACACGATCATCATCTTTTCGAGCGACAACGGACCTTGGCTCAGCTACGGCGATCACGCGGGCTCGACCGGGGGTCTTCGGGAGGGAAAGGGGACGACTTTTGAGGGTGGCGTGCGCGTTCCGCTCGTGGTGCGCTTCCCGCCGAGCGTGCCCGCGGGAGTGATCTGCCACGCCCCGTGCATGGCCATCGACATTCTGCCGACGATCACCGCATTGACCGGGGGCCAGCTTCCGCCCCTTGCGATCGACGGGAAGAGCCTGGTCCCGCTGTTTGGGGCGGCCCCCGACGCGAAGAGCCCCCACGACATCCTCGGATTCTGGTACCACGATCGCCACCTCGAGGCGGTGCGATCGGGGCGGTGGAAGCTCCACTTTCCGCACCGCTACCGATCGGTGCGCGACGGCCCCCCCGGCAACAACGGAATTCCCGCGAAGTACGACTACGGGGTCGAGATCGGGCTCTCCCTCTTCGACCTCGTATCCGATCCGAGTGAGTCGATCGACGTCAGCGGCGCGCACCCCGAAGTGGTGTCCCGCCTCGAACGGGCGGCGGACTCCCTCCGCGCCCGTTTGGGAGATCGCCTCCGAGACGTAGACGGCTCGGAGGTGCGGCCGGTCGGGCATTTCGAAGAACCTTGATCCTCTCCCCCCCGGTCGACCTTCGGGTACGATAGGGCCCCTGTCGGGGTGACAGAGGCTCCCCTGACGACAGACGAGATTGACGGAAAAGCATGTGACGACGCAGGAGCCCCGCCCGCGTCGCAGGAGGACCCTTGGAATCGACGTGCGTCCTAAGCTGGAAGATCGAGGGCCGTCTCGGCCGCCATCCGATCGCGGGAAGCTCGGCAGTGCTCGGACGCGATGTCCAATGCGACATCCGTATCGACCGAGACACCATCTCGCGCCGCCACGCGCTGTTCCGGCGCGAAACTGGGTCGTGGTACGTGAGTGACCTCGGCGCGCGCAATGGGATCTACGTCAACGGTGAGAAGGTCGAGAAGCATCCATTGGAAGATGGCGATCGGATCACGGTCGGAGCGCTCGAAATGATCTGCGGGCTGACCCGCGGGGCGCCGTCGAGCGCCCGCATCGAGTTCGAGGACGATCACCCCTCCGAGAGCATCGCCCGCTCGATCCGTATGGACGATCTCGCCGCGCGGTTCAGCTCGGACACGGGGAGCTTCGCGCGCCCTCGCACCACCACCTCGACCGACGAGGCGGTGAGCCAGATCGCGCTCCCGATCGGGATGCCGCTCCTCGAGATGTTTCGGACCGCCTCTGAGACCCTCTTGTCCGGTTCAGACCTCAACACCATGCTCGATCGCGTCCTCGAACTGATCTTCCGCTCTCTTCCCAAAGTCGAGCGCGGCTTCGTTTGTCTTCTCGAGGACGGCAAGCTCGTTCCGCGCGCGAGCCGCGCCGCGTTCCCCACGGAGAGTGTGCAGCGGCTGCGCCTCTCCCAAAGCGTCGCCGCGGCGGCGATCGAGCAGCGAGAAGCGGTCCTCGTCCAGGACACGCGCCTCGACGAGCGCTTCAACACCGCCGAGAGCATCGTCGCCCTCCGGATCCGCTCCGTGATGTGCGCGCCCTTGACGCGCGATGAAGACGTCGCAGGAATCGTGTACGTCGATACCGCCGCTCCGGGGAACCCCTTCTCCGAGGAGGACCTCGCGCTGCTCTCCACATTGAGCATGCTCAGCGCCGTCGCGGTCGAACAGGCTAGACTTCGCCAACAGATGCAGAAAGAGCGCGACCAGCGGAAAGAGCTCGAGAAGATCCTTCCTCCCCATATCGTCGACCAGATCGTCGAAGGAGAAGTCGAGGCCGCCGAGGTGATGCGCACCCGCGAGGCGAAGATCACCATCTTCTTCGCGGATATCGTGGGATTCACGACGATGTCAGAGAAGCTCACCGCGTTGGATACCACCTCACTCCTCAACGAAATCTTCGAGCGCCTCACCGAGGTGGTCTTCGAGCATGGTGGAACTCTCGACAAGTACAACGGCGATGAGATCGTCGCGTTCTTCGGAGCGCCGCGTCCCCAAGAGGATCACGCCGAACGGGCGGTCCGCGCCTGCCTTGGCATGCAGAAGGCTCTCGAAGAGATGAACGACGAGCGGGGTCCCGACGAGCAGCCGATCACGATGCGGATCGGGGTGAACAGCGGCCGCGTCACGGTCGGTGGGATCGGTCACCCGCGACGTCTCGACTACACCGCGATCGGCGACGTGGTGAACACTGCGAAGCGGCTCGAATCGACCGCGTGTGTTCCGGGGGAGGTGGTGATCGGCCCGGAGACGCGGAGGCTCCTCGGCGAAGGCTTCTTCTGCGAAGAGCTCGAAGAGTTCACGCTGAAGGGCAAGGAGCAGAAGGTCACTCCCCACCGGGTGCTCTCGGCCCCTGAGCGGCCGACTTTGAAGGTGGACCCTGCGGAGTTCGAGAAGGATTGAGGAGCACGGTGAGGGCGGAGCACACCCCCGCGAAGGGGCTCCCCACGGCGCCTGCGCACTGACCGAGCTCTTCGAGCATCCCCGTGTCGAAAACCACCCCGGTTTTCTTGTCGAGACGACAGATCCAGGACGCCGATTTCGGCGTCTCTGAGGCATTTCTCCGCGCTCTTCTCAGGGTTCGCGAATTCTCAATCTCCAGGCCCGCGAGTTGCCCACCTCTGACGCCCGAGTGACTCCTCCCCCCACGTAACTCGTTTCTCGAGAACACCTTCAGCCCATTTCTCAGAGCACCGCGATGGCACCGAACCGCCACAGAGTGCAAATTGACGATTCACCTCCCTCATCGAACGCTTACTGGAACTGACATACCAGCGTTTCGCTCGACCCACGGGTCGGGACAGAGAGAGGAAGAGACGGGATGACGAGACTAGGAATCGTAGGGGCAGCCCTGGGGGTCGTGCTGTTCATCGGGGGAAGCGCAGAGGCGCAATGCCCGCACATTGGATATCTGACGTGCGTCACGCAGGGCTCGAACATTGAAATCAGTTGGACGCCCCCCGCGAATAGCTACAACCAGATCACGGTTCTTCGCGATGGAACCCCGATCGCCACGATCGATGGACAGCTGACCAGCTACCTCGATTCTCCCGCTCCCGGGGTCTACAACTACAGTCTCACTTCCGACTGCGGCGCCGTCAGCTTTCCATGCCTGGCACTGAGCGCAGTCACCGCGACCTTCAGCGTCGATGCTGTCTCCGCCACGCCTGGCTCCACGGTACAGACCTGGGTTCGGACCTCGAGCGCCAACTGTATCGGAGTGACCGGTGGATCGTTCGGAATCAGTCATGATCCGACCCTGTTGACGATCGCGCAGCTGGAAGTGACGGGAAACCTGGCAGCGATCAACCTGGCCAATGGACCGAGCGTTCAGTTTCCAAACATCGATCCAGTGAGCCCCGCGGGCATGGCCGGCCTCTCCTTCGGCTTCATCACGGACATTTCGCCGCCCATCGATCAACTCGTCCCAGCGGGATCGGGAGTCGAGATCCTCACGATCACCTACGTGGTCCATCCAAACGCAACTGAAGGCTCTTCGTCCGCCTTGGAGTTCACCGAACTCCTCGGGGATCCTCCGGTCGCGGTGCGGATCGCGGTGGACAATCTCTTGATCGTCCCCACATCTCCTCCCCAAGCTGGGGCGATCACGATCATCAGCCCCTCGAGCGCGCTGTTCGTGAGAGGTGACACCAATCTGGATGGGAATGTGACCCTGATCGACGCGATCCAACTCTTGAGTTTCCTGTTCTTGGCGGAGGAGCTGGGCTGTCATGCAAGTGCAGACTTCCAGGATGACGGGGCGCTGAATCTACTCGACGCGATTCAAACCCTGTCGTACCTATTCGTGGGAGGCTCGCCGCTCCCCGCGCAACCCTTCCCCGCATGTGGGGCTGACTCCACGCCGAGCGCGCTCGAGTGCCTGAGCTCTGCGACCTGCGCGTAGAGGTCAGAGCGAGTCCTAGCCATGAATATCGCCCTGGGCGGAAGGTCCGATCGGACCTTCCGCGCAGGGCGATTCTGCATCACGGATCCCCTGAGAAAAGCGAGCACGGGGAAGCGCGAGACTCCATCGACTCAAGAGCTCAGGCGGTGAAGTTACAGCTCGAGCCAGAGTCGAGACAATCCGCCTGCGGATCCACACCGCAGCCGGGA
>CALEHF010000456.1 GCA_937876125.1 uncultured bacterium
GTCACATGACGGCATCATATCGTCGTGACGGGGGGTTCTCCGACAGCCTCCTAGGTCATTAACCCAGAGGAGCTTACGAGGCAACAACGAGACGCGACGTCGTTCGCCCGGGCGCATGCGGAGCGGTTACTATGCCTTTCCTGACACCCCCAGCGAAGGACCGCCCCATGTCGACCGTCGATGTCATCAGCCAGCTCATCATTTGGACCCTCGCGACGATCACCCTCACGGGATGCGTCAACGCGAGCGGAACCCTTCGCGAGGCGAGTCGTCTCGTCGAGCAAGTGCGCCCCGACGTCAATCTTGGAGAAGTCAAAGTCGATGTTTGGAGATCCCAATCCACGGTTGAAAAGTGGCACGGAGAATCGACGGAGTTTCTCTCTTTTCCCTACGTCCATCGCATCCTCGAAGCGCAACGCCCTCACTTCGTGCGGTTCGGGATGGAGCACGCTCTCAAAATCCTTGTCACACAGCGTCTCGCCGCCGACGCGCCTCAGCTCCCAGCGTTCGTGGTTCCCGGTTCGCCGAGCACAATCGTCGCGCGGGCTCAGGCGGCAGGGAGCCTGCACACCATGACGCACGAGCTCGGGCACATCGCTTCGTGGCGAAAAGGGTATTGGAAGAGACCGGGACCCTACCTCTGGCTCGACGAAGGGAAGGCTGGCGACCCCCACTGGATCGATCTGGATTCCTTCATCGCGGGGTGGGCAATCGAAGAAGGAACCGCAGAGTTGACCTCGATCGCGGCGATGCAGCTCACGAAACCAGAGGTCGAGCGAACGGACATCATCGACTTCGCAAACCTCGCGGCGGGAAACGCTCTGAGCACGGGGATGCTCGCGCCGTTGGTCATCCGTACGCAGCAGTTCGCGTACGGGAATGGCCTGCGCTATGTCTGTGCGCGCGGCGGTGCGGAGGGGCTCACTCTCGAAGAGCGCCTCGAAGCAGCGTGGGCGGGGTTCCGCGGAACCTCGCGGGAGATCCTCTTCCCCCACGAGACCTCGACCCCGAGTCGCTTGGCGGTGGCCTTGCGGAGGGACCTGGAGACCCTCGAACCACGACCGATGACGGCAACGCGCTGGGGAGCGTTCCTCCTCTTCGAGGTGCTGTCGGAGCATGAAGGATACGAGGTCGCCGAACTGCTCCCCGTGCTGAAGGGGTACCGCGATGACATCCTCTTGAGCTTCGAAGGAGACCGGCACCTCTGGTTCACGGAGTGGGCGGACGTGGAGGTCGCGGAAGAGTTCGCGCGGCGGATCTGGAAGTGCCTGCCCAGCGCAGAGGTGGAGTCCGCGGGGATTCGCGTCACCGTTTCTTGGAGCGGGCCAGAGCGTGCGAAGTCGTGGTGGACCTCATCCCCGTGACCTACTCGCACTCGAGTTCCGTTCGCCGGATGGACCTATTGGCTCCGAGCAATCGAGAGCTCCACCAACTTAACTCGCGCTTTCGCACCCACCATGGGATCTGGATCCTCGCCGAGCTCCTCGAGGAGCGTTCGCGCTTCCGGCGTGCCGAGCTTCCCGAGAAGTTGAATCGCCTTCAGTCGCACTTTCTGGTGTTCGCTCGTCACAGCCGTTTCGGCAATTCCTGCGGCCTTCGGGACCTTGCAAGCGAGATAGGACTCGAGAACGTCGACCTGTTTGTTCGCCGGAAGACTGTGAAACTCCTGTTGCGCGCGCTCCACCCACTCCAGCAACGCGTCGGAGAATCCTTGTCGATCGAGCGTCAATGCCGCTGCAAAGTTGAGAGGAAACGGCAGTCTCGCTTCGACCTCCTCGACCCGTTCAAGCGTCGAGTCCGCTCGAGACGCGAGGTCACTCGCGGCAAGACACGCCCCGGGCCCCGTCCCTCCATAGAGCGCATTCAGCGAATTCTCCGTGCTGTCTTACATACGGTTCAGCATCGAGCTTGCGAACGTCTTCAGGTATGGATCAGGGGAGTCGAGCGCGCGGTTCAAGATCCACATGTCGGAGAATCCCTCGTATGCACCTCCATACACTTCGCGCAGAGCCGCATGCCGAAGGGTCTGCGAAAGCTCGTCTGCAGCAGGAAGCTCTACAGCTGGAGGCTCTGAATCCTCTGGTGCTCTCGACAATGCGGAAAGCTCCTCGAGGAGCTTGCGGACTTCCCTCGAGAGTTCATCCAGGGCAACGCCCTGACGACGAACCCCATCTTCGAGCTCGCGCAGGTCCTCTCGCTTTAGTACTGCGGGAAACTTGGGCAGGGGCGGCGGATCCTCCTGCAAGTGGAGCGCGAGGAAGAGCGACAACACCCCCAAGACGAAACCAAGCGTGATCTGCACGACTGCCGATCGGTTCATGGCCCCCACTCCTCTCGTCACCAGCGCCCCGTCGACCGAGTGAGGGAGCCTAGGAGGCGGTCGGAGAACTGCTTTCGAACCGAGGGTTTGAGATTTCGGTGGCCTGTGCCCTCGGCAGAGCGCAGTCATACTGCTTTGTACGTCGAGTTCTGCCGAGGGTGCAGGGTGCCGGAAGCTCAAATCGTCGGTCGGAATGAGTTCTCCGACAGCCTCCTAGCCCTGGAATAAGCGCTGATCACGGCTACGGCTTGCCGATTCGCCGCAATCATCCGCTGATTCCAGGTCTAGCAGGCCGCCTGCGCCACCTCCACGAGGAGCGTTCTCAACGCTTGAGCTTCCCAGCAGTCCGAGTGAACCGCCATACAAGAAAAACAGCCCGGAACCCTGCGCATCGCGCAAGCCTCCGGGCTGCTCTACTGTCGACTCTGCTGCTCTCTTAGTCGCGGACCAAATCCCGCTGATACTTGCTCAGCTGGTTGCGCAGGCGCGCCACGATCCGTGAGTGCAACTGACAGACGCGCGACTCCGAAAGGTCGAGCGCCGAGCCGATCTCGCGCATGGTCAAGTCTTCGAAGTAGTAGAGCACCACGATCAACCGCTCTTTGCGTGAGAGGTATTTCGTAATGAACTCGGTGATCTCCTTCTTGAGAACTTCGTCCTCGGGGAGCACCCCGCGCTTGTCCTCGAGAATGTCGATCTTGCGCAGTGACTTGGAATCGCTATCGTCGGCGGACTGCTCCGTCAGCGACACCATCGTCACCGCACTCGCTTCTCGAATCATGTCCTCATATTCGTCGAGAGACAGTTCGAGTCGCTCGGCCATCTCGAGATCGGTCGGGGTCCGGCCCAACTCGACTTCGAGAGCGCGCCACGTGGCATCGATCCGGTGCGCTTTGTTGCGCACGATGCGCGGCACCCAGTCGAGTGCTCGCAACGAATCGAGGATTGCTCCGCGAATCCGCGTGGTGCAGTACGTCTCGAACTTGACTCCGCGTTCGAGGTCGTAGCCGTCGATCGCATCCATCAAGCCAAAGGTTCCTGCCGAGTAGAGGTCTTCGACCTCGACGTTCTGCGGGAGCTTGATCAAGATGCGTTCGGCGATGTACCGCACCAAGGCGAGGTACTGCTCGATGAGTCGATTCCGCAGATGCTGCCCACCGTGATCTTTGTACTCGAGCCAGACAGCCTCGAGGTCGGGATCATCGATGCGCGTTTTCTGGAAGAGACGATGCTTCTTGGGCTCGAATTTCTTCTTCCCCAGAGGAGTCGTCTTCATCTTCTTTTTCTGACGAACAGCCAACGGTACCTCCCAACACCTGGATCATGGTGGAGCACGAGTGGCATCCCTGCCCCAACTCCGCGGGTTCGATCTCAAGGGCCCAACGCAGATTTCCGCAAACAATCTGCGGACTCAATCAGAGATCACGATTCTGAGAGCTTTTCCCTCTCGCACCACGGTGCAATGGACCTCAGTCTGTCCATTGCAGAAGCACCTCAATCAGCGGTCACGACAGACAGCGCTGATCGCTAGGGCACTCCGAATCGTGACCTCTGATTTAGGCCTGATTGACCTCCTGCGGGTCGGTTTCGCGCTCCGGACTCGGCTCGGCGGCGGGGGGCGGCGTAGCTCCCCCGCTCGGTCGCCGGTCGAGTCCGACCAAGGTTCTCTCATCTCGTTTATCGGACGGATCTGCAGCGCCTGAACCGGAAGATCCGGATTTCGGCACTACTTCTCCCGCAATCAGCCGGGCCACCCGGCCGATCCCCCACCCGAGGAAACCGAACGTGAGCCCCCAACTGAGGCTCGATCGCATCGTCTCGTCGAATGGTTGCTCTCGTCCAAGCGCACTCACCACCGCGGCGAGGCACCCGAACATCGCGAAGAGTGCAGCACTCCTCATCGCGGAGGTGTCCCGGCGTGAACCCGGTCACTCCCCGACCAAAAAGAACGCATGCGGCGCAGGAAGCTCTCTCCTCCCCCGCCATCGCGCGTCCGCGCGAAGCCGAGGTTGCGAGCGATCTCACCCACGCACACCGAAGCACTACAACTGGGATACGCAAGGGAGAACGGCAGTCGCCGCCGCACCGCATGGGGGACCCGTGGATCGGAGAGGACGTATCCTCCCCGTTCGACTTCGAGGCCCATGAAGCGGCGAGTCAGAAGCGTGATCCGCTCGAGGATTTGCTCCGCCTCCCCGCGATGGTTCGCCATGTTGACGACGAGCCACACTTTCAAGCCCGGGTCCGCTTGCCCGAGCACTTTGATCATCGCGTACGCATCGGCAATCGCAGTCGGCTCGGGTGTGGTCACTACCACCACCTCGCCGCTCGCCAAGCAAAACTCGACGACTCGACGTGAAATGCCAGCCCCCGTGTCGAGAACGATCAGCTCGGTGGTCGTCACCAGCTGCTCGAGCGCTCCGAGGAGAACACGCTGTTCAGGGTCTGTGAGATCTGCCATCTGACTCACCCCGGCAGCTCCGGGGAGGACGCGCAGCCCGCCCGGCGCGGGCACGAGCACGTCGTTGAGCGACACTTCTCCCGTCAACAAGTGGGAGAGATTGTGCCGAACTTGGAGGTCCAAGAGGACGTCAACGTTCGCGAGACCGAGATCACAATCGATGAGAACGACATCGCGCCCCATCGATGCGGCAGCGAGCGAGAGGGAGACGGAGAGATTGCTCTTCCCGACGCCACCTTTTCCGCTCGTGACGGCGATGACCCGAGCGCGACGCGCCGGCGGAGCTCCATCTTGACGCACCATTTGTCTGAGTTTGCTCGCTTGATCCATCAGCTTTCCCCCAGGATCAGATCCTCGAGCCGTTCGGGCGTTGCGGTGTGGATGTCGTCGGGGACCTCCTGACCGACGGTCACGTAGCTGACCGGGGTCTTCGCACGCTGGAACAGGTCGAGCAGCACGCCGTGGCGATACGCCTCGTCGAGCTTGGTGATGAGGATCCGACTGTATCCGACGACCTTGAAGTTCTCCGCCGCCGCGAGGATCGCCTCGGGGGAGGCGCTGAGCGCCAGGCAGAGGTGCACTTCGAGTTCGCCGATTCCTTGCAACATCGATCGGAGCTCGTGGATGCGGTCCGCATCCTTCTGACTCCGTCCGGCGGTATCGATCAAGATCACTTCGACATCTCCCAGTCGCTCGATCGCCTCGGGGAGATTGCTCCCCGGCGAGACGACCTCGAGTGGCACTTGGATGATGTCTGCATAGCGGCGCAGCTGATCGACTGCGCCGATTCGATAGGTGTCGAGGGTGATGAAGCCGACCCTGGATTGCTCGGTGATCCGGAACAGAGCACCGAGCTTGGCAAGAGTCGTGGTCTTGCCCACTCCGGTCGGTCCCACCAAGGAGACGATCCGACGTTTCCCCGGCAGCGGGCGAGGGATCGGTCGCGAGGGGGGCAACTTGGGTCGAATCAACTCTCGTAATTGCAGCCGGGCGAGCTCGCGGCACTCGACGCGATCCCCGGACAGAGTCGGGAGGGAGCGGCGAGAGAGCTTTCCGAGCAGCTCGGCGCAGATCGGAGCCGAGACCCCCCACTCCTCGAGAACCCTCTTCGCGGCCACGACGACCGGATGAGTCAGACCGGGTCCGCGGGTCTTCGGCTCCAGCGGGGCCGAGGGACGTTCCTCTTCTCGCGGCGCGGGTGATTTCGGGTGATCACCGCGCGGAGAACCGGCGGAGCCGCGAGGCTCGACACCACTCGCGCGCGGGCGAGGTGTTCCCGGTCCGTAGTTGCCCGGAATGCGGGAGGAAAAGGCATCTCCTCCGCGCGTGGGGTCCAAGGGGCCGCGCTGACCTGGCCGCTGTGGTTCGACTCGTTGCCCGCTCTCTGCCATGACGTGGCCGATCTTCTTGGACAGTCGCTCGAGCGCGCGTACCACGTTGTCGGGATCGGTCTCACCTGTCGGCGCGGCCTTCGCATTCGTCTGTGTGGCGCCCGTCCGTCGCGAGCGATCGGTGACGCGACGCGCGTCGAAGCCGTGCGAATCGGGTGCATGGTCTCCCGCAATTCCCCACGGATTGTCGGTCTTCGAACGGACCACCGCGTTCGGTTGGGCCCAAGGAGGATTGCGCGGATCGAGCGCATCGCTCCGGCCATTCCCGAGCGCGGGCGTCGCGGGATTCACACCATCGCGCGACACCCGAGACGTCGATTCTCGCGGAACTTGGTGGGCGTTGCTTCCGGGGTGGCGTCGCCACTCCTCGTACTCGCCTCGGCCGGTGACATACACTTCGACGCCGGTCGCACCGAGGACGCCGAGCATCCCTTTGCGGCGAATCACCCGAGTGTGCACGATGCTGACATCGTCACCGAACCGTTGGCGGATCTCCCGGAGCGCTTCTGCGTACGTGGGCGCCTCGACGCGCACGAGGCCGAGTGCGCCTTCATTCGGACTCTCGGGAAGGCTCTCTGAAAACTCGGAAAGGCGCGGCCCGTTCGGCGGAGAACCCTTGGAGCCGCCGCCAGCCGCCTTCAGTGTTATCGGGCGAGAGCCACGGAGAAGCGCAGCCTCTTCGGCGGAGAGATCGCTGGGTGAAAACCCATCCTGCTTCGATGGAGCATCCTGCTTCGATGAACCATTCGGCTTCGATGAATACGCAGACGAGTGGACAGCATCCCGTTGGCGCGGATCGTGACGATCCCCACCCGAGCGCTGCTCGGAAACTTCCGAGCCTTCCGGCGGTTCGCGCCGGCGGCCTCGATTGAGGCTCTCGGTCACGCGGGTCACCTTCTTTCCCCCGAGCCCATCGGATCAGAGTCGAGCGGTCTCGATGCGACCGGCCACTCCAAAGCACCTCCACAACAAGGAAGGTGCGATCCGCCCCGGAACTCGTTCCCCAACGACGCGTGGCTCATCAACCAAACAGCTGGCATCAATCCACCCGGGCGACGCCCATGGATTCCACAGCGATTCCACGAGCGACCTCATTGTACGAGAGAACCACTACGCCAGGCACGGCGTTTTCCAGCAATCGTCGGACTTGCAGCCTGATTTGCGGCGATGTCAAAACGACCGGCGGGTGCCCACCAGCGACCAACGACTCGAGTGTCTGAGTCACCGACCGCGTGATCGGTTCCGCCATTTCGGGACTCAGCCGGAGGAAGCTTCCACGCTCCGAGTGCTCGACCGCGCCTCCGATGTACTCCTCGAGCTGTGGGTCGAGCGTCACGACGTGAAGACGCCCATCGGGCGCCGCGTGCTTCCGACAAATCGTGCGCGACAGAGCGTGTCGTACGTACTCTGTGAGCACCTCAGGGTCCTGGGTTCTCGGCGCCCAATCGGCGAGAGCCTCGAGCACAGCCTCGAGATCGCGAATCGGTACTTTTTCACGGAGCAGCGCCTGGAGCACCTTCTGCACCTGTCCCACCTTGAGGAGATCGGGAATGACCTCTTTCACGACGGCGGGAGATTCGTTCTGAGTTCTCTCGACGAGACGATTCACCTCTTCCCGGGTGAGCAGCTCGGCTGCGTGCTCCCGGATCACTTCGGTGAGATGGGTCGCGAGGACGCTGATCACATCGACCACGGTATAGCCGAGCGCCTCGGCGCGTCCCTTGTGCTCCTCGCGGATCCACAGCGCTTCGATACCGAACGCGGGCTCCTTCGTCGGAACCCCTTCGATCGGCTCGAGCCCGAGCCCTGAATCCATCGCAAGCCAATGGTCGAGGAGAATCGCGCCCTCCCCCACACTCTCACCTCGGAGCTTGATCATGTAGTCGCCCGGGCGCAGTTGCATGTTGTCGCGGATCCGCACCGGTGGGATCACGAGCCCGAGCTCACCCGCAAGCTGCTCGCGAATCAGTGAAACACGATGGAGCAAACCTCCGCCATCGCCGGGATCAACCAGATTGACGAGTCCGTAGCCGACTTCGAGTTCGAGCGGATCGACGGCCGGCAATCGCACTTCTCGTGGGTCAGCGGCCTGGGCGTTCTCGGCAGTGGCGGCGACTTCCCGCTCTTCCTCGAGTGCGACGCGTGACGCTTCTCCGCGCATCCAGTAGGCCATGCCGCCGAGGATGCCGGCCCCGATGAGAAGTACCCACGCGGGGAGTCCGACCGGGATCAGGATCAAGAGGAAGCCCGCTGTAATGCCGATGGCGCGCGGGTTTCCGAACAGCTGGGTGACGAGATCGGAACCGAGGTTGGTGGGAGTGGAGGACCGCGTCACGATGAGACCCGCCGAGATCGAGATGATCAGCGCGGGAATCTGACTGACCAGGCCATCGCCGATCGTCAGAAGCGAGAAGGTCTGGATCGACTTCCCGAAGGTCCACCCGTTCATGACGGTGCCGATGACGAGGCCGCCCGCAATGTTGATCAGAGTGATGATGATTCCGGCGATGGCGTCACCGCGAACAAACTTGCTCGCACCGTCCATCGCTCCGTAGAAGTCCGCTTCCTGGTTGATACGGTCGCGACGTCCCTTGGCAGTTTGCTCGTCGATGAGACCGGCGTTGAGATCGGCATCGATGGAGAGCTGCTGCCCCGGCATCTTGTCGAGGGTGAATCGCGCGGCGACTTCGGCGATCCGCGAGGATCCCTTGGTGATCACGACGAACTGAATCACCACCAAGACGATGAAGATGATGAAGCCGACGACTGGGTTCCCCAAGGTTACGAAATCCCCGAACAGCCTGATCACTTCTCCGGCGGCCGCGGTCTCGTCCTCTCCTGCATTCGCGAGAATCAACCGGGTCGAAGCGATGTTCAAGGCCAGGCGATACAGGGTCGCGACCAGGAGCAATGACGGGAAAACGGCGAAATCGAGCGCCTGCTTCACGTACACGGTCGTCAGAAGGATCAGGATCGAGAAGGTCAGGTTGATCGACAGAAGCACATCGAGCACCACGGTCGGGAGTGGCTTCAAGATGACGATGAGGATGCCGATGAGGGCCGCGACCAGGGCGAGATCCCGGTTGCGCCCGATCGGGGCGATGATCGCGGCCATGCGATCGCTCATGCGCCCTTCCGTCCCATGGCGGCGGTTCGGTCACCGACGCGATAGACATAGGAGAGGACTTCCGCCACCGACTGGTAGAGATCGGGAGGGATGTCCTCCCCCACTTCTGTCAGCTGGAAGATCGAGCGAGCGAGCGGCGGCTCTTCCACGATCGGCACTCCGTTCTCGATCGCGAGCTCGCGGATCCGGTGTGCGATGTGATCTTGGCCCTTGGCGACCAGGCGCGGGGCAGCCATAGTTTGCTCGTCGTACTTCAGCGCACAGGCAAAATGCGTCGGGTTGGTGATGACGACATCTGCCGTGGGGATCTCGTGCATCATCCGCTGGAGGGCGAGCTGCTGCTGAACGCGGCGACGACGCTCCTTCAGCTTCGGGTCCCCTTCCATCCGCTTCATCTCCTCGCGGACTTCCTGCTTGGTCATCCGGAGATCTTGTTCGTGCTGCCACTTCTGAAAGGAGACGTCGAGGATCGCGATAATCAGGAGCGCGATCGCCGCGCGAACCGCGATGCCGAACAGTTCTCTGATCGCGTACCCCCAGGCATTCTCGATGCTGCCGTGCAAGAGGCCCGCGAGGTGACGCTCCGATTGCTCGAGGAGGATCTGGTGGTAGCCGTTGTAGAGAATCGACCCAACGATTCCGAGTTTCACCAAGCCGAACAACATGCGCACGAAACCCCGTTTGGAGAGGACCCGTTTCGCACCCTTGATCGGGTCGAGTTTCGTGATGTCCAGCTCGAGCGGTTTGGTGCTGATGCGGAAGCCGACTTGGAGGACATTCACCAACAAGGCGAGAGCCATCAAGCCGAGAAGGAACGGAAGGAGGAGTCTGAGGAGGGCGCCAAAACCGGCCGCTCCTTCGGTGACCACGGTGTCGAAGGAGATCACTCCATCCGACAGTCCCCCCCACGCGTCATTCATCAATCCACCCATGGCGACGAGCAAACTTTTCGACAGGATCGACAGAATTACGGCAGCACCGAGGAGGAGGACCGCGGAGTTCAGGTCAGCACTGCGTGCCACCTGACCCTTCTCGCGCGCCTCCTCCCGCTTGCGCGGGCTGGCCGGTTCCGTCTTTTCTCCGCTGTCGAGTTCGTCCGCCAAGTGGGATCAACCCTTCCAGACCAAGAAGAGGTCTTCCAGCATCAGCTGGGTGACCTCGAGATACCCCGCAAAGACGTCCGCGATGAACGGGAGCACCAGCCACGTCGTAAACAGTCCGAGCAGGATCCGAATCGTGAAACCCAGGATGAACACATTCATCTCGGGCACCGCACGCGCCAAAATCGCCATCGCCGCCGTCGCGAGCATCAATCCGACCATGCCGGGGAGCGCGAGAGTCACTCCGTTGGTGAAGAAATCACTCCCTGCATCCTTCACCAGTAGTCCCGCGTCGAAGATCGAACTCGCCGGTGCGAGCCCGATCGAGGCAATGACTCCGCCGGGGGGCATCACCACAAACGATCGATTCACGGCGTGGACAATCAGATCCGGTCCGTCAAGGACGACGAACAGAACCAGCGCCAACGTGAAGAAGAGCTGCGTCGTGATCGCGCTCTGCCCTTCACTCACCGGATCGAACACCTCCCCGATCGAAAATCCGATCTCTTGACCGAGCACGTGTCCCGCGAGCTGCATCGCAAACACCATCACCGAAGCGATCCACCCGATCGTCCAGCCGATCGCGAGCTCAGACATGACGACCAGCGTCGCGGCGACCTCCGAATCGAGAAGTGACTCCAGCCCACCCTCGACTGTGCGCCCCCAAACGAGAGGAAACATCAGCATGGCGAGAACGACGGCGAACCACATGCGTACAGACACCGGGAAGCTCCGGTTCGAGAACAGGGGCGCAGACAGCATCACTCCGGTGATTCGAAAGAACACCAGAAGGAAAACCACCATCGCCTCGGTCGTCTCGAGCGGGATCCCCATCATTTTGGCGTCCCCTCTCGGCCACGTCCTCGCGCCTTGCCAAAGCCGCCATGCAGCCTCGGTTCGTCGCGAGTGTCTCTGACGCGGAAAACCACTACCCCCCCCACGTCATCTGAAGCTGGTCGAACGTCTCGTATGTGTACTCCACCATCCACTGGAGGAGGGTGGGGAGCAGCACGATCATCGTCAGAACCACCGCAACGATCTTCGGTACAAAGGTCAGGGTTTGATCTTGGATCTGCGTGACCGCCTGGAAGATGCTGATCATCAATCCCACGATCAATCCGACGAGGAGCAGTGGAAGCGCCATCTTGAGCGTTACCCAAAGCGCGTCCTGCGTTACCTCGATCACCCAGCCGTATTCGTCCATGATTCACTTTCAACGATTGAAGTCAGTTTCGTCTCAGAAACGAGCGTTGCCGCCCCGCAGCGTTTTGATCTTCAGACCTGAAAACTCCACATCAGTTGCTCGACGATCTTTCCCCACCCGTCGACCAAGACGAAGATCAAGATCTTGAAGGGGAGTGATACGACCACCGGAGGCAGCATCATCATTCCCATCGAGATCAGGACCGATGCGATGACCATGTCGATCACGACGAAGGGGAGGTAGATCAAGAAACCCATTTCGAACGCGCGCTCGAGCTCGCTCAGGACGAATGCGGGCACGATCGCGCGGGTCGGGAGCGACTCGACGAACGCGAGGGTCGGACCCCCATCGCTTGCTGCGTACGCTTCCACCAATTCGGGGCTGGTGATCTCCGCCATCAACATCAAATCGTCCGGCGCGATGTGGTCGTACATGAAGTGACGAATCCGCGTGACCGAGTAGTCGATGGTCTCTTCGCCGCTCAATTCGTTCTGCATGTAGGGATCGAGCGCATTCTCGTAGATGTCGCCCCAAGTCGGCGCCATTACCGTGAAGGTCAGAATGAGGCCCAAGCCCAGGATGACCTGGTTGGGCGGAACTTCTTGGGTGCCGAGAGCCCGACGGACGAACCCGAGCACGATGATGATTCGCGTGAAAGAGGTGGTGAGAAGCAGGAGTGCGGGCGCGACGGTGAGGACCGTCATGAGGGCAACGATGCGCAGCGACACCGAGATATCGGAGGGCTCACCGGAGATCGCACGCTTCAGGATGTCATCGCCATCGGCAGCGTACGCCACGGGGCCGAGGGCTCCCGCGATGAGAATCCCAGCGGCGAGAACCGCGAGCCCCGTCAGAGCGAGGATCCTGGCGCGATTCGCCGAGAAGATCTCCCTCCCTTCGGCAATCGAGGGGCGAAGGGTGGCAATCATGCCGTCCCCCGCTCATCGAGTCGATCTTGTCGGTGCCACATCTCGACCATCGACTGGAGCCGTGCGACTTCACGACGATACGGCTCGAGACGCGAGTCGGTGAGTTCTTCCTCCTCCGGCGTTGACCACTCTTCGGACTCCTCCGGATAGACATCTTCAACCGCCGCGAACCGCCCTGCGAAGGACTCCTCGGGCGGCACCAATCGGATTGCTTCTTCTGGATCTGTGATCTCGCCGAGGCGCACGATCGATTCTCCGGCGAGCCCGAGAATGAGGATTTGCCCCCCCACTTGGGTCACGACGACCTGGTGCTTCGGTCCGAGCGCACCGCGGCCGATCACTCGGACGAGGTTTCGGTTCTGCACGGGAACGCTGCCCGGCAAGAATCGACGCACCAGATGGAGGGTTCCCACGGCCAGCGCGACCACGAGACCAAGCCAGCCGATCGTGCGGAGAAAGCGACCGCCGGTCGAGCGGCTCTTCAGTTCCGTCGCATCGCGACGATACGAACGCTCGCCGCTGCGGCGCAATCCAGATGCGCGGTCACCGCTCGTCTCTGCGCGCTCGAAGGCGCCGAGACCTCCGACCGGTTGAGCCCCATCCGCAGAGGCATCATAGGGCTGGGTAGTGTCGGTTTGGGCATGCGTCACCGCGGGCCACCCGAAGGGCGCCAAAACGATGAGCAGCAATACGCCGACGAGCCAGCGCCCGGCCGGGTGCGGCTCCGATCCCCTCTGCATGTCGTCCCCTCTCGATCCGTTCCTTCAGATCGCAAAAGTCCCGCGTCCTGCGGGGTCGTTCGCTCAGCGAGTGTCAGCGGCTCGCAGAGCGGGCATCCGAGGAGGCTGTCGACAGCCTCCTAGATCGCTTGTCTCAATTCCTCCGGGTTGAACACTTCGGTGATGCGGATGCAGAAGCTCTCGTTCAGAACGAGCACTTCACCGCGGGCGATCACCTTGTCGTTCACGTAGATATCGAGCGGATCGCCCGCGAGGCGCTCCAACTCGACGACTGAGCCTTGCCCGAGGCGCAGGATGTCCTTCAGGTACATCCGCCCACGTCCCAGCTCGACCTTTACCTGCAAGTGGACGTCGCGCAGAAGCTCGAGGTTCTGATCGATCAACTCGGCTCCGAGTGCCGGAATGCGCGAGGGCACCGGGGCATCCATCTTCGAGGACTCCTTCGCGACCGAATCGACTTGGGCGAGGATGTCGCCGTAGCCCTCGAGAGCGCCCTCGAGAAGGCGCTCCACCTCCGAGGGGTCGAGCGCATTGGGCGTGCTCCCGCCGATGCCGAGTTCGCGACGAACTTCGGATTCATTCGGTCCCTCGGGAGGAGTCGCCGCCGGCATGCCGGCGGTCTCCCCAGCTCCCGGGGAGGATCCTTCGGTACCTGCGTTCTTCGCACCAGCGTCCCCGTCTGCGGGGGTCTGCGTCGGTTCGTTCTCTTCGCTCGACATTTCGGTCCTCTCAGCTATCTCGCGGCCGACTTCACGCGCCCGAAACCGATGTCGACGATGTGCTGACTGAGCCCTCCGATGGCGTCTTCGTTCAGCTCTTGGAAATACAGTCGGAGGTCCTCTGCGACGGTGTCCCCGCGCCTGACGATCAGCTCGCCTCCACGACTGCTCATGAACAATCGGACATGGTGTTGAAGGTCGATCTTCACCAGCTCTTCAGCGGCCTCGTTCTTCCCGAACAGGGTCTGCAGGGCTGTCCACCCCTTCTCGTCGAACACGACCTTCATCTCGGTCAGGGTCACTTCCCTGAGTCGTTTCGGATCGGAGGCGTCCGGCTCGAGATTGCTGATGTCGCCGATCATCATGAACCCGCGGTTCACGAGTGCGTCGAGACTCGCCTCGTCGACGTCGGGCCTTTGCTCATCGGCGTGGGCAGTGCTCCCCTCTTCGTCGGGGTTCCCCCCACCCACGGCACCGAACACCATGAACAAGACCAGCGCCTCGACCACGAGAATCGCGCCGAACACCACGAAGATCGGACGGATCTTCTTGCCCTTGGCCGAGACCGGCTTCTCCGCCTCCTCTTCGACGACTTGTTCCGCCTCGAGATCGACTCCGGCGATGGGGTTGTTGCTCATCTTTTCTCCTTCGCTCGGGCTTCATCTCGTTTGCTCTGAACCTCTTGGAGTTCGCGCACCGGCTCGGGGGTGAGAATGATCACCACCCGGTCGCGCGTGAGGCGCCGCTCCGGTTCGAGAAGCTCACGGACTCGCAGGGGGTCGAGCGCCCCACGCGTTCCAATTTCCAGCCGCACGGGGTCGATTCCTGGTTCCCCCACCTCGGGGGTCACAAGAACGTCGAATACCGCGCGGGCGCGTTGAAAGGCGAGTGTGGTTTCGTCGATGCCACCCTCGGTCGGCGAAGCGTAACCCATCACTTTCACCCGGTTGTAGCCCCCGCGAAGACGGCGGCTCACGTCGGCGATCAGCTCGATGCCGTCCGCAGCAAGCTGCGATGAACCGGGCTCGAACAACACGCTTCCTTCGATGTCGATGTGGAAATCGTCCTTCACCCGATGGATCGAGGCGTGGTCGCCAAACGGGTTCTCGACCCGGCTGTTCGACTTCCCCTGATGCCCTTCGGACTTGTCCGGCATTTGCATCGAGAGCGAGCTGAGCATCTGCGCCACTTCACTGAAATCGAGGAGCACCGATTCGGCATCGAGGTCGATGTCGAACGAGCTGCGGAACGCGACGACGACATCGTAGATTTTCTCGCTCTTGATCTCTGAGACCGAGAACAGGAGTACGAAGAAGGTCAGGAGCAGCGACATCAGATCCCCGAAGGTGACCATCCACTCGGGGGCCCCTGCGACGACGACGATCGGCTGCTTCTGTTTCTGCTTCTTCTTACTCATGCCGCGACTCGATCCGCGGGCGGTAGGAAGATCTGCAGCTTCTGCTCGACGACCCTCGGGTTGTCGCCTGACTGGATCGCGATGATCCCTTCCGCGACGATGCCCATCCGCGCGAGCTCTTCGTCGGTACGGGTCTGCAGTTTGTCCGCGAGGGGTAGCGCAACCATGTTCGCGAGCATCGCGCCGTACAGCGTGGTCAACAGCGCGACCGCCATCGACGGTGCGATCTTGGCGGGATCATCCATGTTGTTGAGCATGAGGACCAGACCGATCAGGGTCCCGATCATGCCGAACGCAGGCGCGTACTTACCCACCAGTTCCATGACCTGTTTGCCGCCGCGGTGGCGCGTCGCAAGATTGTCCATCTCCGACTGCATCGTCTCGGCGATGATCTCGGGATCCGAGCCATCGACCGCGAGCTGAAGAGCGCGGGCGAGAAATGGATCCTCGACCTCTCCCATGACACCCTCGAGCGCGAGAATGCCATCGCGGCGCGCGATCTCTCCGAAGCGAACCACTTCCGAGACAAGTTCCGCGTTCGACACCTTCTTGGTGAAGAAAGCGTTCTTGAGCACCTTCGGGGCGCCGAACACTTTCTTGAGGGGAAGGCTCGTCAGCGTGGCAGCGAGTCCGCCGCCGAGCACAATCAGCGCAGATGGGATGTCGATGAAGGACTCGATCCCGCCGCCGATGGCGGCGAGGACCAGCGAAATCCCCAAAATGAGTCCGATGATCGTCGAAAGGTCCATCGTGCCTCTCCACCTCGTCTTCGCTCACGGAGCGAAGGCCGGGCGATCCCCTCTGCGATTTCTGTCCCTGTCCCCACCAAGTGTCAGCTCGTGGGTACAGTCATTTCTAGTACAAGCGGCATTGAGTGAGGCTGGTTACGCTGGCGCGAACGCTCGGAGCAACCGGCCATACTCGACGACTCGCGAGACAATGGCGTCGGTATCTTCCTTGACGACCATCTTCTCACCACTGAGCAGAGTCACGACCGAGTCGGGCTTCTCTTCGACGCACTTGATCAGATCACAGTTCAACAGGAATTCCGTTCCGTTGAGCCGAGTCAGCTTGATCACGATCGTTCTCCTCTCTGTCTCATCCTCGCGCCTCGATCTACGGCTAGATCAGGTTCACGAGCTCCTGAAGCATTTCGTCCGACACTGAGATCGTTCGTGCGTTCGCTTGGAACGCCCGCTGCCCGATCACCAGGTCGGTAAACTGTTGAGCGAGATCGACGTTCGACTCTTCGAGGAAGCCGGAGGCGATGGTTCCGCGGCCGAAACTGCCCGCGACACCGATCTGAGGCTCCCCGGAGTTCGGCGCGGCAGAGTAGAAGTTCGCGGACTCGTCGGTCAGCCCGTTCGGGTTCGCAAATCGTGCGACCCCGACTTGGCCGATCGTGCGGGTCTGTCCGTTCGAGAAGATCCCAGTGATCAGCCCGTCCGTGCCGACCGCGAAGTCGTCCATCGTTCCACCCTCGAAGCCATCCTGGCGCGAAGCGACTTCGGAATCGACCGTCGCGAACTGGGTCAGGCGGGAAAGATCGAGTTCGAAAGTGAACGGAGTCTCCGCGCCATCGGACTGCGCTGCAGTCGATTCGAGATCGATCGTGACCATCTCTTCCGGCATGCCGGTCGCGATGACTTGACCGTTCGAACCGAAGTGCACGGTTCCCGATCCGACCAAGCGATCGAGGTCGGCATCGTCTGCGGATTCCGCGAAGTAGCGCCACACACTCGGGCCGTTCGAGGTGGTTCCCTCTTTGACGAAGGTCACCTGAATCTGACGCGGAGTCCCGAGGGAATCGAAAACGGTGGTCCGCAAGATTTCCGATTCACCGACCGCGCTCTGGGTCGGAGGCGCGATGAACAGGTTCTTCACCTGTCCTCCGGAAACGAACTCGAGCCCTGAGATGTTGTTCGACTCGCCCACGTTGCCCGCGATTTCGATGGTGCCCGCGACCGGATCGAAGATTGTGAACGAGGTCCCCGCATCGGGGTCCTGGGCGAGGGTCGCGTCGAAGCTCACCGTGAAGTCGGTTCCGTTCGGATCGACAGCGGAGATCCGACCGCTCACCAGGATTCCGCCGGAGAGAAATTGAACTTCTTGATCTTTCTTGATTCCGAAATCGGCGGCGAAGCTGGTCACCGCGCTATCGGAAACGATGAAGGAGCGAACGGCAGCGGTGGTGACCGGAGCCCCCACCGTCACTGTCGCCGAGGCGCCATCGACGGTGAGCATTTTGGTGTCTTGGCCGATCGCGACGCCAGCCGAGGCGTGGATCGCGTAGGTGCTGCCCTCCGACGGAAGGATCGTGAGCGAGTTGAACCCATCCGTGCGGAAGGTCAACGTGTCGAGCGCGCCGCCCGGGGTCGACGCAGTAACGGAGACGATCTCAGCGATTTGGCCAGCCGCGGATCCGCCGCTGAAACGGATGAAGTCCCCCTGCACCACGCCGCGGAAGTTCTGTCCGTTGTCAGTAATGCTCGAGAGAGAGCGGATGTCGTCGGGGCCACCGGCATTCGGCCCGAGAATCCCGTTGAGTACTTCATCCGTGAACGGGTCGCGGCGCTGGAAGGAAATCGTGTGCTCGGTCTGCTGGGAACCGTTGAATGTTCCGGTGTTGATTCCGAAGTTCCGTTCGAGGAATCCCATGAATTCGCCGAGCGTGG
The DNA here is from genome assembly GCA_937876125.1 of uncultured bacterium. Taxonomy (GTDB): domain Bacteria; phylum Planctomycetota; class UBA8108; order UBA1146; family UBA1146; genus JAFMMO01. The sequence continues at coordinate 18,084 of CALEHF010000456.1, forward strand.
TGCCACCGGTCGGGGGCGGGTCCCCGATGACGAATGAACCTCCCGGGAGGGTGTTCCCACCCTTGAGTGCGGAGAGATCGATCGCGACGCCGGTCGGTTGGCCCGCGGTCTCGGGGAAGACCAAGTTGGTCGTGCTCCCCGCAATGCCGACCGTGGTGCCGTCGTAGGCATTGAAGTCGCCGATCGATCTCACGAGGTTCGCGAGCGGCGTGTCTGCGGTCGCGCGAGCGAGTCCGAGCGGATTCTCCGCCGAGATCAGGTCGGTGTTCGTGAGCCGGTCGTCGTAGAAGCGATCGGAGAAGAGACGGGTTCCCTCTGTCGCCAGCACACCGTCAGAATCGAGGTTTCCCGACACCGTCACGACGTCGGTCGCCTTCGCGATCGTCTCGAGGCCGAGCGGGATCTCGATATTCTGCAGCGTTCCGCCGGTGTTGATCGAGAAGTTGTCATCTGCCAACCACCCCTGCACGATGTATCCCGTCGCCGGGTCGTGGAGCATGTTCGACGGATTCAGCGTGAAGCTGCCGTCGCGGGTGAAGAGCTTTCCGCCATTCTGATCATTGACGACGAAGAAGCCGTCTCCCTGGATCGCAAGGTCGGAAGTGACTCCGGTCGCCTCGGTCGGCCCCTGGTTGAAGTTCGCGGTGGTGTTTCCCACACGCACTCCATGGCCGATCTGAGTCGGGTCGATCCCACCGAGGCTTCCCTGGGGGGCGACGCCGTGTGAAACCATCTGGCTCATCATCGTCGCGAAGTCGACGCGCGAACTCTTGAACGCGGTCGTATCGACGTTCGCGATATTGTTCCCGATCACTTCGATCCGGAACTGCTGGGCTTGAATGCCAGCAACGGCGGTATTGAGGGATCGAATCAGCGCCATGGCTTTCCCTCACTCCTTCTGTTCATGCCGTTTACGCACAATCCATGTTTCCTACCGCGCGCCACTCCTTGGCGCGGGTCATCCGTGTGCCCCCAGCGGGGCGCGCTCGACAGCGGGTTATCCGCCGTTGCTGTTGTTGTCGTCGTTGTTGCCGTCGTTGTTGCCACCGTCACCGTCACCGTCGCTGGCGCCGGGGCCGTTGGTGCCTCCGCTGTCGAGCGGGTCAGGATCAGAGACCGGTACCTCGGGCTCCGCGGGAGGCTCCTCCTGCCCAAGCTCGATCAGGATCCCGCGCACTTCGGAGACGTGATCGAGGCGCATCGAAGTACCCACCGGCACGTTAGTGTCGTCCTCTTGAGAGCCGAAACCGCTCACTCCGACGAGACCGAGGACCGCTTGCCCGTCCTCCACTTGGAAGCGGTTGACCAAGCCGATCACTTCGTTTCCGAGCGTGTCGAAGCCGGTCACTCTCTGGCCGATCAAGGATCCTGCCGACGCGAGCTGCTGGCCGAAGTTGAGCGCTCCGAGGCTCTCCGTTAGTTCGGCCAAGGTCGTCGTCATCGTCGTCGACGCTTCCAGGTTCTGCATCTGCGTGAGCTGCCCGAGGAATTCCCGGTTGTCGAGAGGCTCGAACGGATCTTGGTTCGAGATCTCGGCGATCATGATCTTGAGGAAGTCGTCCTGTTCGAGAATCCCTCCCTGACTCCCCGCTTGGGAGATCGGGGTGCTGATCGAACTCGTCGTATTCGTGATTCCATCCATGACGCCTCCTATCCTTTGAGATCGACTGTTTTGCCGAGGTGCCACAGGCGTAACTCACGATCTTCGACCGAGTTCTCGCCGATTGCTTCTCCAGAGCCATCGCTCTGCTTCGAACCTTGACGCGACGACGTTCGATCGCCGTCGGTGGTTTCTTCTCGCAGGTCGATTTCCACCGAGTCTGCGCGGAAGCCCTGACCGTCAAGGGAACGATGCAGCTCGTCGATGTGAGCGCGCAGGGTGTCGCGCACTTCTTCCGACTCGACGACAAAGCGAATCCCGATTCTCTCAGGATTGACCTTGAGATCGACGTCGACGCGACCGAGTCGCGGGGGGTCGAGACGGAGGGTCAGTTCATGTTCTCCGCGGGCCAGACTGCGGCGCACCGAACGGAAGATTCGACGCGCGAGCACGCTCGGGTCGGCGGGGTCGGTAGAGATGACCTCGCTGGCAGCGCGGGTCGCGGCCGCCGCGGAGAGCGGAGTCGCGCTCGTCGCTCCCGACACCGCGCTCGTCGGGGCGATCGACTCCGGCGCCCCCCCGTCGACACGGGCTTGGGTCGTCGCGTTCGCGGCCTTGTTCTCTGCTCCGGTCGCTGCTACGCGCGGAATCGAAATCTCGCTGCGCGTCTCCGCTTCCGCGCTCTCGGCACCGTCGAGGAGGTGGAAGGAAGCACGGGCGGTTTCGCCGGTGTCACTTTGCCCCGCTCGGAACCAGCTCGATTCGCCAGCCGTACCGGCGGCGCTCGCGGCGCCCGCTTCCCGAGCCGCAAGAGGCGCCCCTTCTCCCGCGGCGACATTCGGCTCTCCACGAGAGGGGAGGACGGCCGTTTCCCCTTCGGTCGTCTTCGTTCCCGTGGAAGCGCCGGATGTCGTCGCATGGGTCTCGAGGGTCTTCGTTTCGAGTGCGGTCTCTTCGGTGATCACCGCTGCTGGTTTGGCAAAACTCTTCCCCTGTTCGGTGAGCCCCGGGACAGGAACCTCGAGGGGGGCCGCCGCCAAAGTCTCCGACTGGATCGAAGACGCGACGGTCGCGACCGGGGTCGCCGGGAGGTCTGTCAGCAGTCCTCCACCGGTGACCGGCTCCATCGTCCCCCCAGTGAGGGAGGTCAGGAGCGGAACAGCCAGCACCGCGGTTTCGCTCGGCACTGTCGATTCACTCGTGTCCGACTCGGACCCGGTCGAGTTCGCCGACTCATCGTCGACCTCGTGCCCGGTTTCTTCGACCCCTTCGACGGAGGTCTCTTCTGAATCCGTTTCGCGAGCGCGTTCGGCTCGATCCTCGCGCTCGGATCGTACGGTGCGCACTCCGTCGGCACGCGTGCGCTCGGTCTCTGAACCGACGCGCGCTTCACGGAGCGTGTCCGGGAAACTCATAGCGCTCTCGTCGCTCGCTACGGAGCGCTGAGGCATGAGCGCGTCGATCGGTGTGGTGATGGTCGTCACCTTCATTGGGCGGAATCTTCCACGCTAGGCGAGGATCCGGTTCTCTTCTCGAGGCGCGCAATAATGCGCGCGGCGAGAGCCGGATCCCGGCGGCCGAGTTCGGTGATCACCTCACCCGCACGGGCGGGGGGGAGCTCTTCCATGAGCCGGGTCACCGTGTACTCGTCGATTCCATTCGACGCTCCGGGGGTCGCCAAGATCTCTGCCAAGGCATCTTTCTCGACGGTCTGCAGCATTTTGAGGAGGCGCGGACGTTCGGCCTCGGAGTCGGTCCGCGCCAGCAGGCGATCGCGCCACTGACTCGGATCGTCGATCACAGACTCCGGCGAAACCGGAACTTCGAAGAGATTCGAGAGGAACTGCGCGATCCCGGTGGCGACTTCTATTTGTGCCGTTTCGCGCGCTTTCACTTCGATCTCGCGCGCGGTAACGAGGGCGCTCTCTGCCTCGACCCGAGCATCGAGAGTTCCGAGGTGACGCCGCCAAGCATAGGCTTCGAGTGGCATCGGCTCACCCGCGTCCAGGTCGGCGCTCACGGGAACGATCCCCTGCTCGTCCGCACCCGCCTCGCCAGAAGCAGATCCAACGAACCGATCCACCACGGAGTGGAGGTCGAGGACCCCCATCGATTGCGCGAGCGCGACCCCTAAGATGGCCGGCGGCACGATCAATCCACAGACCACGCACCATAGCGTCGTCGCTCCCCGCAGCAGCTTCTTCATTTCGTCACGCCTCCGCTCCCGCTGGTCCGGCGCTCCTGGGCGTTCCCGATGCCGATCTCTGGGTGGCGGTCCGCACTGGAGCGGGCGTATGCCCCGCTCGCGATCTCATCGAACTCGCGCACTTCGCGGCGACGCTGCTCGACATCGTGTTCCTCTTTGCGACGCTCGCGCAGCCGCTCAACCAGCTGACGTTCGCGGACGGCTGTCTCCGCTCTGGCTTGAGCGCCGCGCATCTCGTGGCGAAGTCGGATGATTTCTGATTCGACCTCCCGGCTGCGATTGTCGAGGGCGACGAGATAGCGGCGGTGGCGCATGAGATCTTCCATCTCGAGCTCGCCGGTCTCGATTCCGCGGAGCGAATTCAGAGTACGCTCACGCTCATCTTCGAGCTGTAGCTTGCGTTCAGTGACTCCCGCGAGGGCACTTTGGTGCACGCGGAGTGCTTGAAGGCAGCGATCCTCTTCGACCTTGCGCGCACGCAAGAGCCCCTCGAGACGGAAGCGGAATGCTTTCATCGCACGTTCCTCTCAGCGCTCATCGGGGCATCGTTCGCTGGAGTCGCGGCGCTCACTGGCCCTTCGGGCCGAACACCGTGAGTTTTGGGCCCGGAGGAGATGCGGGGCGCCGGGGTTTTTCGACGAGGCGCTCCGACCGCGTGCATCATTTGAATCGCTTCTTCGCGGGTACTCAGCTCCTCTGCGTGTTGGCAGAGGAGCGCTTCGATGGCGGGCAGGCGGTCGAGGGCTCCGTCGGTCCGCGCATCCTGCCCGCGCACGTAGGCCCCCAGCTGCACCAAGTCTTCGACGTCGCGGGCGCGGGCGAGATCTTCCTTGATTTGCTGTGCCGCCACGGCGTGCTGCTCGTCCACCACTTCTGGCATCACGCGACTCACACTTTCGAGAATGTCGATCGCCGGGAAGTGACCGCGCGACGCCATGCGACGCGACAACCAGATGTGCCCGTCGAGGATGCCGCGCACAGCGTCACCGATCGGGTCGTGGAGGTCGTCCCCTTCGACAAGCACGGTGTAAAAGCTCGTGATGGTTCCGTGCTCACCGGACCCCGTGCGCTCGAGGAGCTGCGGCAGGAGTGTGAAGACGGAGGGTGGATAGCCGCGCGTGGTCGGAGGTTCGTTCGCAGAGAGGCCGACCTCCCGTTGGGCGAGGGCGACCCGAGTCAGCGAATCGAGCAGGAGCAGCACGTCCTCACCTTGGTCGCGGAACCACTCGGCAATCGAAGTGGCGGTGCGGGCCGCACGAAGGCGCATGACCGGCGGGTCGTCGCTGGTGGCGACGACCACGATCGAGCGCTCGAGCCCCTCCGGACCGAGATCGCGCTCGATGAACTCTCGCACCTCCCGACCCCGTTCACCGACCAGAGCGATCACGCTGATCGGAACATCGCATCGCTTGGCGAGCATGCCGAGGATCGTCGATTTACCGACCCCGCTGCCCGCGAAGATTCCCATCCGCTGCCCCTTGCCGCAGGCGAGCAGGGTGTCGATCGCGCGCACGCCGGTCCCGAGCGGCTCGGTGATCCGTTGGCGACGCATCGGTGCGACCGGCATACCATCGGCAGGAACACGCACTTCTGCCCGAATCGGGCTCAGTCCGTCGATCGGAACTCCCCGCCCGTCGACCACGCGCCCCAGCATCGAGCGCGAAACGGGGACGTCGAGCTTGGAGCCGCTGTAGGTGACTCGGTCCCCGGGCGCGACTCCTTCGAGACGCCCGAAGGGAAGGAGGAGCGTGCGGCCATCGCGGAATCCAACCACTTCGGCGTCGAGTTCGCGTCCTGATTCTTGGCTGCATCGAATGCGACACGCCCCACCGACCGGCAGAGGGAGCCCCTCCGCTTCGGCGACCAACCCCACGACGCGACGCACCCGCCCGGTCACCCTGACCGGGTCGAGGTCGCGCACGGATTCGATCGCTCGGCGGAAGACGGTCACGCTCTCACCTCCGACTCGCCGATGAGCCGCTCTTCGATGAGAGCGAGCTGGGTCTCGATCGTTTGATCCACGGTCCCGGCTTCGGTGCGCACCAGACAACCGCCGCGCTCTTGCTCCGGACGTTCGACGATGGTGATCGATGCTTCACCGAGAAGGCGATCGGCCAGCCCGGCGAGGTGTTCTTCGACCGCCTTACGATCGTCGGGATGAATCTCAATGCTGAGCGAGTGACGATTCTCGATCCGATCGATCGCCGTGTGCAAAATTTCGACGATCACAGGATCGGGCGCCGCCGCTTCACGGCGAATCACGCGGTGCGCCACTTCGATCGCGAGCTCGAGCAGATCTCGATGCGCTGCTTCGCGGCGAACGATGCTCTCCCTTGTGATCTGTTCAATGAGGGATTCGAGGGTCGGAACGAGATGCGCGGTCCCCTCTTCGAGCCGGGTCGCGTGCTCGGTGTACGCCTTGTCGCGCCCCTCGAGCAGCCCCTTCTCGAGCCCTTCGGAGTAGCCGGTTTCGAAGCCATTCCTCGTCCCCGCGTCGCGCCCCTCGCGCTCGCCCTTTTCGAATCCGTCCTTGAAGGCTCGATCGATCGTTTCCTGGGAGCGCCGCGTCGTCTCGGTGACTTGAGCGTTGATTTGATCTTGAGCGGTGCGCATTGCAGCGGAGATCTGTTTCTGGCTC